>JAJFJG010000001.1 GCA_021774265.1 Nitrosomonas sp.
GTAAGCGTCCGCCCCCACCGTCTGTAATTATTTCTGCGTTAGTGATTCAATAAATTCCGATGTTAGTGGCAATAATTCATCGATACGACTATTGGGCCATGTTGGTAGTTTTGTAAGCACATGATTGAGCCATGCAGAAGGATTCAAGCCATTGAGTTGTGCGGTGCCGAACAATGTCTGGATAGCTGCTGCACGTTGACCGGCACGTTCTGAGCCGGCAAATAGCCAGTTCTTTTTGCCAATCGCAATAGTTCGAATGACGTTTTCTACGGGATTATTATCAATCGTCAGATGACCTGTTTGTGCATAGCGGGTAAGACTCGGCCAGCGTTTCAAGGTGTAATCCAGCACATTGGCAGAGCCACCACCATTTGCTGTCTGGGTGCGGGTTTGTACCAGCCAGTTGTGTAACGCTTCCAACTCGGGCAGGCTTTTTTCTTTGCGAAGTTGTTGGCGTTCTTCGATGGTCAGGTTTTTACCTTCCGTTTCAATTGCATATAGATTACCAATACGCTGCAACGCTTCGAAAGCCATAGAGCTGTCATTGGCTTTGTGCAAGTCAAAGAATTTACGCCGCGCGTGCGCCCAACAAGCCAGTTCAATGCAGGGGTTTGTCTGTTTTTCGGAGAACAGCGCTTTGTAGCCACCATAGTCGTCAACCATCAAATGGCCTTGCCAATCTTCCAGAAAGTTTTGCGCATGCCGGCCACTACGATCGGCTTGATAGTCGAAGACGATGATACGTGGCCCCGGTTCCAGATCATTGCTGCGGTAGGCCCATAAATAGGCCTTGCGGGTTTTGCCTTTGCCGGGATCGAATTGTGCCACCGGCGTTTCATCGGCATGCAATGTGTTACCTTGCAAAAGATGCCATTTTAGTCTGTCGACCAAAGGCTGCAAGGCAACACCGACACGCCCCACCCATTCCGCCATTGTTGAACGTGATAGCGTGACTTGCTCATGTGCGGCAATCTGTTCAAGACGATAGAGCGGGAGGTGATTCAGGTATTTGCTGGTCAGCACCCAGGCAAGTAAGCCGGGTAGCCATGCCGCCATCAATGATGGCTGGCGGAATCGGTGCGGCGGTCACCGTTTCACAAGTCTTGCAGGCATATTGTGGGCGAATATGGCAGTGAACGAAGAATTTGGCTGGTTCCACATCCAGCTGTTCGCTAATATCTTCGCTGATTTTAACCAGATGATGGCCGCATTGATCACATTGGCAAGACTCCGGCTCGTGGCGGTGTTCAATACGCGGCAGGTGACCGGGTAATGGTTGGCGACCAGCACGAGAACGCGGCGGCTTTACTGGATTGGTTTTTCCTGGCAGATCAAGCTGTTCGATTTCTGCGTTTACAGCCGCCAAATCAGATTGCAACGTTTCTTCAAATAAATCGGTTTGTTTTGATGACAACGACTCACTCTTTTTGCCAAACCGAATGCGGCGTAAATAAGCCAGTTCCATGGTGAGTGCTTGGATCTTGAGTTGCTGAGAATGAATCTCTCTTTGCGATTGTTCAAGCAGCATTTGAACCCGCATTTTGGTGTCCGCATCGAGGTTCAACTGATCCAATTGAGCAAGCGCTTCCATAGGGTTTATTTTACCATAGATACCGCTGATCTGCTTATGAATAAAGGCTCTTGGTTGTTTTTTTAAGCCTTCAAATGTGCTGGCGGCAACGCCGATAATCGCTGCCAATTGACACCCGCAATCAACCAATTCCATTGTGCTTGCGTCAACACAAAACAGCGTTAATTTAACTTCGGCCAAATAAATTTACCCTGATGTAATCGACGTTGGCACAACCACACACCTGTGCCATCCCACAGTAACACCTTGATGCGATTGTTGGCACGATTGCAAAACATAAAAGCTGAGCCTGCGCAGGGTGCTTGCTCCAAAAATTGCTGAACCGTCATCGATAAACCATCAATACCACGGCGCATATCAACCAGCTCGACCGCCAGCCAGATCCTCCCCGGATTGGCAATCAGTCCAGGCATTTAAACAATTCTGCCAACCATTGGGGTGATACATCTGCTGGCAGTTCTAGTGTATTTCCTTGCGTCAAGCGTAAACACAACGTGCCAGATGACAAAGTTTGTGGTTTGATCTCGACTGGAATCAAAGTCGGCGCAGCTGGAGCGACTTGCTGGGAGCGACAAATATGCAACCAGTTCGAGAATGTTTTGGAATTTAACTTATGCTGGCGACAATAGGCTACCTGCGTTAATTCACTTGCTTGCCAAGCCTCTATATGTTCCTGCTGCTGTGTAGGTAGTGCCATCGGTTATCCTCATAGAAAATACTTGAGGATAATGAGGTTCATTCAAAATTTTTAGATGGTCGCGCTGCACGCATACACTATATCTAGCGATAAACGACATTGATCATACCAAGACAAAAGCCATGTCACCGCAAACTAACGGAATCTGTGAACGTTTCCACAAAACCATCTTAAATGAGTTTTATCAGATTACATTCAGGAAAAAACTATATTCAACTATGGAGGAACTACAAAAAGATCTAGACGAAGGGATGAAATACTATAACAATGAACGCACTCATCAAGGAAAAATGTGCTGTGGGCGCACACCACTAGAAACATTGCTTGATGGACAATCGATTTGGGCTGAAAAAAATTTAGCTCAAATCTAAACTGACAGACACCTAAGAAAACGGGTAACTGTCAGATCAGGTCTGAGCTAGTACAGTTCAACGGTACAATCAGGAACGTTTTCATCAAAGTCTTGATGATCAGCGCCAGATGAAGTTTACTATCAGAAACATGCAATTCCTCAAGCTGCATGAGCTTGATTAACCAGCCATGTTAGAGCTTAATATATCTTCAGGTTGTACAGTTAAGGGGAACCACTTCACATATTAAGTCTGAGTTAGCTCATTTAGTTTTTTTATAGAGAGCTATTATTGTTGCTTAAATTTTCCTTAGCCTTATTCTTTTTATTAGCTTGATTTATATTTGTGCTCATTTCTCTGTGATATGCAGCTTTGTCTAGATTCTCCTGTGCAGCTTTTTCATATCTATCAATTTTATACGTTATATGAGATTTAATATTCTTACCACGCTTGCCGAAGCGGCTGGAACGTGATCTATGTTTAAAGACCTCTTTTTGTTCTTGCACCTTAGCTTGCATATCTTTAGCTAAACCCTCATATTTTTTGGCCAAAGCATCGTGATCAAAATTACTGCCATTTTGAATGGTGTGATGAGCTTCTATATCCTGAGCGGATGTTTTAGTATCCATTGGCGCGCAAGCAACCAATAGTGTAAGCGTTAATAAAACCGAAAAATATTTTCCTTTATTCACAATGACACCCCCTAGTAATTTAGCCTCTACGTATTCTAAATAAGCTAATGCTAGGATGTATATGAGGGAAACTATTATTTCTGTCTAATGGAAACTATTAGCAGATAGTCTGTTTAATGGAAATTCTGCTGATAAGTAGGACTTCTAATACTCTTTAGAAACCCAACGAGTGGCGTAACGTATCAAGTCGGCACCATTTTTTAAACTCAATTTGGTACGGATATTATAGCGATGTGTTTCAATTGTTTTAATACTGCGACTAAGTAGATTGGCAATTTCCTGACTACTATGTCCAGACCCAATTAAATGCAAAACTTCAAATTCACTTGGCGTTAGTGTATTGATCAATTCTTCGGGTTCTGAACTTCCTGTCGTGATTCGATTCAGTAGGGTGGCTTGCATTTGCTTGCTCAGATAAACATTTCCTTTCAATACCTCGCGAATAGCTGTAACCAATACTTCCCCTTGTTCTTGTTTCATTACATAGCCACGTGCCCCAGCGTGCAAGGCACGTTCAGCATAAACTGTTTCGTCATGCATAGAAACAAAAAGCACAGATAAAGAGGGGGTTAGCGCATGTATGCTTTTTATTACTTCGAAGCCGGATACTGTTTTAAGCGATACATCTAACAATACGATATCAACAGAATCATTTTCCTTAAGTTTTGCCAGTGCTTCGCCGCCATCACCAGCCTCAAAGCAAACTTCTAAATCAGGTTCCATATTAATTAGCGTTGCCATGCCCTGACGTAACATAGCATGATCATCTACCAACGCTACTTTAGCTTTCAATTTTGACATAATAATTCATCTGTATTAATTTCTAAACGGACTTCCACACCACCTTCAGTACGCGATAGAAATTTCAAATCTGCTCCCATTTGTTTGGCGCGAAACTGCATGATTTTGATTCCCATTCCCCGTGTTGTTTCAAGCTTTGTACCAATGTTAATAAACCCACGACCATCATCGCATATAGACAAGCAGAGAATTTTTTCTTCAGAGACCAACGAGATAGTTATGTTTTGTGCATGACCATGACGTATTGCATTATTAGCAGCCTCCTGAGAAATCCGGTACAGGTTAAGTGCAAGATTATTATTGTTAGTAGTTATTTCACTTTTACATGTAAAAATACAAGTAATAGAGTAAGTCTTTTCTATTCTCGAAGCTAAAGAATGCAATGCGGCTTTTAATCCATTAGCCTCTATTTCAAATGGTAGTAATCCTTGCGCAACCTGCTTGATCTGTATAACCGCTAATTGTGCTTGCGTTGCAATCGAAGCGGCCACTTTTGCTAAGCTGTCATTTCCCGAAGCAAGAATTTTCTTTTCCAGAGCACTTGCTTGATAGCCTATTCCAGCCATCTGTTGACCAAGATTATCATGTAATTCCTGTCCAATCGTGTGTAGTTGCTCTTCTGCTACAAAAACTAGCGCTTGCTCTAATCGCTTACGTTCAAGCCAGCTCTCTAGGCTACTTGCTATGGCATTGATAAGATTTTGCTCTTCCGGCAATAGATATGGCCTGTCTTCTGGATAAGATACGCTGATTTGACCACGATCTTCGCCATTGACACTAATCTTTGATTGCATAGCTGATCCGATGGTGTCACGTTGCCCATAACATCCAAAACATAATTTATCATTGATGCTGACATTAGATTTCAATTTGTTTGCTGGTTCATTATCATGATTTCTTGAAGTAAATCGTTTGTCATCGAGTTTGATCACAGCATTGGCAATCTTAGGGAACTGTAAAGCTGGTATCAAATGATCAAAAATATTCTGACAGACTTTATCTACAGATGATTCCATTTTCATTTCACGATGAATTTCATAGAGGCAAGTCATTTCCTTCAAACGTTCATGCAGAAGCTGATCGATTTCTCTACGTTCAAGCCATATCACTAAGTCACTTGCTATGGCATCAATAAGTTCTTTTTCTTCCCATGTCAAAAGCGGTTTATCCACAGGATAAAACACGCGTATTTGCCCACATATTTTTCCATTAACACTAATTTCAGACCGACAAGTGCAGGCTGCATTTCGTTCTTCACGCCAGTGATTACGAGGTTTATTGGAAACTTCAATTTTAGATTTTAAAGGGTGTTGTATAAAATCTTGACTGTATTTTTTAGAAGTGAATTTCCAACCATCGAGTTCTATTACTGCCGTTGCAATCTCAGGGAATTGTATGGCTGGTATAAGATGCTCAAAGACTTTTTTACAGAGGTTATCTACAGATAATTCTGGCCCAATGCTGCGACGAATATTATAAAGACAAGTTATTTCTTTTAGGCGCTCATGTAATTCGATTTCTTTGTGACTCAGTACCTTAGAAACCTGTTCAGCTTTCTTCATAGAAGAGTGAACTTCTCTTTCTGAATTAATGAGCCTTCGTACAAACCAATTTAATAACAATATTTCAACGATAATGAGTCCTGAAAGAAACAAAATTATAATCTTTAACCGTTCAGTTATCGGTTTGAGTAACTCTTCTTCGTCCAGTTTTAATACCATACCTAACCCAGTCGCATGCAGTGGTGCATATGCTTCAATAACCGAGACATTGCGATAGTCTTCAACGGTCGTTACGCCATTCATGCCTGTTAGTGCATACTGCATAGGAAAAAATTTATTTTCATTAACATACGCTATTTGCTTGTATTTCACACCATTTACCTGGCTTATTAGGCAGCTCATCTTATGCTTACCATCATTGGGTGGTGCGCATAAAATAAATTCCCCTGTTTCTCCAATGGTTCTTATTTCGCTAAAGCTGCGAGTGAGTTTTGGTAAGGCTTTCTCTGTTGTAATACTACCCACAAGGAAACCATTCTGATCAAGCACATCTTCCGTCATACGAAGAATAAACTGATCGTCCCATAATAGATAATTCTTATTAAATTCATTTAATAAGAATAATTTATCAGTGTTTTGAGAAGCTTCCCCGGCTTGCGACAATTGGTTGCCTTCTTTATCGTAAACAGTGGCGGCTGTATAACCAGCCAATAGCAGTGAGTTAATGTCTTTTTTCAACCCAAGTAATGTACTGCTATTTCCTGGCTGTTCATTGAGTTGTTGTATCGTTTGAATTATGAAAGGGCGGGTAACTAATGCACGAGTATCAAACACGGCGTTTTCAATTTGATCCTCAAGCAAATGAGTTTTGCTTTGTAATGCGACAAAAAGTCCCCTACCTAGAGTGGTTTCAAGTTCTTGTCGCATAACGTTATAGATAGCTATACCTGTCACCAAGGTCAACCCTAGCAATAGCAGGCCGCCAATAATACTAAATTTATAATTTCCGCGTGTTAGAAACACAAATTGCACTCCGTATTTGTCATAGTATTATGGGCGTTTAAAAATCGACTTAGATTTAAATCCTGAAGATAAAGAAAAAATAATCATTCATATATTTATAATACGAATATTTCATGCGTAGCTTATCTTTGTTTTTTTCGTATGTTAATGCGACGCATTCTACTCTTTGATATCAATCGCTAACAGCGCTAACAGCGCTAACACGCATATCTGGCTTGCTTGATTTAAAGAATCAGTAGTGCTTGCTTCTGTCAATTTGCCGGCGTGACATGTATCACGCGTGGATCATCGGGAAATTCCAGTAGCAGGCGCCGTACGCGATCCTGCCACACTTTGGCGAAAGTCTCCTGTTGGGAAGCATCAGCACAATTCTGCATTATATCCATCAATCGCTCTCCTTGAGAAGGGTCGGCTGGTATTAAGGAAACGTCGAGTGTCACTGCGACACTCTTATCATTGTCGAGGCGCTTAAAAATGATTGCTTCGCCTTCGCGATGATCTGCAAAACTAAGTAATCCCCTACGTTTGAAACGTCCCATGATTCCCTGAAAGCCATTATCAGCAGCAGCACCGGTGAGTAGTGTCAGTACTTGTGCCATGACACCAGTGGTTCCTTCATCTTCCCGTGCAGGCATATGCACGGCAATGTTGCCACGTTCGGCAAGTTCATCAGGATAGAGTGCGAGCAATGCCGCGCGTCCGATCAGAAAAGCACCGGCAACGGTAGGGCAGGAGTGTCCAGCCAGGCGCACAGCATCCAAATAGTGATATTCAAGCATACCTTCGTGGGCGGCACCCAACATGGCAGCGAATGGATCGTAGGTACGCACGGTAGGCGCTTGTTCATAAAAGTCAGGGAAGTTCAAGATCGTCACCTCTTCGAATTAATAGGGTTTAGTGTATCCACAGATGCAATACTAGGGTGCGATTGTAGCTGAGGAAAAATTACACGTTCTTCATAACGTACATGAGAAACAACAAGATCTGCAAATCGACGTAGACGAATCGTAGGTTCAAGTAAACAAGGCCCACAAGTAAGCATGTGAAGCTCAGCATGTTCAGTAAGAATACGTGCGACTGATTCAGAGTTGAGAGTCTCTGCCGCTATTCTGATTAGTTGTTCTTCTCGCTTACAGTGTTCAGCCATTAGAGTATGCCAATGCGTCTCCATATCAGCTAATGCTGCCAAACAAACAGCATTACTACTATCATCTGCTGCCCTTCGAGCGGTTCGTGCCATCACCAGTGATGTATGATGTTCTCGCGATAATGGAAGTAAAGCGCCAGTCCGGCCCATATTGATTACCTCTTGCTAGAAATACTTTTCACCGTACCATAGGTTTTGTCTTTGGCACACAATTTATTGACTTAGATGTGTTGGGGTTTCTCTGTGCTTAAAAAATCATTGAAATAAACTCATTTTATTTCATATAACTCGGTCAATTGAAGATTTTTAAGGAGCAAAAAGGATGTTCGTAGAATCAGACTATTTTTTTAAGATCCATCTCTTAAGCAAGAGTTTATATGCTCTATCTTGATTTTTAACAGTCTGCATATTTTTATGTATTTGCAATCAATAGGTTACATTTATCGTTAAACCAATGGCTTGTTGCTATGCGCCTAGGTACTTGGTTTGATCGCAATTTTATCGAGCAACACACGCATGGATTGTAGAGACTCGCTAACGAATTGCTGAGTTATGCTAGTTCGGATTACCAAAAAATCTAATTAGACAGATAATTATAAAAAAATTTCTGCCTGATTAGATTTGAGATTAATTGTAAATAATTTTAATACATCAATTCTTCAAAGAGAACTTTTATTGTTTTGCTGATTGTGTTGATTCGACCTTGCAACGAACCATTCATCTATTTTCTTATCTGCTATCTTTTGGTGATATAGAGCTTTCTGGGAATATTCAATCGCAGTTTTTTCATACTCAGAAATCTGATTCATTAATCTTGCTCTATGACTCATTCCAGTCTTTCCAAAATAACTGGATATTGGTTTGCTTGTAAGTATTGACTGTTTTTCTTCCATTTTAGTTAGCATCTCTTGAGCTAAATCTTTATATTGGATGGCCAATGCCCCATGGTTTATGTTCTTCTCATGATTTTGCGCAGATGGAAAAGAATTCATTAATAGAGCGGCGATCAAAAGAACAAACATTGATGAAGCAGTGAGAGCGGTGATCAAAAAAACAAACATTGACGAAATAGTGAATAACTTTGTAGTTTTCATAATAATTCTCCAGGCGATTCCATAATTTCATTATGACCGGTCGTTTTAATAAATAAATCGGAGAAACTATTGTTCTTTACTAAGGAAAACCATTGTTTCTTAAAAGGTGCTGCCAAGTTAATTATACCTGGACGATAAAGCAGAACGTATAATTCAGCTTCCTTATAGGAAGGAGGCGTGAGAGTTTCTGAACAAATGTTGCTAAGAAAACTACACATTACAACTCCAGCAGAGTCTTCAGGATGTTATGTATCAAGAAGGCGTTACGAAATACCCGAATCAAGCGCTGTTTTTTTACTACTTCGTATATTTTTAGCGATTTTCTTAAGTACTTTTCTCTTTTTCATCCAGATCATGACACCGGTAATAGACAACGTTGCTACTATCAGTCCGGTTATGCAAATCAGTATTTGCATTGGCAAACCAAAAACGTTCGCGGTATGCAGCCACATGATCCAACGGTGAATAACATTGCCGATTGAATCAGTATCCGGCGTGATCAGTAATTTGAGTGCGCCGGTATCAGCATCCAGTATCGCAATCGTTTCACCATATAGGGGTACTAGGGATTTTCCACCCAAAACGGACATTGTCCTCTGTAACCCAATAATAGCATGGGCTACGGAGGTGTATTACTTTTCTGAACTGGCTGATATCCTTCAATAGACTTCATAAGTTCCTTCATTGAGGGGAGTTTTTTCTTGTCATCAAACAAGTAAGTTCCCTTGAAATTAATATTGAACCACGCAACTGGCGATGACTTCTTCACAATTTCCAGCCAGTCTTTTTTCCCTCTCTTTTCAAAGTTGTCCAGCAACTCACTTAGCACCGACGAGTTGAAATAAATGATGGCATTGGATACCAATCGGGCACATTCATTCCACAGATGAATTTCCTCGTCGCTGTTGCCTCTGAAGCGATCACCGTTGATATTACTGAGTGCTCTCCGCAGTTGGTGGTAGGCTTCACCGCGGTTAAGAGCCCGCTGAACGTGATTTCTCAGACTGGCATCATCAATATAATCCAGCAGATATTGAGCTTTTACTAAACGATTATACTCGCTGAGAGCTTCCAAAAGCGGATGATTACTTTTGTAGCCTGAAAGTTTACGCACGAGAGTGGCCTGGTCTGTTGTCCGTTTGTGCAATGAAACGGCGATACGCTGGATCGTGTCCCAGTACTCTTTGATTACTCGGGTGTTGATCGCTTTCTTCAGCTTCATCAACACATTGTTATTGCTGTCTTCACTGATATCAAACATCTCATTGATGACCTTGCTGAACTGAGCATAGCGAGGGGCAAAACGGTAGCCAAATAAGTCTAATAGCGCAAAATTTACGTGGTTAATCCCGTGCGAATCCGTTGACAGTACATCCGGGATAATTTCGCTGCTGTTGTTCTTAAGCAGATCATAGATAAAGTGGGACTCATGCTCATTGGTACCGATCACCCGGGCATTAACCGCTGCATGATTGGCGTTAAGACTGATAGCTGAGACGCCTTTCTGGGCACCGAAGTATTTGGATGAGTAGCGGGTTTTAAATGTTTCCCGTTTGGATTCAAACTTCTGACCATCTGCGCTGGCGTGAATCATATCCTCCTGGATGTTGTAGTATTTGAATATCGGCAACCTGGCAGTTGCATTATTGATGATGTCGTTTGCCTGGTGCAAGGTTTCTGGCCGCAGGAAGTTAGCCTGAATGGCTCGCATCTGTTCATAACTACGGTCAGAGATCTGAGCAAGGCTGTAGATTCCCTGATGAGTGGCATTGGCGATTAAAATTGCGAACAGGTCGGTTTCCTGCAAACGGCTGGGGTTTGCTTTACCCAGTACGTGCTCGAAGCAGTCAATAAACTGCGTATCACGGTCAACCATGCGCAAAGCATCAACCAAGGCTGTAGTTGGCATTTGCTGGAAGAAAGGATTGTGAAGCAATATAGCTTTGTTGGTAGTGGGCAAACGCCAGTGTCGTTTTCCATCTTTTTGACGCAGCACTACATTGCGGTTGTCCGTGTCTTTCAGCGACTCGCTGACCTGGATAAGTTTTGCGCTGAGTTCCTCTGACATTGAATCGATCAGGTCGCTAGGCTTCGCTGTAAGCTTT
>JAJFJG010000002.1 GCA_021774265.1 Nitrosomonas sp.
TTTCTGCCCCACTAGCTTGCCTTTGTTCCAGGGTTCTCTATGGTTTTGAATTTGTGTAGTATTCATCATGACTTGATTCCTTATTTCGGGTTATGGAATCAAGAGTGTAGAATTTTAGGTGATAGGTCGCTCATCGACCCATTGAAGCCATTCGCTCCATATTACCAAATGACTGCATACCAAGAGTAAGCGGACAGTCGATTCCATTGAGCCACTGACCTATCAGCCCGACCATTGAAAAAATTGACGATGCACTAACCCATGTCAATCGCATGCATTATTTCTCGGACTGACGCATTAAAACTAGTTAACTAATGGCTAAAAGTTAACGAGTCGAAAGACATTGCCCCCCCAAGATGACGTATAGTCGTCCTGCAAACTTACTTTCAAAACACGCCTAATTTTGGCTTATCGGTCAACTTTACACTTTTCCATCCAAAACCCAGAAATCGGCCAAGAAGTGTCGGAATAATTTACAGTTGCTATGGAGGGTTTTATTTTCAAAAACAATATTCTATTATTTCAATATATTAATAACTTGGTATAAAAATTGCTTAAATTATGTAAGGGGAAGATCTAAAGATTTCTAAAAGAAGTGATTGTAGGTTTAGCATAAATTAAATTTGATGGTTATGAGGCAGAATTGCATTGATATGAGCGTTGTTGGAATGTTGAGTTTGGCACTTTTAGTTCTTTATGAATACAACCAAATGAACAAGGAAATTACAAATTTTGATGGTTTCTGCAACAAGACGAAGAACGTTTAATATGTACAAAAGTGACTGCCACTCAAAAAAATTAGAATAAACGAATCAACCGCGTCTGACCTCGTCGTTGCGTCGTTGCGTCGTTGCAAATAGATTTGCTATTAAATTACAAACAAAAATGTATATAAAAATGAAAAAATATTTCTGCCATTTTCTTACTTGTCAGTGTTTTTCCTTCTGCAGTAGCCGCGGCCGGCAACACCTTTGATCCAACAACAAATACTTTGACTATGGATTCCGTAACGGTTATTGGAGGTAGAACATATTCTAATGTAGTAATACGTATAGACCAGCTCACCGTGCTTGGATTAGGAAGTTCAACGACACCAAACGATACTCAAGTCAGTGCAATCTGTAAAACAGAAAATTTTACGATAGATAGATTTAATGCTATTCAAGTTGGCATGACTCTCGACCAAGTAAGACAGATTATTGGCTGCGAACCTAGTCTAGCAAGTACTACTACTGTAGGTAGTCTTAACATAATGCATTGGAGAAGTAGTAATTTAATTATTTCTATGACTTTCACCTTTTGGAAGTCTACGTAGCTTGTTTATTAACAGCATGTTGTTTATTGAGAAAAAATTATGATTTTAGATGATTTAAAAAAATCTTATGATGGGATTACTGGCGCGGCGGTGTGGGAGATAGCAGACGGTGGTTTCATGGCAACCTTTGGTCTTTACGGGCAGCGCTATGATGTCAACGGCAATAAGCAAGGAATTCAATTCCAATGGACAGAACCTTGGCCAGGTTTACCGGTGCCAGAATATCGAATATTAAGCGATGCGATTCCACTCGCAGATGGTGGTTTTTTGATGACCTGGGTAACTGGTAATGGATGGAGTGAGGGTTATGTCACTTATGCTGAGCGCTATGATGCTAACAGTAATAAGCTAGGTACAAAGTTTTCGATTGCCTCTACAGGTAGTAATCGTGATTTATCACCTTCGGCAACTCTTTTAACTGACGGCAGCCTCGTGATAATCTGGCAGGGCAACGCGAAATCTTTGGATACTACAATTCAAGGTCGTCGTTATGATGTCAATGACGGCGTGGAATCTGTTTTCCCTGTCATTTTACACGAAAATGAAATCGTGGAATCTTCTGTAGTCGGGACCAGTGATGGTGGTTTTTTGGTGACCTGGGAAACTAAGAACTCAACCGATCTTAACAAAAAACGCTTTGATGCCAATGGCAATGAAGTTGAATGGACTGTTTCTCCTGTAAATACCAGAGATCAGTTCAATCCATCACCCGTAGATGATTCAGGTATCTACCTTACGACAGAAATGGGCGCGATTTATCGCTGGGATATTGCTACTAAATCCACCACACTTCTTGTTGAGACGGGACTTCCTTTAACCGATATCGCATTTCATCCCGATGGGCGAGTGTTTGCGATTACAGCAAGTTTACTATATCAGATCGATCTATCAACTGGAAACTCCACGCTTGTTAGTCTAATACACAGTGATCTCGCTTTCAATTTAAACCAACTGATAGAGGCTAATGGCTTTGACATCAGTCCTGATGGTGTTGGTCGCATTTCAGGCGATAGCCTTATCATTATTCATGAGATTGATCTTGAAACTGGCGAACTTACACCCACTTCCGTTTCAACTGGACAGCCGCTACCATTAGGAGATATTTGGTCCGAGGGAGAAACCTTATATGTCGCAACCCACGATGGCGTTCAAAACATTATGTTACTACCGCCAGATTTCAATGATGGACTCAACTTTGGCGTCGATTTCTTTACTAATGTTCACGGTCTTGTTGGGGTTCCAGCGGGCATGGATGGTGATCTTATTGGGTTCAGTGGCAATACGGCTTATCTCCTTGGGTCCGAGCAGTTCCCTGCTGGTGAATTTGCCGGATATGCAACACTTGATATTAACGGAGTAATTACAGGTGCGACCATGAAACGAGGGGTAAACATTGATTCTATTTCCTCTGACTCAGATCGACTGTTTAATTGGGCGGAAAGTGAGTTTGATAATCTTTTTCCCAATCATCCAGCATCACAAGAAATTGAAGATTACCATGCTCGCATATACGAAAATGGTAATGCTTTGGGTGAACAAAATAATAACATCTACTTTTACGATGGCAACTCCATAACTCTTGTCGGTACGGTAAACGATTTTCTACCAGACGCAATATCGGCTGGATTTTAAATTGTTGATTTCGTTACTTCGTAGCCAGTTCTACTTCGTAGCCAGTTCGTTACGCTAACTGAGTTAGTTTCGATTTATTGGACGGACAAGTGTTGCGATTACGCTGGCATATTAACCTTCAGAACCAAGCAACTTAGCAGCACAATATAATCCCAATAAATTAGTGGAGCATTATCATGTCAGATCCGATTTTTACCTTTACTTCAATAAATCCATTTGGCTTAAGTAATGTGAGTGGGTATGCCAACCCTACCTTTGGCGACATAGATGGCGATGGTGATTTAGATGCCTTTGTGGGTAGTGATGGAGGTGGTTTTTTATCTGGAGAAACGCTTTTTTTTGAGAACATAGGAACAGCTAATAGTCCGGCGTATAGTATCCAGCCATTTAGCTCGCTTGATGTATGGAGTCATTCAGCCCCCACCTTGGTTGATATAGATGACGATGGTGATTTAGATGCTTTTGTGGGCCGAGGAATTGGCGATACATTTCTTTATAGAAATACAGGGACAGCTAGCAACCCATTGTTTGTCCGCACAGACTTAGAGTTAGACGTGTGGGGTTTTGCCCGCTCCGACTTTGATGATATAGATGGCGATGGTGATTTAGATGCATATATAGGCAATCAACAAGGTCAAGTAATATTTTTCAGAAATACAGGGACAGCCAGTAATCCAGTGTTTGCCGATGCCAGTTGGGATCCGTATGGTTTGAACAGGGCTCAATTGGGTGCAACTGAAACAACTCGCCCTACCTTGGTTGATATTGACGGCGATGGCGATTTAGATGCCTTCGTGGGTCAAGGGTCTGGCCACACAGATTTTGGAAGCATAGTGTTTTACAGAAACACGGGGACAGCCAGTAATCCGACATTTACTTTTGATAGCCGTGACCCATTTGGCCTGAATAATGTGGGTGGACATCCCAGCCCTACTTTTGCTGACATCGATGGTGATGGTGATTTAGACGCCTTTGTAGGCAATCTAAATGGCGATATACTTTTTTTCACTAATAACGCTAGCACTACTACAAGCCCTGTCCCTAGTACCCCACCCAAGACTGCCAGTGAAATATTTATGTCTGAACTTAGTGTCGATGAAAAACTGGTAACAGGCGCAGAAGAAGTTGGCATGATTCGAGAGATGGCGGATTTTTCTAAAGCGGCATATCACCTAGAAAAGCACGAGAACTCAATTATTAATGACTTCAGCCCCTTTGCTGATGAAGCACTTGCTGATATCGAAGATCAAGGTTGGCAGCCATTGGATTTTAACTTTCAATCGAATAGCGGATCATTTTTTTACATTAATCATGATGAATTAAATCTGAAAGAGGTTATACAAGCGAATGGAATGAGCAACGGTTTTTATACCAATGGTAATGCCGCAGCTTTTGTAGCACGTTCTGATGATGCTGTCGTAATTTCTTTTCGCGGCACAAATGATAATAGTGAAGACAATCCTGTTGATCCTGAAAATGCTTTTTATCCAGATAGAGAGCAGTGGGGGAACCCTTTTGATGATTCATTTAAAGGTAAGGATGATTATTATGAATTGCTAGAGCCACTTATTACTGAGCTCGATAAATTTATATCGAATAGTAGCAATGGAATCAATAAGGTTTATGTGACGGGTCATAGTTTAGGTGGAGCTATGGCTACTCATTACATGGAAACTCACCAAAAAGACCAGAATCCTGCAGTTACATATTCTGCAGTTACTTTTGCAGCTCCCTCTTATGGATTTGGCATTGGCGACGACAAAGAACGCATAACACATATTGAAATTAATGGTGATCCAGTACCAGACTTAGGTCTTTTTCATCCTGGGCGTAATATCCATTTTGAGGGAAATGATACGCGAAGTGTAAGTGTTAACGCTGACCTTCATTCTATGGACTATTACCGCCAAATAATTGACAGTGTTGATGCCGATAATTGGTTGAGAATTTTAGCCGAACCGGGCGACCCATCTATTCTATTGGGAGGAAAACAAGTTGGTAATAATTTTGTTGTTGACGGCTTTGCAAGTGGAGTTAATAAGCCAATTGACATCGATGATATAGAGAATGATGTACTAACAGCTGTACCATTATCTAATGACATTAATGTATTTTACGGTGGGCGCGGTGACGACACACTTGCTGGCGGATCCTTTGACGAACTATTGCTGGGTGGTTCTGGAAATGACAAGCTAGAAGGTTTTCTTGGCAATGATCGCCTTTTTGGCGATGCGGGCATTGATGATGCTATATACAGTGGCCCCCTGTCTAGTTATGTAATCCAACTTGATGCTGATCAGTTGATTGTTACCGATCAGCGATCAGGAGTTGGAAATGAAGGGCGAGATACACTAGAAAATATTGAGCGATTAATCTTCGCCGACTCAGGCGTGGCGTTTGACCTGGATGGTCCTGCTGGCAATGTTGCAAAATTGATCGGGGCCGTTTTTGGGGCTGGAAGTGTTTCTAATGCAAATTTTGTTGGAATAGGACTTTCCTATTTTGACAGCGGTATAAGCTACGAAGGTCTTGCTGACCTGGCAATAACGGCTGCCGGCGCAAATACACCTGAGCAAGTAGTTGCGTTGCTATGGAGCCATGTCGTGGGATCACCCCCAACAGCTGACCAGGCACAACCGTATATTGATATGCTCAACTCAGAAACATCTATAGGCGAGCTTGGGGTCCTAGCGGCAGAACATTCTCTCAATGCGGAGAATATCGATCTGGTTGGATTAAAGGATAGTGGGATCATTTATAATCCTATAGATTTTCTCGGTTAGCATGAGTTAACTTGGCAGAACCTTACGAGAGCATGCAAAACCGGGGGAGGCTAAGCCGCTTTTTTGAGCACCTCATTGTGCTCCACCCGAAAACAGGGATACCACTCTCTAAATGTTTGCTCCAATTCGTCGTTGAGCACCCTGGTTCGCATCTGCAAAAGTAAATGTGCACCCTTCGTGCTCCATTGCATTTGTTGCCGCTTGGCAAAGCGTTTGGCAACGACATAGTTTACGGTTGACTCAACGAAGCCTGAACTGATTCGGTCGCCCTGACGATAGCGCTCACCGTAGTTCGTGATAAATGCTTGATTGTTGGCAATGTACGTGTGGAATTCTTCAACCGCTCGCAATAGCTTGCGTGTAACTAAATTTTTATTTCCCCCATCGGCCGCCACGTCCAGATCCATTTCCAGGCTTTCCAAATGTTGGAGTGCTTCGTAGACATTGCCATGCCACAGATACCATTTGATACTTTCAATTACTTTTAAGGTGGGCTCTCTCAATTCATGCTTTTTATCATCATCCTCAAACGTCATCGGCAAGCCTTTGGCGGTCTTATTAAGTACGGTCAAACGCATCGTGACATGAAACCAATCCAGCAGGTGTTCGGCTTCCGGGTTAAGGTAGAGCTGTAGATTACGTACAGTATCGCCGCCATCAGAGAAAAAAACGATTTGTTGATTCAGTTGCATGCCTTGGCCCTTAAGCATCTCGAAGAGTCGTCGTTTGGGCTTGTCGTCATAGGATTGCACGAGGCCAAAACATTTGCTGGCACCTTCTTCAGGGATGGATTTACCTACGATCACTTCAAAGTGGGTCTTTTTGTCATTCCAGTTCCTCACGTATCCACCATCAATCCCGACGCTGAGTGGTGCCGGAGGCCGAGGTAATGCAGCCCAATCTCGCGGACAACCTTCGATATACGCAAACCGCTCTTCACCAAGCTCGGCTTCGGCCCGCTTAGCCACGCGCTGCAGATGATTGCGCACACTGGTCGTTCGAACGTGAGTACCGGTAGGCAATATGTCTTCGAGCAGCTTTGCAGCAAGTTCAAAAGATACCAATGCTGACCATTTCGTTTCCAGATACAAGCGTTCGGGTGAGCAGTGATCGGTGAACAGATCGGCAAGTGGACTGAACGTGCGGGTTTTGTGCGGCTGGCAATTACACTGGAACCAGCGCGGGCTGGGAATTTTCAGGTTCCCAAACAGTGTGCGAAATACCACCGGATGCTGGCCTTTATGTCGAAACGCCTGAGCACAGTGAGGACACTGTTGTCGATTGGAAAGAAAAACGGCAATTTGTTGTTCAACAACCTGTTTCTGCAGGTCGGCAAGTAAAGTCTTAGCCTCGGCTAAGGATATACCAATTGCCTCGAGTCCCTCAGTGTCCCGTTCCAGGCAAGCTAGTTCATGGATCGTCTCACCCGTTTCACCTTGGGTGATCAACTGAATCTTGAATTTCATGGCTTCCTCCTTTCAGGATGAAAATAGCCAATCGCGGTCGCCCCTCTCGTATTGCTGTAAACGAGCATTGATTTCGCGGCGGGAAAAGCTATCAGGATCAAACGATTGATAGTCCGACAACTCTTCGTCTTCCCAGTCGTTTTCGTCGTCAAAGTCATCATTCATTCCATTGTCGCTAAACAGTGCGTGGTATTTGAGTTCTTTCCGTATTTGCATATAAGCCAGCGCACCACCACAGTCTACCGGCGGCGCCGCATGTTTGCCATCGATGCAGACCGGGTAAGTTCGCTTAGGATCGAGCGGAAGACGTTTCTCAATACGAACTTCATGCAGCCAAGCATCACCAAAGTCGTATTCATAGAGAAAGCGTTCGCGTGTTCGAAAACTAAAAGCGGAAAGAAACACTTGCTCAGGATTATCGGCAAACCCCATTCCGCCATCATGGTAAACCCCAAAGTCCTTGCCACGAATGTGGAACCGATTCAGATGCACATCATCCCAGCCAACTGCGATCTGAATTATGTAATGGAGATCGGCTATTGTGCTATCACTGCGAACCAACAAGCGCCGCCAAACCATTGGGCTAATTTCCTGAATCCAAACTTTCAGTTGATAAACATGAATTGAATCAAGCTCTGGCATAGCTTCACTCTGTAATTTTAACCCGTCTAATTGAATCGATAAAGCCGATCAATTATAGCAATGCAGAAAACTCCAGTCTCACCTTACTGCTTTTACATATTATAAATAAACAGACAAAACGCAACGAACGTTATTATATTTCTACTACTTGAAGTCTACTTTTCTGAATGCCTCCCCCGGTTTTGCATGCTCTCTGGAAAAAGATTGCTTTAGTATAAAGACAACAATTCCAGCGTTTTTGGCGTCCTATGAAAGTTAACTTGGCAATACCTTTCAGAGACTACTATAAAGGTTACCGTGTTCAAGCCGCAGTAGATGTTGAAACACCATTAAGTCTCCACGGAAATTATGTGCTGAGCAAGACGAACATCAATGACTACCGGTGGAAATCACATTGCCGAGATCTATTTAAGACACCGATTGCAGCTTGAATTATAATTCGCGACCTACAGGTTAAATTTACTTCAGGAAAACTTGACCATCAAATCATGACAACGACAATCAACAAGAATTAAAACATGACGACCTCATTTGCTATTTCTGAATGGTCTGGTTGGCAAGCTACATTTTCTGATGAAGCCGTTGATACGTTGTCTGAATTGACGATTTCTGAAACCCCAGATGTAGCAATGATTCCCCCCATGTTACGTCGTCGTCTGAGCTTACTAGGTCGTGCTTGTGCCAGTGAAATCATGAAGCACTTGGAAGATGGTGAGGATATACCTATTGTGTATTGTTCGCAGCACGGTGACATTGAGCGGACATTGAAAGTGCTGACTGAATTAGTTGATCATCAACCGGTTTCGCCGATGCATTTTAGTTTGGCTGTGCATAATGCTATCTGTGGTGTTTTGTCCATCCAGGCGGGCTTAACGGCTAATATCAGCACCATCGCGGCGGGTCAACAAAGTTTGGTTCCTGTATTGCTTGAAGCTGCAGGTATTCTTCTGAGTGGCGCGGACAAGGTGCTTTGTGTTATTTGTGATGTGTTATTGCCTGAGATCTATCGGGAGGAGCAGAGTTTGCCAAAAACGCCATATGCTATTAGTTTTGTCATGACCCGATCAGATGGCGTTAATCTATTGCTGCAACAGTTGCCGCTAGATGGAGATAAGTCTCGTGTTAATCCATCGCCCATTAGTTTGATAGCGTTTCTTGCAACAAAACAAACAGAATTGTTGATTGAGCATAATAATGTTATCTGGCAATTAGCTAGAGACTAGCGGGCCAATGATGCGAAAGATAAATTATTGTTGGCGGTTAATTGCAACGGCGACTGCATTCACGCTGTTTGGTATGGGTGGTGTCATTGTGCCGTTACTGGCATTGCCGGCGCTTTATTTGTTGCCGGGCGGGGTATCTAAACGCCAGTTGCGAGCTCGTAAGCTAGTGCATTGGACATTTCGAGTTTATATCCATATCATGCGTTTGTTAGGTATTCTGACATGGGATATTGATCATCTAGATCAGTTGCAACGCCCGGGTATTTTAGTCATTGCCAATCATCCGACATTGTTAGATGTGGTGTTTTTAGTTGCATTTATACCCCATGCTGATTGCATCGTTAAAAGTCGTTTGATGATGAACCCCGCCATGCGTGGGTTTGTAACGCTGACGGGGTATATCACTAATGATAGTGCAGAGACACTGATGGAAAGTGCAAAGCAATCTTTGCTAAGTGGCAGTGCATTAATTGTTTTTCCCGAAGGTACGCGTACTCAACCAGGGCAAGACTTGTCTTTTCAGCGAGGTGCCGCAAATATTGTTGTACGTTCTGGTGTTGTTCCCACGCCAGTGGTTATTCAGTGTGAACCTGTTACTTTAAGTAAGCAGCATAAGTGGTATCATATTCCTAAAGAAAGAAAATTCCATCTCTCTTTCCAAGTGTTAGATGATGTTGAGATGGATCAGTTTATGGCACTAAGTCCTAGTTTGGGCGCACGGCATTTGACCTGTTATCTGGAAGACTTCTTTTCAGCAAAATTAAATATCGATAAACATGAAAGTACTTGAGATAGAGCTAAAGCAACTTATTATTGATACGCTCGAACTCGAAGATATCACTACGGATGATATTGTTAGTTCAGAGCCTTTATTTAATGAAGGTTTATGTCTCGATTCGATAGATGCTTTGGAGCTTGGCGTCGCGCTACAAAAGCGTTATGGCATTAAACTGAAGGCTGAGGCTGAGGAAACCAGGCAACACTTTTCTAGTGTAAATAATCTGGTGTTACTCGTTAATAGCCAACGGCAAGACGGGAATTAAGGATATGACTGCTAGAGACGAGGTGTACCAAAAGGTCAGCACTATATTGGTTGATTTATTTGAAGTGGATGCTGATTCAATCTCTGAGGATTCGTTGCTTTATGAAGAGTTGGACATTGATAGTATTGATGCGGTTGATTTGGTCATTGAGTTAAAAGCTTATACGGGTAAGAAGATCGCGCCAGAAGACTTTAAGTCAGTTAGTACGGTTGGGGACATCGTTAATGCCGTTTGTAAAATATTAAGGAATGACTAAAACCGTATTGCTGAGAGTCGGCATTGGGTCACTGTTTGTCCTCTATCCATTCTTGGTTTATTTTGGGTTGCAAGAGTTTCAGCCAAGAGTGATAGCAGGTTTCTTGTTAGTTCTAATGGTGTTTCGTTTTTTGCTCACTAAAGACGCCAAGAATGGGCAGAGTGATTCGGGTATGTCTTTGTATTGGGTTGCCACAGCCGCCCTGGTGATTGTTGTTACGTTTCTAACGGGAAAAAATCTAGGTCTTTTTTTGTATCCTTTATTGGTCAATCTAGCATTCTTCACCTTTTTTACCATTAGTCTCTATCACCCACCCACTATTATTGAAAGAATTGCGCGTCGTCAGCGGAAAGAATTTCCTGAACGTGCCATCATTTATACTCGTAAGGTTACTCAAGCTTGGTGTGTGTTTTTTGTCTTAAATGGCAGCTTGTCTTTAATGAGTATTTTTCATTCGGAAACATGGTGGATGATTTATAACGGCTTTATCTCTTATATTTTGATTGGACTGCTGTTAGCGGGTGAATATTTAGTTCGACTTCGAGTGATGAAACATAGCAATGATTAAATCGTTGCCTCTCTCATTAAATGACAATGAGTTCCCTGCAGATCATATTATGGCCTATCGATTAGACGGGTCGTCTATTACTTGGAAGGCGTTTTCAATACGGTTGGCTTGTTGGCAGTCTAAGTTGTGTGAAATAAAGCATAAAAAAGTTGCGGTTTATCATAGTGACGCAGTTGAATTCTTGTGTATTGTTTTGGTACTTTGGCGGATGGGGAAAATACCAATAATCCCAGCAAATAATCTAAATGCTACGTTGCAATTAATAGCATTAGAGACGGGTTGTCTTATCGGAGAGTTTCCTGACCGTCTTGGTTCAATGGTAGATAAGCCGTACAAGGAAGCCGATCTTATTGAAACGCAAGCAAATCAGCAAACTGCATTCATCATTTATACTTCTGGGTCATCCGGTGTCCCAACGGCAATTTACAAGACGTTTGAGCAGATCAATGCTGAATTAGCAATGCTTGAGGAACATTGGGGTGATGCGATCAAGCGAACCGTGATCGTGAGTGCCGTGTCTCACCATCACATGTATGGCCTGCCATTTTGCATCTTATGGCCGCTAGTCGCTGGACGGGCATTTCTTAATCAAGATTTAATCTATCTGGAGCAACTGCTTGCAATACAGGATATGGCGATGACTGTTATATCAGGCCCAACACAACTCGAACATATTCCCGATACGTTAGATTGGAGCAAATTAAAGCATTACATTCGTGTTATTTTCTCCGCAGGCGCGATGTTATCCGAGGTGGCATTCAAAGATTGCCAACGAAAAACAGGGGTGTTGGTTACAGAAATTTATGGGAGCACTGAGACGGGTGCCGTTGCATTTAGAGATCAATCGGTTACAGCACAATGGCAACCGCTGAATGGAATCAGCATAAAAGATAGTGATGGTAAGTTAGCTATTAGCTCGCCCGCAGTAATTGCAGGTGGCTGGCATGTGACTGAAGACTTGTGTGAGATTGATGTGCATAATCAATTCGCATTATTGGGCCGGGCTGACAAAATTATTAAAGTGGGCGGAAAACGTATCTCGGTTACTGCGCTTGAATCACGACTGAATACACACCATTGGGTTAAGAACATACGCATCATATTGCTACAAAATCGTAAAAATAGAGTAGGAGCGGTTGTTCAATTGACCGAAGAAGGTAATGCTCAATTAGTCGACCAAGGTAAGCTCGTGATGAGTAGGACGCTGACTAAATTATTAACTGAATACGTTGAAAAGATTGCATGGCCAAGATATTGGCGTTTTGTGTCGCAAATGCCAGTTAATCAGCAGGGTAAGACGACCGCACAAGATTTAAGAGTGTTGTTTGACAATAAAACCCGACCACGTTTGCCGCAAATTTTAGAAAAAACAACAGATGAGGCTTCAGGAAAGTATGTGGTTGAATTTATAGTGCCGCATGATTTATTCTATTTGGAAGGACATTTTCCAGGTAAACCGATTCTGCCCGGTGTTGTTCAGATAGGGTGGGTCATTCATTATTTTAGAGAATTATTTGGGGATCCTGGCAATTTCCTTCGACTAGAGGTATTGAAGTTTCAGCAAGTAATTCAACCTGGGGAGAAAATTTC
This sequence comes from Nitrosomonas sp., assembly GCA_021774265.1. Lineage (GTDB taxonomy): Bacteria > Pseudomonadota > Gammaproteobacteria > Burkholderiales > Nitrosomonadaceae > Nitrosomonas. The sequence continues at coordinate 12,519 of JAJFJG010000002.1, forward strand.
TTTGAATATGATGTGGGATGAAACTAAAGATAAATTGACATTTCATTACGCGAGCAGAGATTGCTCACATGCCAGTGGTCGTATCGTTTTTACGGAGAGAAACACACTTGTCTGATGTTAATATCAATCTTTGTGTGATAGTTCCGGTTTATAACCATCCGCAGAGGCTCCGTCAATTGATGGCGACTTTTAACGAGATGGAGCTTCCTGTCATTATGATAGATGATGGTAGCGATACAAATTGCCGCGACATCTTAGTGCAATTGGAGAAAGAAAACGCTCAGATGATGTTGCAAACGCACTTTTCTAACCAGGGGAAAGGGGCGGCAATCAAGACGGGAATTCAGGCGGGACAAAAAGTAGGGTTTACCCATGCATTACAAATTGATGCAGATGGTCAGCATGACCTGGATGATGTGCCTCGTTTTATTGAAGCCATGAACAAAAAACCTGACGCGTTGATAGTAGGTTACCCGCAGTTTGATGAGAGTATTCCAAAGTTCCGATACTATGGCCGCTATGCATCTCATGTTTGGGTATGGATTAATACGCTTTCCATGACAATAAAAGATTCCATGTGTGGGTTTAGAATCTATCCGGTTGCACAAAGTTGTCAATTAATCGTTGATGAAAGAATGGGTGATCGTATGGATTACGACGGTGAATTTATCGTACGTTGGTATTGGGCTGGTCAGCCATTAATACAAGTTCCTACGCGTGTCATCTATCCTACGCATAACGTGTCACACTTTCGACTATTTAAAGATAATTATCTGATTTCCTGGATGCACGCACGGTTGTTCTTTGGCATGATATGTCGTTTGTCGCAACTTCTAAAGCGTCGCCGGACAGCGCGGTGAGTCAGTCACGTCACTGGGCGGATATCGCTGAAACGGGTACGGCTATTGGGATGCGCATATTAGTCCTGGCTTACCGCGTTGGTGGTTCATGGTTATTCAAAATATGCTTATTTCCAGTAATTTGTTTTTATTTCTTATTGCGAAGTGATTCCCGAAAAGCCTCAATAGAATATTTGCACCGTGTGCGAACAAACGCCACACAATTACCCCCAGTCACATTATTACTTTGCTTCAAACATTTCTGGCAATTTGCTTTATCGTTAATTGATAAATTCGCCATTTGGATGGGTAAAATTTCTGTCGATGACGTGGTGGTGCATAACTTGGAATTAGTCGATAAACTCGTAGCGAATAAGCAAGGTGGGATATTCGCCATTTCCCACCTAGGTAATTTTGAAGTATGCCATGCCTTGTCGCAAAGTCATCCTGGGATGAAATTGACGGTGCTGCATCATACGAAACATGCGGAAAAATTTAATCAAGTGTTTGAACAATACACATCTAAAAGTAACGTACAAATGCTGCAAGTAACGGATATGGATGCAGCTTTAGCTATGCAATTAAGTGAGAAAGTTGAGCGTGGTGAATTTATAGCCATTGCCGCTGATCGTGTGCCCATCAATAACCCAACAGCAATCGTATCTTGTGACTTTCTCGGTGAGCCAGCTAACTTTCCGCGTGGCCCCTACGTGTTGGCTAATGCATTGACTGTGCCTATCTTGATGTTGGTTTGCATTAAACAGCAAGGCACCTATCATGTGACTTTTGAAGAATTGTCAGATGGTAGCAAAGTAGCGCGGTCTGAACGCGAGGCGTTTATTTGTAATACCGCGAACAAATTTGCAAAACGACTTGAATACTACACCTGCAAAGCACCGCTGCAGTGGTTTAATTTTTATGACTTCTGGCACAAAGCCGAAACAGACACCGACGCCAACAAAACACAACAATGATCCAAAAAAAAGATTTCAGTGCCGAAGCCATCATCGAGATCCCGTTTCACGATGTCGATGCTGCCGAAATTGTATGGCATGGGCATTACGTTAAATACTTTGAAATTGCGCGGTGTAAATTACTGGACAAGATTGACTATAACTACCCACAAATGAAAGTCTCGGGCTATTTTTGGCCAATAATCGATATCAACCTGCGCTACATCCAGCCCGCGATTTTTTCACAGCAGATATGTGTGAGGGCTGATCTGGTGGAATGGGAACATCGACTGAAAATCAAATATCGCATCACTGATGTGGAGACTGGACAACGATTAACCAAAGGGACTAGTGTTCAGGTTGCCGTGGAGATAAAGAGTGGTGAAATGTTGTTGGCGTCTCCTGGGGTTTTGTATCAGAAGCTGGGGGTCTCAGAAGTCTAGTTTTTTAAAGATAGAATATTATACTATGTTTAGATTTAATCTTGTCTTAAATGGACGTGACAAATAATAAGATAAATCTATTTGTTACAAACTTAGAGTACATAAAAGGGTTGCGGAAGATCTCATGGAAAACAAGATACTTATTGCTCTATTATTGATTTGTTATTCATTACTTCAAGGTGTGCTAATTTTAAATATCCTGGTTGGAGTTCAGTAAAAATAGAAGAATCTATTATCGGTAAGCCATGTCTATTACGTGGAAAACCTGAAACATGTAATGGGGAGTCGGTTAAATGCAAAACATGGCTCCAAAAACGAGCGACATTGGTGGGTGCAAATACAGTAGTTCTTGTGCCAATAACGACAAGAACGTCTGGGAAATATTACAACTGCCAAGTGGGTTATCCGCCTTATGAGGCAATTAAGTTTACTAAAGATGGATATATACACAAGGTTCGAATACTGTAACTGGGCAAGCATTCTTGAAACAGCAGGGGAGCGGTGTTGTAACTTGTGCAGGAAATATTGTCGAAATTTATCCAAATAATACTTATTTCCGAGCATCGAAACTAGATGGAGCGCACGAAGTAGAAAAAAGTCTAGAAGCAGACTCTATGGTGAAAGAAACGTTATGTGATGCACTTGGAAATTTTGAGTTCACTAATATTCCCGATGGTGAATGGCGTATTGAAACAACGGTACAATGGTACGTCAATTATAGGCCGCAGGGAGGTATGTTGAAAGAAGATGTTACGGTAAAAAGTAATGAAAAAAACAGATTTATTATTTCTAGGTAGTATTATTCCGGCTTGCTGTTAACCTTTTGGCTTTGCTTGGTATTGATAAATAGGCTGGAAATACTGTCCGAGGCACACGCTGTAGAGAATCGTTCCGTCCAATCAGTTGGTTTATCCGCTACGCAGACTGACCTGCCGCCGGTAAAAACCAAAGATGCCAGCAAAGACACCGGTGACGAGTGGGTCGATACCATACAACATGGCATGACTTTTACCGTGGATACGACCGCACGTTGGTTAGACCAATTTTTTGGTGATGCCCGCGCTTTTGATGACCAACCTGCATATGCCGAGGGTACGGCTACATCTATTGGGCGTGTATCGATAGGACCTAAATGGGATGAGGCCGATGGCTGGAATACAACATCAAGTCTGCGTGCACGTTTTTATCTGCCTAATACGGATAATCGGATCTCGGCCATCATCGGGCGTTTTGATGCTGAAAATTTTCTCACCGGTGCCGAAGATACCCGTCCAGCACTAATTCAAAGCTTTAACTCCGAGAATGATGTGTTGGTTGGACTTGGTTACGATCCGGTCATTCGTAATCGCCAGCGTTTGTCCTTAGGCGCCGGTTTTCGTGGTGGTCTGGCGTTTGATCCCTATGTGAGAGCACGCTACCTAGTGCAAAAAGAGATGACCGCAAGAAGTCAATTTCGCTGGCAATCGGTGGGATTCTGGCGCATCAGCGATGGTCTGGGTGTTACCCGGCGACTGGACTACGAAACGGGTATAGGTAAGAAATTTCTAGGCCGCTTGTCAGGTCGTGGTACCTACGCAGAGCGTTTCGAAGGTATACGTTGGCGTAATTCCGCCAACTTGTTTTATTTGTATTCTGACGACAAGGCTTATGCAGCAGAGGTCTGGACTCTGGGCGAAACTAATAAGGGCGTGTCGGTGGAAGATTACGGTGTGCGTGGTATATACAGAACTCGATTTCTGCGGGAATGGTTCTTCGTCGAAGGCTGGGTCGGTACACACTGGCTTCGCGAGCATGTCGAACAAAAGCGCAGTTCACAATGGATGGCGGGTTTCAAGTTCGAAATACTGTTTGGTCGACCCATTATGCAGCGTGGCCTTCAGCGGCTTCAATGACAACGCTGTCGTTTATGAGTTTAACTAGCCTTGTAAAACTTGCTGCAGTGCCGCCTCCAATTCAGCAAATTCAAATTGATAACCGGCACCCAATATCCGCTTAGGAATAACACGCTGGCTACCCAGCAGCAATTCAGACATTTCACCCAATAGGGGCTTAAGTATCCATGCCGGGGCGGGTAGGAAAGCGGGGCGGTGAAGGGTTCTTGCTAGTGTTTGGGCGAATACTTGATTGGTAATAGGATTAGGCGCGGTCAGGTTAAAGGCACCTTCCAGTTCAGTGTTATTAAATAATACCAGGCAAATAGCCACATGATCATCAATATGAATCCAGGGCATCCATTGTTTGCCGCTACCCAGTCGCCCACCCAGACCTAATTTGAACGGCAATATCATCGGTTGTAAGAAACCACCCTTTTTGCCAATGACCAACCCGGTGCGTAATAGGCAGACTCGAACGCCATATTCCTTAGTTTTTTCCGCTTCATTCTCCCATTTAACACATAGCTGGTGGCCAAAATCATCGTGACCAGGTGATGATTCGTCGAGTATTGTATCGCCCTGATTACCATAAAAACCGATTGCCGAGCCGCTGAGGAAAACTTCCGGCTTGGACTGCGCACGTGCTATAAATTGCACCAGATCTTGAGTAGTATCAATGCGGCTATGCAGAAGGATCTGTTTGCGTTCATCCGTCCAGCATTTGCCAAAAATCGGTGCGCCGGCAAGATTGATAATGGCATCAAAATGATCAGACTCAGATAGTGTCTTCAAAGAACCTAGTGGCGTGACATTATCGCCAAGTATGGCATTGACTTTATCAGGGTAGCGACTATAAACCGTTAATGAGTGTCCCGCCGCAAGTAATGCTGGGCATAATGTTTAGCCAATAAACCCAGTTCCACCTGTTATCAGAATTTTCATGGACTGGCTCCTTATCAGTCAAACTATAATTGACGCACTCTTAAATGTCGAGGATATTCAATTCAGCCGTTGATCGATGCATTAAATATGCATATACTTATGTATTAACATGTCTATTTAAGGTGTCGACTATGCGCACTACACTGAATATTGATGATCAGCTTTATGAGGAGGCTGTTCGCTTGACGGGGGTAAAAGAGAAGACTGCGCTGTTGCGCGAAAGCCTGAAGGCTTTGATTCAACGCGAAAGCGCTCGTCGTCTAGCACAATTGGGTGGTAGTGAAGCAAAACTAGAGCCTATTCCACGCCATCGTCAGAGTGATGATCCTGGTTGATACTTCGGTCTGGATTGACCATCTGCGTAGCGGAAATGCTGTTCTAGTTGAGCTGCTTGAACAGAATTGCGTTGCGACACATCCGTTTGTGCTTGGCGAATTGTCTTGTGGCAATCTAAAGAACCGCGAACAACTTTTGCAACTCTGGCAAAACCTGGATTCTCTTCGCGAAGTAAATCATAAGGAGGCACTATATTTCATCGAACAAAATGGGTTGATGGGAAAAGGTGTTGGTTATATTGACATACATCTTTTGGCATCTGTGATCTTGGATGCGAGCAGCCAACTATGGACGCTGGACAAACGTTTGGCAAAGATTGCGTCTGAATTAGGCTGTGCGATGAAGTTGGTTGAAGGATAAATGCTTAACTTGAAAGGCACATGGATGCGATATGTTTTTATTCTTCTAGCTTTTGTTAGTTTGCCCGCGCTGGCTGAAAATAACCTGCTTGACGAGCTATCCAATAAAGCAAAAAATATCGAGCGTTTAGGTGGTGTTTTTACCCAGCATCGAAAAATTACGGTGTTGCCGCTGCCATTAATTTCAGCGGGTGAATTTAGTTATCATTATCAAACAGGCATGGTTTGGATCACGCAGGAACCGATTCAATCAAAAATACATATTACGCATCAGGGCATTCAAACGGAAAATAAAGAAATAATCACTCAAACGGCGGGTTCAGCGCAGTTAGCAAAGATGCTGTTGGGAATATTTTCTGGCGACCTGACGTCATTGTCAGAGCAATTTGACGTTCAAGTTAACGGCGACATGACCCAATGGCATCTACATCTGACGCCTAAGAATGAACTGGTCGCAACCCAGATATCTTCAATTGATATTCATGGCAGGGAAACCACGGATTCTGTCGCTATTGCCGATGCGAATGGTGATCATACGGATCTAACTTTTACTACCCAGCAACTGGTTTTCATTGAAAACTGAACAAGTACCGATTATGTTGCGTTCACAAAGTCGTCGAGCCTTTTTGTTTGCGGTACTTTGGGGCATGCTGATCCTTACTTGTGTGATTTATTCATCTGTAAAAATCATTTCCGGCAATGGATTTGAAAGTAACATTCTTAGTTTGATTCCTGACGAATTGGTGCCGGTAGAGAACCCGAAAATCAAGGCGCAACTCATGAAACAAGTGGAGCAAAATTTTATTGTTCTGCTGAAAGGGGAGGACAGTGCGCAAGGTTTGCAACTGGCAAAGAGACTGAAGGCGCAGCTGCAACAAGTTCCTGATGTCACGGTATCTGAACCCGCGTCACAAATGGAAAAAGCCATCAAAGATTTTTATTTTGCGTTTCGCTATCAACTATTATCATCGCAAATGCGTGATCGGCTGTTGACCCATAGCCCGCAACAGCTTGCAGAAAATAGATGGCGAACAATGGTTGGGCCAATCAGGACTTATGCGCCTTATCGATTTGAAGACGATCCGTTCAATTTGGGTGGAGATTGGGCGCTATCCATTGCGAGTTTGGTGGATCGTTTTGAAGCGACAGAGATTCTTTCGGTTAAGGAGGGGCAGGATCATTGGTATTTGATACGCGGAGAATTGCAGTTAAGTCCCTTTAATGTGGAAATGCAACTGCGTTTGCTGAATTCGTTGGGTAACTTTATGCAACAGCAAAACGGTCAGTCATTCGAATTGTTAACTTCTGGCCTTATTTTTCATGCCGCACAAGGGACGAAGATTGCGCAATCAGAAATCTCAACAGTTGGTGCAGGTTCGTTAATGGCTGTTATTTTGCTGGTTGTGATCATTTTTCGTTCTGCACAAAGCTTTTTGTTCATTTTATCGGTCCTGGCTTGTAGTACGCTGGTCGCGCTTTCTGTGACGTGGCTTATTTTTGGTCAAGTTCATTTGGTGACGCTGGCATTTGGCTCGACGCTGTTAGGACTTGCCGCTGACTACTGTTTTCATTTCCTGGTTAAAATGCGCGCATCAGGAGATCCATTAGTTGCCCGTAAACTATTATTCAAAGGTCTTGTTGTTAGTTGCCTGACCAGTGTTGCGGCTTATCTAATTCAACTGTTTTCACCGTTCCCTGGGTTGCAACAGTTTGCAGTTTTTGTTGCTTCAGGATTGTTGACGGCCTGCTTAACCGTGCTCATATTTGGTGTATTCTTTAAGCCCGTTCCTTCATTTCCCATTCCTGCAGGGCAAGTATTCGGCTCACTATTTTCACCTATTTATCGCAAGATTGCAGGGTGGGGAGTTTGGTTTGTCGTCGGTGGCATAGCAATCATGATAGTGGCTGTGTTTAGTCTTGTTCGGCAAGGTGTTGTGGATGATGTGCGTATGTTGAATACTTCGGGTAGTCAGTTGATTGAGTCTGAGCAGCGAGTTCAACAATTATTGGGTAATTTCAGTATGCAGCACTATTTTTTGGTTGAAGGCAAATCACCACAACAGGTATTACAAAAGGCTGGTTTGCTAGAGAAAGAAATCAATGAGGTGTTGCAAATGGATGCAAGCCAGTTGATTGTTTCGCCCACTTCGGTTGTGCCTTCATTAGTACAGCAACAGGCTGATTTTCAATTAATTCAAGATAAGATTCTTTCATCACAAGGTGCGGCCGGAATATTGTGTCAGCTTCTTCAAAGTGATTGTGAGTGGATGACGCCACAACCTGATTTTAATGTTGGATTATCACCAGAGCAGTTACCTCAAGTTTTGCTGCCACTCTCCCCGTCTTTGGCCTTGCTCAAAAATAATACGGCGATTATTTTTCTTCGTGATGAACAATTCGCGGCACAAATGGCGGGGATTGATTTGCAAGTGCCGGGCGTGATGTATGTTGATCAAGTGGAAAATTTAACTGCGATTCTAAAGAATTTCCGTCAGGAGATAAGCTGGTTACTTGCTGGGTTTTATCTGTGCCTAGTTATTTTTAGCCTGCTTGTTTTCAAAGGACGTGGCATTTTGGTTATCTCTGCGGTTACTTTTTCCAGTGTTGTTGCATTATCAGCCGCATCAGGGGCGGGTATTACACTGTTTCATATATTGGCCTTACTGCTAGTGATCGGTATTACGGTTGATACAGCCGTATTTTATATTACGCCCGGATTAGATAGAGATACCTGGACGGCGTCTACGCTGGCTTGTTTGACTTCCCTTATCGCATTTGGATTGCTGTCCTTGAGTCAGGTACCATTGCTTAATCAATTTGGGTCAGTTGTTTTTGTCGGCTTAATCTGTGCTTGGTTAGTTACGCCGCTTGTTTATTATTTGCTTGAATATTTTCAAGGTAATCAAATGACTCAGCAGGAATCATCAGATGATTGAACAGACTGAAATTGCAATTATTGGTGCTGGGCCGTCGGGGGCTATTGCTGCTGCTTTACTCAGACAGCTGGGTCATCACGTTGTTGTGTTGGAACAGAGTCATTTTCCCCGGTTCTCTATTGGAGAGAGTTTGCTGCCCCAGAGCATGGTGTTTATTGAACAAGCAGGCATGACTGAGGCGGTTCGTGCTGCGGGATTTCAACTTAAAAATGGCGCGGCATTTGCCCGTGACGGCAAGCGGGGAAGCTTCGATTTTACAGAGAAATTTTCAGTGGGGCCGGGGACAACCTATCAAGTGCAAAGAGCGCGTTTTGATCAAGTTTTGGCAAATGAAGCAATGACGCAAGGTGCTGACATCCGGTTTGGGCAGAAAATTACCGTCGTGTCCTTTGATGAGCAAGGTGCATCCACACTCAAAGTTGAAGATGGAGCCGGGCATCAGTCTAGTTTGAGGGCAAAGTTTTTATTGGATGCCTCTGGCTTTGGTCGTGTGTTGTCAAGATTACTTGATTTGGAATTGCCATCAGATTTTCCAATGCGCCAATCCGTTTTCACCCATATTGAAGATCATATAGACAATAACCACTTTGATCGAGACAAGATACTTATTGTTATTCATCCGCAACAACAGGATGTTTGGTATTGGTTGATCCCCTTTAGTGAAGGACGTTGTTCGCTGGGCGTAGTGGCGGACTCTACATACTTTGATGGTTTTTCGGAGGAAAGTAATCTGGAGATTATTCGTGACGCAGTTGTGGCCTCACCTGATTTAACAACCTTACTTGCAAATGCTCACTTTGATACGCCGGTAAGAACCATCAAAGGTTATGCCTGCAATGTGAAGTCTCTGTGGGGTAACGGCTACGCTTTACTTGGAAATGCGGGCGAGTTTCTTGATCCGGTTTTCTCTTCTGGTGTCACGATTGCGTTGAAGTCGGCAAGTTTGGCTGCGCCTTTGGTTAGTCGCGAGTTAAAAGGGCAATCAATTGATTGGAACGCTGAATATGCTCAGCCACTTAAATTAGGCGTAGATACTTTTCGGGCTTATGTTAATGCCTGGTATGAAGGGTCTCTGCAACAAATTATATTTACTGAGGATCAATCGCCTGCCATTCGTGAAATGGTCTGCTCAATTTTGGCGGGTTATGCTTGGGATACAAAAAATCCCTTTGTCCAGGAACCTGAACGACGCTTGAAGCTGCTGGCAGAGTTATGCTCCGGCTCTTAATAGTTGCTGTTGTCTTAGTGATAACCGGTTGCGCTTCATCAATCGTGTATTTTAAGGCAGTATCACCAATGATTCCCAATACGGCCAGCCTTCCATGTTGTTGGCAAGTGTATGAGAAGCTAGAAATTGATTATCAAGGCGAACAACTCGCGCTTTCATCTGCCATCGCTATTAATGATAATGAACTGACGGTTGTTATTTTAGATCCATTGGGACGACGAATCTTTTCTGTTATCCAGCAGGGCGATCATGTTCAAGTCGATAAATCTGATTCGATTAATAAGGAATTTCCCGTTGAATGGTTGCTGATTGGTGTGTATTTGCGATATATGTCGGAGGATGGTTGGTTTTTTAAAGATTCCCATTGGCGAGTTAAAAAAGATGGCGAGTACGTACGGCTAGTGCAGAATAATAAAACAAAAATTATTTTGCACGAGTCAGTAATCCAGAGTGATAGGGTGATTCAGCTTGAGTACCCTGACCTTAATCTCAACATTAAGATAACAACTTTACAAAATCAGCTTTTATGAGCGAAAAGCCTAGTCGTTTGGAAATACCCTCAATTTTCCTGAATTCAGCTGGAATTATCTGTTCTCTTGGCGTTGGGTTACAGTCTGTGGAAGCTAACTTGTTTGGTGACAATCATGAGACTTGTTATTTAAAACAATCTTCAGAATATTCTACAGATCGCCATCTTCCGCTTGGGTTGATAGACAGTTCTCTGGCTGTTGTACCTATTGCTGACGAAGATACTCGTAATAATCGCGTTTTAACAACGGCTTTAACACCAATGTTGCCTGAAATCGAGGATTATAAAACGCGATTTGGATCACACCGGATTGCTGTTGTTATTGGTACGAGCACATCGGGTATTTCAGATGGTGAAGAAGCACTAAGTTATCAACATCGACACAATAGGTTCCCATCAAATTATCACTATCGGAAACAAGAGATTTCTTCGCCTTCTCGCTATGTTGCGCAGTGGCTTGGTCTGAGTGGCCCTGTGTTTTCTGTTTCTAGTGCTTGTGCATCGGGTGCTAAGGCTTTGACTTCTGCTGCTAGATTGTTACAACTGGGCGTTTGTGATGTGGTGATTGCTGGCGGTGTTGATACAATATGTCATATGACCGTCCAAGGTTTCTCGTCATTAGAAATTACTTCTGAGTCCGCGTGTAACCCATTCAGCAAGAATCGCAATGGCATGAATATTGGTGAAGGTGCGGGGTTGTTTATACTGACTCGCGAATTCGGCCCTGTTCGTTTGGCAAGTTTTGGGGAGACGTCAGATGCGCATCATATTTCTGCGCCACATCCTGAAGGTGTCGGTGCCGAGGGTGCCATGCGGCAGGCATTACGGCAAGCTAACATGACACCAGAAATGGTTAATTATATAAATTTTCATGGCACGGCAACAGAACACAACGATAAAATGGAAGCCTGGGCAGTGCATCGTGTTTTTGGGGCTGATATTGCTTGTAGTTCAACGAAACCACTGACGGGTCATACGTTAGCAGCAGCAGGTGCAATCGAAGCTGTTTTTTGTTGGTTGGCTTTGCAGCGAGATGATGGAAAATTGCCACCCCATCATTGGGATGGGGAGTTTGATTCTGCGTTGCCGCCATTAAATGGGATTGCAAAAAATAATATTAATGGAAAATTGATAACTGCGATGAGTAATTCGTTTGCCTTTGGGGGTAATAATGCATCTTTGATTTTCTCTAGAGCTTAATGAAGCCAGAATATAATATCATCGACGTGGTGCCTCACGGGCAGCCGATGTCGTTGCTAGATAGCATTGAAGACTATTCTAATAATGGCTTGGTTGCGATGGTGACGATTCGTGATGACAGTTTGTTCTGTGAGTCAGAAGGTGTGCCTGCCTGGGTTGGTGTGGAATATATGGGACAAGCTGTTGCAGCTTATGCAGGCGTTGGGGCGCGAAAATCTAATCAGCCGGTGAAGATTGGTTTCTTAGTGAGTGCTCGTCGTTATGAATCGCCTTGTAGTTATTTTGCTGTTGGAACGGTTTTGTCTGTGAGTGTGAGTCAAATTACCGAGAATGCGACTGGGCTGCAAGTTTTTGACTGCAAAATTATAGGTAAAGATATCGAAATACAAACTAACTTAAACGTATTTATGCCGGAAAATATACAAACATTTTTCGAGGGGAGGCATGAATGAGTGACGTCGTATTAGTCACAGGTTCCAGTCGTGGTATTGGTAAGGCTGTTGCATTAAAGTTGGCTAAAAATAATTATTCTGTTGTCGTGCACTGTCGCTCAGATCGAACTGCAGCTGAGGCTGTGCAGCAAGAAATTAATGATGTTGGTGGTCAAGCTAGAGTATTGCAGTTTGATGTGTCTGACCGGGAGCAATCACGTTTGATATTGGAAGAGGATATCGCACGGCACGGGGCATATTATGGTGTTGTGTGTAATGCGGGCATTATTCGTGATGCCGCTTTTCCAGCTATGACGGGTGAGCAATGGGATGATGTGATCCATACGAATTTGGATAGTTTTTACAATGTACTCAACCCAATTACGATGCCGATGGTTCGGCGACGCAAACCGGGAAGGATTGTCACGCTAGCTTCTGTTTCTGGTTTGATCGGCAATCGTGGTCAGGCGAATTATAGTGCGGCCAAAGCGGGGGTCATTGCGGCATCAAAGTCGCTTGCTTTAGAGTTAGCTAAGCGTGAGATTACCGTGAATTGTGTTGCACCCGGATTTATTGAGACCGAAATGACCTATGACTCACCTGTTGAAGAAACACTTAAATTAATACCCGCGAGACGGGCAGGAAAGGTTGAAGAGGTGGCAGCATTAATTAATTTTCTAATTTCACCGGAGTCGTCATACATTACGCGACAAGTAATTTCGGTTAATGGGGGGATGTGTTGATAAGGCGAGTAGTTGTGACGGGTATGGCTGGGTTTTCTCCAATTGGTAATGATTGGCCGACAATGGCTAAGAATCTAAGAGCGGGCAATACCGGCGTTCGCTACATGCCAGATTGGGAATGTTACGAAGAATTAGAAACACGCTTGGGCGCACCGATCAGTGATTTTAAGCAACCCAGTCATTACACGCGTAAGCAAATTCGTAGTATGGGGCGGGTTGCTTTAATGTCGACGGTTGCTACTGAGCGGGCGCTCGAAGATGCTGGGTTGTTAGGTAATGAAGCAATAACAGATGGTCGTATGGGTGTCAGCTATGGTTCATCAACTGGCAGTACAGAGGCAATTGCAGATTTTGGCAATATGCTGTTGAATCATAGTAGCAGCAATATCAATGCTAACTCTTATCTAAAGATGATGAGTCACACAGCCCCAGTCAATATTGGTGTGTTTTTTGGCCTCAAAGGCCGTGTTATCCCAACATCCAGTGCTTGTACATCGGGCAGCCAGGGAATTGGCTATGCCTATGAAGCGATAAAGTATGGCCACCAGGATTTAATGGTGGCGGGTGGCGGGGAAGAACTTTGTGCTACAGAAGCAGCGGTGTTTGATACGCTATATGCGACAAGCACTCGTAATGATGAGCCAGAATTAACGCCGAGACCATTTGACAGAGATAGGGATGGGTTAGTCATTGGCGAGGGTGCTGCGACTTTGATTCTAGAAGAACGCGCACATGCGATTCAACGCGGAGCAACCATTCATGCTGAGATTGTTGGTTTTGGTACTAACTCAGATGGTACACATGTTACTCAGCCGCAGGCGGACACAATGTATCGGGCGATTGCTTTGGCATTAGCGCAGTCAGGGAAAGAACCGCAAGATATTGGGTATGTTAGTGCTCATGGCGCTGCAACTCATCGTGGTGATATAGCCGAGAGTCACGCAACCCACCGAATGTTTGGTAAGAAAATTCCTATAAGTGCATTTAAAAGTTTCACCGGCCATACGCTAGGTGCATGTGGTGCGTTAGAAGCGATGGTCTCTATTCAAATGATGAACGAAGGCTGGTTTCATGGTACAGCCAATCTTGAAAACATTGATCCAGCATGTGCGCAGCTTGACTATCTTGTCGGGGAGGGACGTGAACTTGAGACAAGTTTTGTGATGAGTAATAACTTTGCGTTTGGTGGGGTTAATACTTCATTGATATTTGCAAAGGAAAGTTAGTTTTTTTATTGATTGGCTTAACTCGAAAACTATTCCACAGTATGATGAGTTGCGATGAAGTATGTGTCGAGTTAGCCAGGCTAAGAGAAGTTATTCTTGTGTGTCGTTTATTAAGTCATAAGTGATTCCTGGATTTAGTCCCATAGGCCAGTAGATCAATGCAAATGGAGGTCAGAATATTGAAACAACCCGAAATTTAGTTCTTAATTTCCCTTCCTTAGTTGTTTGCCCATCTTTCTCAAGGCGATAAGGTACCCCCGGCTGGAGGAAAACCTGCGGCCGTCCAGAATAAGGTTTCGTAGTAACTTGGCCTGTAGGTGAGACAGTAACAGCTTCTGGTCGCTCATAGATGTAAAGCTTCGACCCTTAAAATTACCCGTAGTTGTACAGCCAGTGATGAATGCAATCAATAGGCTAAGAGCTATTATTTTCATTAGACGTGACACCAGATTTTCTCCTCAGTATTGAACTTGCGATTCCCCGCGGTCTTGCCGCGGGGATAGGTGCAGGGTGCGCGGAGCAAATTTATTGTGGTCAGTATTGAATGTGATAATAATTTAATGCGAACCCATGCTTAAAAATTAGTAACTAAGCGAATTAATTATGCGACAGCTGGCATTGTAAATTTCTAAAATGGGTGACTAATTAAACAGTTTAATTATTGAATTAACGAAGAATATGTTTTTTATTTGTGCAAGAATAAGATTTGGTCAAATACAACTGTAACCATAAGAGGGTGTCTAAATGAAAAAAAGTTTCCTGGTGTTTGTTTGTTTTTTTCTTATTAGTTGTGCTTCTGATCCAGCAAAGCGTCAGCAAGTTGCCATTGAAGAGACAGGTAGAATGCAACCGACTACTGAGAAGCTATCTTCATTTAATCATTTTCAGCTGGCTGATATGACGCTTGGCCCAGAAGTGCAAGAAAGATCAGAAAAAGTAGAGATTGCAGAGAAACTTGAGGAAAAATTGAAAGAGAAGCTAATGCCGTTAATTAGTAGTTGGAATTCAGCGTCGGGTTCTGGCGATAGTGGACGAGTCTTGGAAATACAAACAAAAATACACACTTTGCATGTGGTCAGTGGCGGCGCTAGATTCTTTGCTGGCGCATTCCTTGGTGAGTCACATATTGATATGGATTTGGTTGTGGTTGAGAAAGGAACAGGGAAAGTTGTTGGGCAAACACGTATTCGCAGGGCTTCGAGTGCAATGGCAGGCGCGTGGTCTGTTGGTAGAAGTGACAGGAATCTACTAGATTATATTGTCGACATTACACACCAGTATTTAGTCAAAAATTATGAAAAAAATTAATTAATTGTTATTGCATTATTTGAGTTTTTTTAAAAATTTATGAATGACGAAACGGATAAGAAACGTATTGCTTGGATTAAAGAATCAGCATTCGGTATTTGGTTTCTCAGTACCGATACTTGGGTTAAGCATGTTTTAACCAAAGCGCTGGATGACCTAGAGCCTTTAATTAATGACCGTAAAAAAAGATATCCTGTTATTTTAGACGTTGGTAGTGGTCATGGGCATTCTTTATGGATGCTGGATCAACGGTTTAATCCTGAGAAAATTATTGCCTCAGATATTGATCCCAAATCTGAATTACGCGCTAAGGAGAATATTGCGCGGTGTCAGTGTGAAGTGCGTGTTCAGAATGACAATGCCGCAGATATAAAATTGGATGATAATTCTGTGGATTTGCTATTTTGCCATCAGACTTTTCATCATTTAGTTGATCAGGAACGCGCTATCCAAGAATTTCTTCGCGTATTAAAACCTGGCGGTATCCTTTTATTTGCAGAGTCCTGCCGTCGCTACATCCATTCTTTTCTGATACGACTACTATTTCGTCACCCAATGGACGTTCAGAAAACTGATCTTGAATATGTCGAGCTGCTACGGGCCACAGGTTTTGAGTTTACAGATCAAAATATTTCACGTCCTTTCCTTTGGTGGAGCCGGGAGGATCTTGGTGCTTTTGAGTTTTTTGGTTTCCTCGAAAAACAACCAGTTCGTGAGGAAACTATGGTGAACTTAGTGGCTCGCAAACCGGATAGGGTACTGCCAAGTTAACCGTATCTGCGCGATAACAGCAGAATGAAAAATTCAGCAACCCTATACTGTAAATCAGCGTCCAATACTTTCCAGTTTCAGCGACTGTCTTGAGATAAATTAATCAGAAAAAACAATAAGTATAAAAATAAATCTGGCAAACTCGGGCGCTGTTTCCTTAAAAAAACTGGAAAAATTTCAACGCTGATTAACATTGCAACAGGATATTTCCGCGCTGCGTTTTCAGCCTAAAACAGGGAAAATATGCCAAAAGTCGGGCATTGCCCGACTGGTTTTCGGCTAATCTGTAAAAGTAGGGTGGCTTGAAAGGTAATGTTCATAATGGTTCTAGTCATTTCGCCCGACTTGCCCGACCTGCCCGACCAAAAAACAAGGGGTCGGAATAAAATATAAAATAGAAGTATAAAAATCAGGTGGCTTTTCTGAATATCGGAGTGAGATTTGGACTCTCTTCTAACGACTGTAAATAATCCGCCCAGTGTTGCATCATTTTTTTGCGTTCATCTAAATATTGCGCATAATTGTACCTGTCTCTAATTTGATTGCCATCGACGTGAGAAAGCTGCCTTTCAATTGCATCTTTATTCCATCCTCGCTCGTTTAATATAGTGCTGGCCATGTGTCTAAATCCATGTCCTGTCATTTGTCCCTTTTCATAACCAAGGCGGCGGATAGCAGCCAGAACTGTGTTTTCACTCATTGGCCGATCTTTTGACCTTACACCAGGGAAGATATAGCGGCCATTACCTGTAAGTGAATGGAGTTCTTTTAATATCTCGATAGCTTGTCTTGGCAAAGGGACAATATGAACACGCAACTTTTTCATTCTGTTTTTTGGTATACGCCATTCACTGTTGTCAAAATCAAACCCTGAGCATTCTGCTTTACGCAGTTCACCTGGTCTAATAAAGAGCATAGGTGCAATTTTCAATGCTGTACGAGTAATATAAGTACCTTTGTAACTTCTCAATACTCGCAATAATTGCCCAATCTCTTTAGGATCAGTAATTGTTGCAAAGCTTTCGCTTTTTACTGGTGGCAATGCACCACGCAAATCAAAAGAAGGGTCACGCTCAACCCTTTGGGTTGATATGGCATAACGAAAGATTGTTCCACAGTTGCCTAATGCCCTGTGTGCTGTTTCCAATGCCCCACGGTGTTCAATCCTACGTATTACAGTTAATAATTCAGTAGCTGTAATCTCCGCAATTGGATTATTACCAAGCCACGGGAAAATATCACGTTCTAGCAATCGCATGATTCTTTTACTATGACCACTACTCCAATTAGGTGAACACTTTTCAAACCATTCACGGGCAATAGGTTCAAAACTATTTTCTATGGCGTCCCTGATTAATTGCTTTGTCTGTTTTTTTATATTGCCTGGATCAGCACCGTTAGATAATTGTTTGCGTGCTTCATCCCTACGTTCACGTGCTTTTTTCAAACTTACATCAGGGTAAATACCCAGTGAAAGCAATTTCTCTTTTCCAGAATATCGGTACTTTATGCGCCAGTACTTGGAGCCATTCGGATGAATCAGTACAAACAAGCCCTTTTTATCAGATAGCTTTTGTTGCTTATCCTCAGCTTTAGCATTTCTGATAGCAACATCAGTCAATTCAGTTTTACGGGCTTCTTGTGTGGGGGTAGATTCTTTACTTGAGGCATGTTTCATGCTTATTTGGGGGTATATGATTTATGATTATCAAATATACCTCCATTTATACCCCTATTTTATACCGGATGTAATAGGATGGAGACGGACAGGAGCGGGCAAGCTATAAGCAAAAATATATTATTTACAACGACTTGAGGACTGTATTGGACTGCTATGGATATGTTGTTGGTAGGCGCTCCAGGTGTCGAACGAACACTCCTCCGAGATTGCTACGACTGGTGTGATCAATAGGATGACAAGAAAAGCTACAATTTGTTTCTTTGGCATAAAATATACCCTAGCTTTTTATTTTAACAAGTAATTAAATGAATCGGTCCGGTTTTTCTGAAGACTATTTAATTTGAGTCAAGCAGCCTCATCTGACTCTTCCAATTGGCGATAATATGCCATTTCGCATTCTACCGGTGGAATGTTTCCTATTGATTCCAATAACCGGCGATTTTTAAACCAATCAACCCACGCCAAGGTTGCGAATTCTACTTCATCAACATTACGCCAAGGACCATGATGCCTTATGACTTCTGTCTTAAATAATCCGTTAATCGCCTCGGTTAGCGCATTGTCATACGAATCGCCAACAATACCTACAGAAGAAGCATCAATCTTGGCTTCTGTTAGGCGTTCCGTATAACGGATCGACAGTACGGCGCTTTATATACTGCTGAATTCTCAAATATTGCAACTATTAATACCTCGAAGGCCGGAATCCGGATATTCTGATCCATCTATTTAATGACCAGCTGTATATAACTTATTCATGTCAGTGGTTGTTTAGTATACCCATGAAATATTCATTCCAAATGTCCATGGCCGCTCGTTTTTCTTTTAAATAATCATATCTATCATAGTGTAAGCTTGAAACATCTTGATGCGCATGATTCTGTAACCTATCTCTAATCTCTTTCGAAATTCCAGCTTTTCCGGCTAATGTTTTGAATGTTCTACGTAAGTCTCTAGGTGTAAATTTATCAATATTAACTTTCTTTAATAATCTGGTGATTGCTTGACTAAAGCCATCAACTTTTTGAGGCTCTATATTATTGGCTGCTGGAAACAAATAAACATCATGCAGCCTAGGATTAGTTTTAATAATCCCAAGCATCGCATCATTTATTGGAATAATATGTGGAAGTTTGTTTTTTGTTCTTGCTGACGGAAAACTAATTGTTTGTTCTGAATAATCAATTTCATCCCAGCGCAAACCTGCCATTTCTTCTACACGAGAGCCTGTAAGTAGTATTAATTTTAAAACATTAACCTTAAAGACCGACATTTTACTTCTATCAAGAGCTCGCCAAAATATTTCTACTTCATTTTCATTTAGTGAACGAACACCCTTTTTTTCATTCTTTACAGTTCTTTGAACTGCAGTTACTGGGTTAGATTGAATAAAAAACTGCGTTTGCTTTGTTATTGATTCAACAGAATCATCAAAAAATATACCGTACTGAAACATAGCTGAAAGGTAAGCCCTCATACGATTTGCCATTATCATGGAACCACGCTCTGTAATCGCATGTAATATCTTAATAATATCTCCTTTCTTTATATCACTTGCTTTTGTAGCATGGTTAATTATGAAAAGATCGTTTTTAAATGCATTTTGTACATTTCGGAAGTGAGTTTTTCCAGTATTCTGTTTGAGATGGACCAGATAAAATTCTGATAATTGACCAAGACTACCTTGCATTTGTTTTTTTCGCTCAATCTCATCCAGATCCTTTTTTTCTTTAGCTAGCTTTTGAGTGCTTTCTTGTTCTTGGACTTTAGGGTCGATACCGGAACTATAAGTTGCAGAAAGTTGCCGAAACTTGGCTTTTGCTTGTGCTAATGTTAATTGGCCTTGAGTATTACCGTATCTGCCAATCTTTTTTGATTTTTCTTTTCCGTTAACAAAATACTTGAAGTAAAAATCAACCTCCTTGCTCCCAAGAACTTTAGCAACAAAAACACCCTGACCACGGCCCCTGGATTTTTCTTTGATCTGGAAGATTGTGCCTGGAGTAGCCTTTTTCCTGAATGAATCTAAAATTGTCTGCTTAATTTCGCTAACACTACTTTTAATGGTTTTCATCTTCATCTGCCCAATCTATAATTAGTCCCAGTAATAGTCCCAGTAATAGTCCCAGTTAGCAAGGCGGATGTCAATGGATTTTAATGGATTATTTCGGACGAAAATATTGCTTGTATGTTTTTATATAATTGATTGTATGTAGTATTATGGATTATACTGGATATTGTTGGACTTAACGTAGAATGATTTGTAATCAGAAGGTCCGGAGTTCGAATCTTCGTGTCGGCACCAATAAAACAAAGAGTTATAAATTAATTAAGAAATTTAATTTATCCATGTAGACGTTATGTAGACAGTAGATGGGTAAGCGATAATAAGAATTAATTTTCAGTTTTCTTGTTGATTAGTATTTGAAATATAGATCCTATAGGACAGCGCGAACTGTTAATCCGTTTGTCCCTGGTTCGAGCCCTGGTCAGGGAGCCACAAATTTAAAGGCTTGCAGCGATGCAGGCCATTTTTCTTTTAAAGCCTAGTAGACCCATAGTAGACAACGCACAACACCCAACACCTTGTCATTACCCAAGAACTGGATAGTTTTTCAAGTTTAAATCGAACTCATTTCATTAATTTGGGAAGAAAACGGCAAGTTCCGGAAGTTCCGGGGACACAATATTTGGAAGTTCCGTGTCCCCAGAACCCCCCAAGAAGTAAATTATCCATAAATTTCTTTAAGTTTGTAGTTAAGCATAGGCGAAAAACTATTTTTTTTGCTTTTTCCATAAATCTTTCTGTAAAAGAAAATCATAAAATTTTTCTGGTTCATATACTGGTTTACCATCAATAAATGATATGGATTTATGGAGTAAGGATAAATTCTTATCTTTGTTAGCCTTCCTTACATATTCAATTTTTGAATTAAGCGAATCAATATTGTATGTTATTGCATCTTTATTTGCCAAGTCTGTGTGTTCCCAGATAAAAAAACTATTATCTGTAGTCGAAGGTGCAGCTATATCACCGAGGCATACCCAAAGATAACCACTGTATTGTTCTTTATTCTTAGGTATTTGAGGTTTAATAATATGATTTTTAGTAGTGATTTTTATACAAAAATCACTACCATTATTTAGGAAGATTTTTTCTTCTTCAGGCAAATGCTTTTTGTGAATCAAGAGACCTCTAATTGTTGCCGGGAACGCATAGACTTGAGTCAGCATTTCTGCTATGTATTCAATATCTTTTTGTTCTTGAGAAATCAAAACTGGCAAGGAAAAGGCCTCATCTTTTTCTCCATATTGCCCAATCAGATACGGGTATTTGTTAGGAATATTTTTTAGAAAGAAACTGGATATTGGTGGATTAAGTTCAATTGAAGGTGCCCATTCTACGAAGCCATTAAATAACCAACGCTGCAAATCATCAGTTATGAGAGTTTTATTTCTGCTAGAAAGTGGAGTAAATGATTTACTCCATAGACCTTGAGATATAAGTGTAGCCGGTAAGAACATTCCGTCACTAACAGATATTAACATTGGTTCAGGAATGTTTTTCTCTTTGCTGGCCTTTGTCACCAAATCAAGTAATTTGTTGATACTACTGCTACCAATTGTTTCTATGCTTTTTGAATTAGATTTAAAAGGGGTGGTTAAAAAGTCGAGCAAATACTGTGTTCCAGAAAAAAGATGGCCTGAAAGGCTATCATTAAATTCCGACATTAATTTTTCTGGATTTGCCTGGAATCTATTATGGAAAAATTTTGATGGATTACCTGGCTTTGCTCTATTCAAGCTACACTTTAAGGTTATTTCCTCTCTTTTCAAGAACACATGATTTACATTCGCCTCAGCAGTATTTTCTACTGTAAATTTTTCGCGCAGTACTAACGCAGCATCAAGTTCGCCAGTATCAATCAATTGAGATACCCTCTGACGTGAAAGGCCTAGTAATTCTGCAGCCTCTGATTGTGTTATCGAGTCAATCCACTCCCTGTGTTTTTCTACAAAAAGCAAATATTCGCGAAAACTAAAAAATGTTAATTTCATGTAAGTTTGTCATGCAAAATTATTAGGTTAAATTTGATTCAAAAAGCAAACAATCTAGATACGATTATTTAATTAATGATTAATCACAATTCTAATTATACAGAAATAACGATTAAACTGTTGACATAGTCAATGTTTAGAAATATTATTATTTTAGATTTAACAAAAAGAAGGGAGTTAATGTGTATAAAGATAGCGGGTTTGATCAAACGGCATATGTTAAAGCCAGCAAAAACAATGGCACTAACAAATGGTGGGGACTTAAATTAACGATATGTATGATCTATGATTTCTTTTATTTCACTTTGGGGAGGGTTTTATTTGCCATTCCATTCGCAGGAGAGCCTCTAGGAATGTCTTTTTATTATGCAATGTTTGGTAAACAAGGCCTCTTTTATGGTCTAGAAACAAATCAAAGTTAAGTAAATTAACATTCCCCGGATTTTCTAAAGACACTAAACTTTTTTCATAATGAAGAGGTAAACTTTATGGTTGATTATGGTAAATTGGTCATTGATGCTTTTGAGAAGCTTACACCAGATCTTGATGCCATTTATGGCGATGCTAAATTCAGTAGTACTGATAATTGGCTTAGAAAACAGAAGGCTCTTGTTACAGGGAGTGGAGCAGCCGCTATGTCTATACCCGGCGCACATATAGCATTACTTACTGCGGACGTGGTTTTTTTAATGAATCGAATGTCGGTATGTAGTTATGGAGTAGGAGCTATATATGGATATGAGAGATTTACCCAGAATCTTCTTGAAAAAGAAGATTTTAGTAATATTCTGGCGTTATGGGCTGGTGATGAAGAAATATCAACAATGGTAGAAGGTAAGGTCGCGGTTGACATAGCATCCAAAGTTGGAGGGAAAGTTGGTGTTAAGCTTATTGGAAAAACAATAGCAAAATCAAGTGGTGTTTTGATTGGAAAAAAACTTGGTGGAAAAGTAGGTGCGAAGGTCGGCGCTAAATTTAGTGGTAAGTTATTAGGTAAAGCAGCCGGTGGTTTTCTTCCTTTTTTGGGTCCTGCTGTAGGAGGAGGAATAAATTATTGGTTTATTTCAAGTATTTCTAATTCAGCAGAAAAGTATTTTGACTTTAAATATGTTATTGCTAATAACTTGTAGTAGGGTAATTCATTTTTTCTTGCGTAAAATTTAGTGAAATCATTTGCTACTATTTATTAATTAGTAAACAGACTTAATGGAATGGCCCACCTCACTATCCAAACGGCTTCAAAAGAGCCAAGATGTTACATTTAACCAAACATCAAAGAAAGTGAGGCAAACCATGAAAGATTGTACTGTAAAGGGTGATATTAAAGTACTGGGGGTTGATTTATCAAAAAGTAGCATTCAACTGCATGGCATTAATGAATCCGGCAATCCAGCGCTGAAGAAAAGAACCAATGGGGTCAGACTCGATTGGTATTTCTCCCTTTAGCTTTTTTATACAATAGCGCCTAATATTAGAACATTCACCACCCATGACAAGACCTTTAACAAAGGTCAGCATCAGTCATTGTAACTTACAACCTATAAGAATATTGAATGCGCACAAAAGCTTCGCTCTTGTACATGGTATTAGGACAGACTGGCTATGCCAGACTGTTATGACAGGTAGTAGTTAATTAACTTTTCTAAAATGAAAACGTGACAAATCTGACGGTTATTGGCGAGCACTGACGAGCATTATATTGATAAAAAAAGCTAGTTATAAGACCTGTTAATCCGCTGGTCCCAGGTTCGAGCCCTGGTCGGGGAGCCAAATATTTAAAGGCTTGCAGCGATGCAGGCCTTTTTTAATTTTATAGTTAGTAAGCCTATAGTAGTCTCAATGTGGACAATAAATTCGTGAATTTGGCTACTAGAAAGTAAATCTCTCTGAGCAGAAGGCAATCGAATTTGAAGATTAGGTTACGAAAATAAAGCTGAGAACTAATACCCAGCAAAACTTGCAATATTGATAAATTAAATTTCTATCAGGATTAATGCTTGCAGAATTAAGTATTATGCCCCTAGTATTTTAAAGTTAGCCTTCAATAGATATCTCTCTAAATTATCCTATTCGACAGATGTCCTAGACATAATGAAAACCGTATCATTTTCTAAACCATAAATAGAACCACTAATGGCTTTACCCCAAAAGCCATAAGAGCAAAATTTTTTGTAAATAGACATTTTTATAGAAGCATATCTAGTATTTACGTTAAATACCAACAGTCCATTTTTACTTAATGCTTTCACTATAAAATCAATTTCACAGTCTTTTATTCCAAAATGAAATACGCAAATAGCAATGCACATGTCAAAATTGCTCACAACTTTCATTGCATTATTTAGCGAAAGGCTGTAAATCAGCGTCCAATACTTTCCAGTATCAGCGACTGTCTTGAGATAAATTAATTAGAAAAAACAATAAGTATAAAAATAAATCTGGCAAACTCGGGCGCTGTTTCCTTAAAAAAACTGGAAAAATTTCAACGCTGATTAACAAGAACTGGCAGTGATGCTTGTTTTTACCATTGCATTCTTTGTGTTGATTTCGCGATTACCACCTTTACTGGCAGGGATTGTTACTGGTAGCAGTATTGGTAACACGCTTGGCATTGGCAGCTTAAGCGGTGGTGGCGCGATGGTCGCAGCAGCGACGGGAGGATACATTGGTTATCAAGGTATGCAAATGATGAGAAATCAGGTCTCATCGGGGAGAAATGGAACGGATGCTTTACGTAAAGCGATGGAAGAGGGGCAAGCACGTGAATCGCAGAGCGGAAGTAACAATATTGCGAGAGGTGGTAGCTAATGAGAAAAAACTTCGTCATATTCCTGTATTTATTTTTACCAATCACAGCACTTCAAGCAAAAGATTCTGCAAGACAGTTCTTTGCATGACGGGTATGTTGTAGGGTTCTGAGGTTGTTGGTGGTTGTAAATGATTTGTTCAGCGTTTGTTTAGGGTTGTTTTAGTATCATCAAACTCAACGGTTATGGCGACGTTAGTACGGACAAAACATCCAAAACGCGTGGCATATTTCTTAATAAAACCTCGTCTGTGGGAAACAGGGCAGGTGTTGTTAATAAGAAGTATGGTCGTCAGGCATAAATATGGTCATCCAAAATCGCTTAGATAAAAAATGATAACGAATGGAGTCATTATGAATAACAAATTAACGATTCTTGTTGTAGTAATAGCACTTGCATTAGGTGGTTGTTCCGGTATGAGTGAAAGACAACAAAATACAGCGCAAGGTACCGTCATTGGTGCTGGCGTGGGTGCGGCAATTGGGTCTGTTATCGGTGCTATAGCTGGCGACCCAGGACTTGGTGCAAGTATAGGAGCAGGTGTTGGTGCAATGGGTGGCTTCGCCTGGTCTAATAATATGGAACACCAAAAAAAACAGATGGAGCAAGCAACCGCCGGTACAGATATTGAAGTGACACAAACTGAGAACAATCAATTGAAAATGAATATAACCGGTGATTTTTCTTTTGATAGTGGGCGTGCAGAAATAAAGCCAAATATGTTTCCGGTATTAAATAGCCTTGTGGCAGGATTGATGAGTAACCCAGCTTCTCAAGCAAGGATTTTCGGGCATACTGATAATACAGGGACTGATGAAATTAATAATCCATTATCTATTAATCGCGCTAACAATACGCGCGCTTATTTGGTGAATCAGGGTATACAATCCAATCGCATTGTTATTGATGGTCGCAGTTCTTATGAACCGATAGCGCCCAATGATAGTCCGGCAAATCGTGCAAAAAACCGTCGGGTAGAGATTTTTGTGTTTGAGCCACAGCAGCCACAAGCACAACAGCAGCAACCACCGTAGTATCAACAACCAAGATATTAAATACCCGATTGTATTTGTAAGCGCTCTCTTTGTGGCAGAATAAGTAAAGGCTGATTTAAACGTATATTGGGGAAAAGCCGACAATAATGTCTTATTGTAATAAATTGTTTTAGTTCCAAACAGAATTCGACGCTACACTAGGATTCTACAAAGCTTACAAGTCCCGAATATATTTTTTTAAAGTCCTCGGGATTGGTCTCCCAAAGCTTTACCATCCTCTTGGCATCTTGCACAGCGAATTCGCTGAGTAGTTTGACCTGTCTTAATGGGGTGTTATGTGCGGATTTTAATAAGGCACTGAGTTCACCTACGGGATCAATAACCCCACGCTCAATTGAATTTTGTCGCGCTAGCATAAAGCTTCCCAGGATTTGTCCAAAGCTTTTAAGGGACGTATCTACAGCTTGGTTGATTACCGCCGGATCAAGTAATTTCCGTTCCGCTTTGAAACTCAACTTGGCATCAATAATTAAGTGAATCTCCCGTGCAGTTTCATCACCAAAGAATAAAATTTGGTCTGAGACCAAATAGTCGTTCACGCTTTTTGCATAGGTTAGTGCTAAAAATGGATTGTCGTTAGGTGTTTTAATGTCTTGATTGTGAAAGGCTTGGATTAATGCTGCAACATTATAGACTTTAGGATCAAAGTTGATTGGTTGAGTGTTGAGTAACTTTTTTGCTAATGGGTAACCCAGTCGCTCCGCCTCTGAGAGAGCGGCATCCATGCTGGTTTGTTCGCTTGGACCCATAAAGGAATATATCCTTGCCAAGTTGTAATGAAGTCGCCCATTTTCTGGCCAGACGTAAGCTGCTGCTTCACAAATTGGTCTTGAGCGATC
>JAJFJG010000011.1 GCA_021774265.1 Nitrosomonas sp.
ATAACAAGCTGTCGATCATAAAAGATAGTCTGCTGCATTCTTCCAGACTCGATTCCAGTACATCGCGATATTCAACCTCCGAACGTGCACGCGCAAGCGTCACTTCAGTCTCACCCATTAAATTATTGATTGGTGTGCGCAACTCATGTGCCAAATCTGCGGAAAACTGGGTAAGTTGGACAAACGAGCTTCTCAGGCGCCCCAGCATTTGATTGAAAGCTTCAGCAAGCGCTTGTAGTTCACGGGGCCATAAAGTAGGATCGATACGTTCTTGCAACTGGTTTGCAGTAATGCGTTGAACAGTCAAAGTGATGTTCTTCAGTGGCTGCATGCCCTGACGCGCAACGAGTGCACCGAACAATGCCGAAAGTAATATTCCTAGTGGTAAAATCATCGCCAGCTGGCGCTGATAATCTTTAAGCAATTCATTTTCACGGGAAACATCCAACGCTACTTGAACTACTTGAGACTGACCAGTTTTATTAATCAACTGTGCTGTTAATAGAAGATAAGGTTGGCCGTCTACCGTATTCCATCGAAAACAGTTGTCGGCCAAATTGCTGTATTCTGTTTCAGTGGCAGGCATCGGAAAAGCCGTAGCAGGAATAATACCTGCCATACCTGATGTTTCAATTAATACAGTACCTCCAGGTTCAAGAATACGTGAAAAATAATCGTAGTAAGGCATAATTTTTTCTGTCAACATTCCTCGTTGAATTTCCTGCTCAACTGAATAAATACGTTTCCCCCCGCGTTCTTGTAAAAGTATCTGTATAGTATGAACTTTTTCGACAAGGAACTGTTTGTCTTCCTCACGAAGGCTGCTCGCCAACCCTTGGTATAAGAACACAGTAACTCCAATCAACAATACGGATGCCGAGAGTGTATAAAGTAGAGTTAATCGTCCTGTAATAGAATAGAAACTTCGGCTGTTCTTAACGTTCCTCAAGGACATAACCGATACCACGTAACGTATGAATTAATTTTTTATCGAATGGTACGTCTACCTTGGAACGTAGCCGTCTTATCGCAACATCAACGACATTAGTATCACTGTAGAAGTTCATATCCCAAACCTGTTCCTCAATGACCGTACGTGAAATGACCTCACCGTACCGACGTGCCAGAAGGGAAACCAAGGAGAATTCTTTTGAAGTTAAAGCAAGCCTCTTACCTGCACGTGAAACTTTAAATCGCAACAGATCTATTTCCAAGTCAGCTACACAGAGTAATTCAGATTGCAGAATCGGACTACGTCGCAGTAAAGAGCGCACACGGGCCAGAAGTTCCGAAAACGCAAATGGTTTAACTAGATAATCGTCCGCACCAAGTTCCAATCCTTTGACACGATCATTTACTGCATCTCGAGCAGTCAACATTAACACAGGTGTTAATTTCCCGCCTTTTCGGAATTCCTGAACCACTGTCCAACCATCTACAAGCGGTAACATAACATCGACGATGATCAGGTCGTAATTGCCTGTCGTGGCAAGAAATAGGCCATCTTGGCCATTATTGGAATGATCGACCGCAAAGCCATTTTCGGCCAGCCCTTTCTGCAAGAAAGCGGCGGTCTTACGTTCGTCTTCGATGATAAGTAAATGCATGATAACCACACTACCTTGGTTCAGGATTTTTAAAAAATAATTTTATTTCGGATTAAATTTACGAGTTTTCACACATAGATGGTCGCCCCGAGTTTGCCAAGCTTTCAATCAATCATTGCAAGAAGGTTGAGATTGCAGCCATAGATCCGGACTTTCAATCGAGGCCACAAGCCTCTGTCCCTGATGGAATATGCTGGCAGGTTCCTAATCAGTAGGCCGGCAGTTCGATTCTGCCCAACAGCACCATTAATCAGTGACTTAGAAACATAACTGTTACACCTTTACTTCGATAGTGTCAGATTCGTGCCACTTAGTATGTGATCTACGACACGAGCATGTTGAGCAAATTGCTCCGGTGCTAAGTGAGCATAACGCTTCACCATTTCTGCAGATTCCCATGCGCCCATCTCCTGGATGACATTTAATGGAACACCATTTTGAGTTAACCAACTCGCCCAGGTATGCCGCAAATCATGCCAACGGAAATCTTCGATTCCTGCACGTTTTAATGCATTATACCAAGCCTTAGTATTAACCTGCATGACTGACTTGCCTTTATAGGTAAACACTGATCTTTCGTGCTTACCAACCTGTTTAGTCAATACCGCTATTGCCGTCGCATTAAGCGTTACATGAATCGGTTTACCAGCTTTGGCCTGATCACCGTGAATCCATGCAACATTTCTTTGCATATCAACTTGTGACCATTCCAATCTTGTAACATTAGACTGCCTCAAACCTGTTGCCAGTGAAAACGTCACCATATCCGCCAAATGCTCTGGCAATTCCTCGATAAGAAGATTCGCTTGCTCTGCAGTCAGGTAACGTACGCGCCGATTTGCTTCACGATACAGCTTAATAACTGGGGGCTTATCTATCCACTCCCAATCAAGGGCTGCTCGTCGCAAGATTGAGCGAATCAAAGCCAGCAAACGGTTGGTCGTAGCCGCACTCGTTTCTTCTCGCTTTAATACGCCAATCTCTGCAATGACATCACGCGACAACTCATCAAGATACTTGCCTCTAAAAAACTGTTGGAGCCAGTCAACTTTGGACACATCATCATGATGTGATTTTTTATGCTGTGTCTCCATCAGCCACTTATAGGCTGCTTCATCCCAAGTACGCCTTGGCTTATCACCCAGTTTCGCAACTCGCCAAGATTCAGCTTTCAGCTTATCGTGGAATTCTTGCGCCTGGGTTTTATCTTCTGTTGCAGCAGAACGTCTAATTCGTTCGCCGCTTGGTGTGGTGAAACTAATCCACCACGTTTTACCGCGTCTAGTGAGTGACATGGTTGTTTCTCCTTATGTCCCACTTGCAACGCTTGCCGGGGAGTAGCATATAACGAGCGGAGGTAGGCAGCAAGATCATCTTCAATAAATACCCAGCGTTTACCCAATTTAACACCAGGAACAATGCTCGCCTTGGAACGACGGCGCACTTCTTCAGGATGTAGCTTAAGGAATTGGGCGGCTTCTTCAAGATTTAAGGTTCTCATTCCCCATCCTTTGCACGGCGATAATCTTTAGCCTTTTGATCAACTTCTTGAATAGTTTCAGCAAGATTCTCACGATTATTGATGGTGTTGTACTTTCTGCCTTTGGCTTTAACCTTGCGTTTAATATAGCCATAAAAACCACCAGCATTTCGTACATGATGATATTTATTGGCTTGATGGAGGTACTCACCTACTCCCTCGCTAAAATCTTCTATTCCTTCACGAGCCATAAAAGATGTAATAGAACCAAGACCATGTACGAACATCCTCTCATCATGGGGCAATCGTTCTTGCCTGAAGCGTTTAAGGCGTGGCTGATTCGGTGGGATCAAATACACATTAGCAATATCATCCCATAGTGGGTGGTTTGGCCAACGATCACGTTTAAGATCAGTCAGACTGGGAATGGTCAGACGCAACCAATCATTCGTAAGATAACGCCATAATGCAGCTTGGTTTTGCATTAAGTCAGACAAGTCGAATATCATGAGTTGCTTCATCAGTTGCTTTTCAATCTGGAACTCCATACGCCAGACTTTCTCGTCAGCTTGCCAGCCATTGGCTTCCCATAAAGAAAACAACCAAGTTTTGTGGGATTTAGTTTTGATCTCTACGACTTTTTCATATAGGCGAGCATGCAGATCTCCACCCATACCAATAACCCATCCTGTGAAAGGAGCATCTAGGCGACAATCAAAATATTTTGCCATTAAATTTGCACGAGTAACCCAGTCAGGCTGATGAATGGCAGAAAGATCATCAATGCAGGTGAAATCCAGAAAAAGATCAGCACGGCTGACACTGGCTGCACCGAGCACTAACCCCAAGGTATTAACAATAAATTGTAAATCCTTCTCTGCCGATTCAATACCAACCGCTGCAAGATACTCGCTAGTTATCTGAACATGTGCCATAGGCAGCTTGTTGGACTTACTGCGGTTGAGTTTGATGAAGAAACAGTTATTTGATAAAACATAAGGAAAACGCGGCATCCCTTTGTCACGAACTTCAAACAGATGCGAACCTATTACAACCTGAGCTAAAGCTTGCTCTTGTTCATCTTCAGATTGTGCTTTTTCTTTTAAATCATATAATTTTTTATCCCAATCATCTGCCAGTTGCCCGTAATAGGAAAGATAAAGGCTATCTATACCGAAAAGCAGAGCCTTGAAATGTTTGTTTTTGTCGTTTGGGGGTACTGTGTTACTAGGCGTCGTACCCTGAGGGGATAAAACCGACGGCGCTGAATCATCCACCGGAACTGGTGCCACTTCGCCAGTACGGCGCGCTGTTTCTCGGCTTGCGCCTCGAACAGTGCGGCGTTCTGACTCTGCGGCTTGGTTGAAATCTTTTGATTTCTTAGACATGTTAAAACTCCTAATCGTAGGCTGGTATGCAAATGCTTCCAGCAACGATTAAGGAATTTATACGTCAAACTACAAAATGTCGGCCATCTAAAATTTCATTTTGAGGCGGTTGATCTTTTCTTGGATTTAGCGAATAGCTCACGAATATTTCTACGTGCACTAGGTGTATCTGAATATAGCTTTAATTGATGAATGAACAATTCCTCAAGTTGTGTAGCTGGCAGCTGATCAACTTCAGCATCTCGTAACAAGGAAAATGCGTAGCGTAAATCTTTATAAGCGTCCCAGTATTTTTCTGATGGGCCTTTCATAGAAGCGGAAAGCTTTTTAAAAAAAACCTCATCATTCTCAAGCTCTGCCCGTGCAATTCGATCTGCAAATGTTGGGCAGGCAATGATAGAGCGATCTATACTTATAGCCAGAAAAAGTGATTCATCTTTCCGGGAACGCACTTCTTCAACCATTTTATCCAGGGTTCGATCAAACACCATCATTGACAAAACATTTCGTTTTAAAGCAATGAGTAGACCGATAACTTCCTTTTTCTGGGAAATGCTACCTTCATCACCATTGAAATCAACAAACTCATCGCTTCCGAATAAATCCATAGCGGCTTGTGTGGGATCATCGGATTGAGCGGCTTCATGAAGCTTATCAGCACGCCCTGATTTACTGAATAACAAAGCAAGTTGTTCATCAAATGAGCGTTCATAAACATTTGCCCAAGAAAGCCCCTCACCCAATATCTCGTGTTTTTTATCTTCTGGAATAGAATAAAAAAGCTTGGGCGGTTCTTTCTGCTTCTTCCGAATCTCTGGTAACTTTTGAACAAGCTGCTTAAACTGATCAAGTGAAAGCTTGCCGTATTCTTTTTCTGGTTTTGCCATAGTGGGTCTTTATTCAATCAGTTCAGGGTTTATGTCATAAGATATATATTTCTTATATCGGCATGAAGGTGCAATAATACATAAAGTTATAAAAAGCTTGCAGTCCAAGAGATAACGAGAGTTAAATTCTGTTGAAATGCTGGCAAATGTAAAAAAATGTTACTGAATCATCGTTTGCTTGCTGTCCTGAGGGACTGCAATCGACACATAGCGTATGTTGCTTTTAAATACATGATGTAATCATTTCTCTAAATAATTAATAAAAAATCAATTGAAAATTCAACATAAATCCAATTTCATTAAATCAAAGCGAGAGTTGGGTAGCCTTGTTAAGCTTGGTGAAACAGTAGAATCAATTGCTATTGAATTTAAGCGGGAACTAGATTTAACAAAGAGAAATTCAGCTGAAGAAACGGCTTTAGATATTTGTCAGTTTTCTAATGCAAATGGCGGAGTAATTTTAATTGGGGTAGAGGAAAAATCGATCCCAGATACCCAAAAAAAAGTAGCATATAACTATATAAATGTTAACTATGAAACTATTTCACAGTTCATAAATGATAAAGTACTTCCACTAATTCATCCAAAATCTATACAGTTAGACATCATATCAATTGAAATTGAAGAAAAGAAAAACATAGTTGCAATAAATATTGCTCCTCTCGCGAGGGGATTGGCTTGTGTCGCCCTAAACACCCCCCCTTATGCAGGAAAGTATCCATATAGAACGCATTACGGGAAAAAATATTTTAATCCGTTGGAAGTAGAAAAGTTAATGAGCAATAGTAATCGATACATTCCAATCAAGCTGCAAGAGGTATTTTCAACAAATAGAGAAGTTACGGTCTACCCCTCAATTATTAAAGAAGAAGCAAAGAAAAACTTATCATGGGACACTAAAGATTTCACAGTAATAATAAAAAATGTCAGCGGTAGTGAATTCACATTGAATATAGCGGGCATTGATATCAATATCCCATACAGCCTAACAAAAGATGTGTGGACTACTGAAGATGAAAAAATTGGAATTCTTTTAGCTGTAAAATTAATAATTTCATCTGATCGAAGAAATATCTATTTTGATTTTTGAGAATAGGAACCAGGGTAAATGACTACAACATTTTTAAAAGAAGAACAATTTAGGGATGTTTTTGACTCCCATATCAAAATTGAAACCTATTCAAGATCAGTAGATAGTTTATTTATAGGGACTAGGACAAGAAACAAGATAGATTACAAGCCATACTATCAAAGAAATTACGTATGGGATGACTCTAAAGCATCTTATTTCATAGAAAGCATTCTTCTTGGAACTGAAATTCCTCCATTAATCTTTTTTGATGAAGGTAAAAAAATTGAAGTTATAGATGGTCGTCAGAGATTTGAAACCATTAAAAGATTTATTGAAGGAGAGTTTAGCTTGTCGAAAGATGGGCTAACCACGTTGATTGACCTTTCAAAGAATAATATCGACTCTCTTCGTGAAGAATATACTGCTATATACGAGGATTTTATAACCGCAAAAGTACGAATTATTGGGTTTAAACTGGTAAATAACCCCCCCTGTGACCTGGCTTTGATTGACAAGATAAAGAAAGAAATATTCGGAAGATATAATTCAGGAATTACACCGTTAAGACGGGCTGAAATTGACAATGCGATTTATGACTCGGATAAATTATCTAAATATTTTAAAACAAAACTGAAAAAGAATTTAGGACACAGAACAAATATCGCTCGATTATTTTTGCGGCAAATAACATCGGATGCTGAACCAAACATAGAGAGCATAATGCAGTTTGCTAGGAAATCTCTCGTAATATATAAATTCCCCATCAAAGCCTATGCGAGTGGAAAATCTCGTGGGGAGCTTATTAGTAAATTTTATGAGCATAGTTACTCAGATATAGATGACCTCGAAGATATTTTCAGTAGTTTTATTGAGAAGATTTCTTTGATATTGGAGGTCGAAAAATACTTCGACAGCCACAGTCTCACCACAAATAGGCTTTTTTATGAATGTTTACTTTGGGCTATTAATATACTTGATTGTGAAGGTGCTAACATAAAGTCTATATTGGAACCTAATATACTAGATGGCCTTTCTAAAATAATTGAGGAAAAATCAACTTATTTTGATTTAGTTGATTCGCATTATGCTAAAGAAACTGTCGATAGATATTCATTGACTGCTGATTTCTTTCAAAATCACTTTAATATTAAGTTTTCCCCATATCTTCAAGTGGGAGTTAGTGTTAAAGAAATGCTTTCTAATGTATCACCAGAAGACCAGGGTTATAAGGAAGAATTGGGGAAACTTGAGTCTCTTCGAATTACAAAACCTGATCCATCACGTAACAAGATTGATGACTTGATCAGAGCGATGAGTAGAAGCAAATTTTTAGTACGTCCATCTTACCAACGTTCAGAAGTGATAAATTTAGCCAAATCATCAGCAATCATTGAAAGTATTTTGCTTGGAATTATGCTTCCAGCTATCTTCATTTATAAGCGTAAAGATGGGGTAAGTGAAGTTATAGATGGGCAACAACGGTTACTTACTATTCTGGGTTTTATCGGCGAGAAATACTTAGATGAGAATGGTGATTATCGTTTCTCTAAAAACCATAATTTTAAGTTAAAAGACTTGCGAATATTAAGAGATCTGGATGGAGACGGATTCGATGATTTTTCTGAAGAACTTCAAGAGAGAATACTCGAGTTCGACCTGTTTGTAGTGGAGATAGAAGAAAGATTAAATCCTAATTTCGATGCTGTTGATCTATTTATTCGCTTAAATGACAAACCTTTTCCTATACGTGAAAACTCTTTTGAAATGTGGAATTCATGGGCTGATAAAGGTGTTATAGATAAAATTAAAGATACATTCATGCCTACACAAGAATGGTTTTATATTAAAAAAGTAGGGGGAGAAAAATTTAGGGATAGAATGACTAACGAAGAACTTTTTACTGTGTTGGCATATTTTGACTACAGAAAAACCTTTGGTCGTTCAATAGACTCTTTCCTAGATATATATCAAAAGGGAGGGAGAATAAATGCTCGAATAAAAAGAAAAAAAGAAATAACGTCAGCCCTTGTTGAGATAAGTGACAATGAAGTTGAGAGAAATTATTTCTTGGATAGCATTGATAAAACAAAATTATTCGTCCAAAAAATTAAACTTTTGTTGGGAAAAGAGTCCGAGCAAGAGCTTAAGGAATGTCTAGAGAAATTAATGTCGTCTGGCACTAGAAGAAAGTATTACGCAAGGACTTTACAGGACTTTTATGTGCTATGGAATATATTAAATGACATAAATGTTACTGAAAAAAATAGGGAAATTCTGTATCAAAAGATTCAAGAGGTCTTTTCATATATGAAAAACATTCCAGCAGGTTATGAAACCAATAACAGCGGATATACTGAGTTTAACAAACTAACTAATAACATTGGAGAAATTGCAGGATCAATGTAGATATAATCGAATGCCTGCTTTTAGCCGAAATTGGATACTACTGATAAAGATTGATTACGCCATAAAAAAAGAGTAGGTAGCTCACTGGGAGTAACTTTTGCCAATTTACGCTTGGTATTAGTTGCTCTTGAGCCTAAAAATGTTACATCTAAAAAGGCATTTAATATCATCATGACAAGGGGCAGTCAAAAAAAATGACTATTTAGTTTAAAAATCTATGAAAGCCTGGGCTTAGGTTGATAATTTCATACGGTCAAGAGAAGCTTTAAATCTTATGGATAAATCTCAAAATATTTTTCTTGGTATTGGTTGTTTGGCATTGCTTTTCTCTTTAATTTTCTTTTTTAATGACAAAAATTTTGCTGGCATATTCATAATTTTGGTTGGGCTTACTTTGCTTATCATTAGCGCTGTAGGTCCTAAAACAATTAAAAGTATAATAATCAAAAGTAGTGAATTTGAATTTAATATGCAGCGAGAAACCGATACCCCTAAAAAAACACATCGCGCTTTAGACTTTGATTCAGAAATTGGAAAAGGAAATATTAGCGACAAGAGCAAAGAACTAATAAAAGAAACAAAGGATAGATCAGATTCCAAACGTTCGGCTGCTGATTATCTCATATTAGCAACGGATAATTGGAAATCTGATAATTACATTGAAGGTATCGCTTTCGCATATCAAGGACTAACACTTGTAGATCCAATGAATAAACGCCTTAAAGCAACCCTGCTACATCGCATAGGTGCTTTATTAACAAAAATGGATGCTAAGACAAAAGCTGAGGAGTATTATCATAAATCCATGGAAGAAGATTCCACATTTTCTCTGCCTTGCTACAATCTAGGGAATCTTCTTTGTAGCTTAAAACGTTATGACGAAGCCGAAGTTGCCTACCACGAAGCCATTAAGCTCGATCCTGGAAATGCCGACACATACATCAATCTAGGGAATCTGCTTCGTCTCCTAAAACGTAAAGACGAAGCCGAAGTTGCCTACCACGAAGCCATTAAGCTCGATCCTGGAAATGCCGACACATACATCAATCTAGGGAATCTTCTTCGTGACTTAAAACGTTACGACGAAGCCGAAGCTATTTACCACGAAGCCATTAAGCTCGATCTTGAGAATGCCGACACATACATCAATCTAGGGAATCTTCTTCGTGACTTAAAACGTAACGACGAAGCCGAAGATGCCTACCGCGAAGCCATTAAGCTCGATCCTGAAAATAGTGTTTCTTACTATAATCTAGGGATTCATCTTCATAGCTTAAAACGTTACGACGAAGCCGAAGATGCCTTCCGCGAAGTCATTAAGCTCGACCCTGAATATACCGGCACATACCTCAATCTAGGGAATCTTCTTCGTGACTTAAAACGTAACGACGAAGCCGAAGATGCCTACCGCGAAGCCATTAAACTCGATCCTGAAATACAAGCCCCTAAATAGGAGTTCTTCTTGATTCCTAATAAATGCATTTTCATTGCTACAGGTTAGTGATGATGAATCAATGGAGTATAGAACTAACAGGGTCAGTATCAATCAATTGATTGATTGTCTGTGTAACCAGGAAAACATTATATTCATTTAAGGGACACAACAGCTTTGCTCTTGTGTAAGGTGTTGGGACAGACTGGCTATGCTAGACTGTTATTACGAGTTGTAGGTCGCTAATCCTTGCTTAAAAGAAACGTAACAGATCTAACGGTTGTTGACGAATGCAAGTGAGAATTGTCGAGTTTTAATTTAATAAAAACAGGTTGTTATAACGCATGTTAATCCGTTGGTCTCGGATTCGAGACCCATTTAGGAATCAAAGAGAAAGCAAAGCTGATTGTGTCAAATTTGTGCCAAACTTCTCTACAAACCCCATTGCTTAGGGCTGTTTGACACTGTTCTTATGCTTGGCAAGCATTGCAAGTGTTTGTTTTATATATAACTACAATCTACAGCTACGTTTCCTAATCAGCCTGTCGAGCTTTTTATGCTCCCTGTGTGAAATAGGTTTGGCCTGCCACGGTCTGACCTGTCTTGCCATCATGTCATGATTGCCTTTGCAATCGGTTGGAATGTACTCCTATATCAATTATTCTAACGTTGTGTCGTATCTACGCTGTCGTTATAAAGCCTGACTGGTATTCTCGGTTTTGTGTCAGCAGCGCCCAGACAATCCGCGCATTTTTGTTAGCCAATGCAACGGCTGCAATGTTCCTGTTGCGGCGTTTCTCCAGATCTACCAACCAACGATAGGTCGGTAGTGTTTTCGCAAAAGATACCCGCACCACTGAGCGCCCACCGTGAACCAGCAATGTTCTTAAGTAGGTATCGCCCCGT
>JAJFJG010000101.1 GCA_021774265.1 Nitrosomonas sp.
CAACTACCCTGAAGACATTCGAAAAGCGATCTACACAACCAATGCCATTGAATCGCTTAACAGTGTTATTCGCAAAGCTGTCAAAAAACGCAAACTGTTTCCAACCGATGATTCCGCAAAGAAAGTCATCTATCTGGCAATACAGGCTGCATCACATAAATGGACAATGCCAATTCATAACTGGAAACAGGCGCTAAATAGATTTACAATCGAATTTGAAGACCGTTTGACGAACTACATTTAACTCAGACAGTTACACAGAAAATTTTACACCCTCCAACAGCCCGGTATAAATACGCCTATTTTCCTTTAATCTTTACATAGGTTTCATCTACTCGCCAGCTAAGGCCAATCGCTGGCTTGTAGTACCAGCGTAGGCGTTTCTTTATTTCCGGCGCATAATGTTGGACCCAGCGGTAGAGCGTTGTAGGGTCTACTTCGAACCCTCGTTCCAGCATCATTTCTTTCAAGTCACGATAGCTGATCCCGTATTTACAGTACCATCTAACACAACCGAGGATTACGCTACTCTGGTAATGCCGCCATTTGAAATCGCTCATTGCTTTTATCCATCCCAAAAACCAATATTAAGCTGAACTACGGATTTTTTGCAACAGAGCCGACTTGAGTAACGTTGTGTTCAGTCATTACCGCCTTGCCAAGATTCGTCAGCAAGACTTGAAAATAAAACAGGATTCGGACGAATACAAACTGGAACCGGGAGATGAACTAGGCACGGCAAAACCCAAGGACAAACATGAGGAATTTTTGTCACAGATTATCAGTCGTCTGAATGAGCTATTTATGACCGATCATCTAACGGAAAAAGACCTGGTGAATTATGCTCACACCATCCGAGATAAAGTCAGTGAAAATGCATTGGTCATGCAACAAATTGCTAATAACCCAGCAGAACAAGCGATGTTGGGTGATTTTACCAAAGCCGTAGATGATGCCGTCATGGATAGTAGTAAGGCACATCAAAAACAGATGATGTAATTACCGTCCAACCCCGACAAAGCAGCTGGGTTTGCCAAGGTAGTGTTTGATTTGTTGAAGTTGGCGAAGTGAGTCGGCTAATTCTGCCTATTTGATATTTGGAAAAGACCGGTGTCAAAGTAGCGGCTATGATTAATTCTACGCTTCTCGATGTATCGGTTAGATTTTCGCACCATCCCTCAGCTTATCCAAATATGTTGAAATCACGCAGTGCTACTATGGAAAAGAAAAAGCAATGAGGAATGATGAAATTTCTAAAGAAGCTCTATCCCAACCCCGCCGCTTACTGGGACTATAACTGGGACTAAACTAGACATTTAACGTAATAACAATAAATACATTCAAACAAAGTAAGCTTAACTATTTGATTATAATGGTGCCGACACCAAGAGTCGAACTCGGGACCTTCTGATTACAAATCAAATGAGGCCAATAATTAGCAACACAATACAACAAACTAAAGTAATTTTATCAAATAGTTAATCTATTATTCCTATTGCTGTTTATTGTGGGTTTTGCTTATTTTTTATTTGTGAGTGCCCCAACAGTGCCCTATGAAAGAATGAGCCAGACTATATTGTGATTGGGTTATTTTCGTCACCCTACACAAGCAGAATGTAGAAGACAAGTGAATTTTCAACTCATATTTCCTCAAGTTTAAGTAGCAAAGAACCGATAACCCCGTAAGCTTAAATACTTGC
Source organism: Nitrosomonas sp. (assembly GCA_021774265.1). GTDB lineage: Bacteria > Pseudomonadota > Gammaproteobacteria > Burkholderiales > Nitrosomonadaceae > Nitrosomonas. The sequence continues at coordinate 1,701 of JAJFJG010000101.1, forward strand.
TAATAGATATTCCACCATACACTAGATCTTAAGAACAATTGCAGCATGTAGGCACCTCAAAGATATAAATAATAAACAATCGTTTCAAAAAATAACTCTCTACGAAGATGTTGGTACATACGTTTAAAATTTACGGGTTACATATTTCACATTTTTCCAAACAAATGAGAGAGTAAATGGGCATACAGGATCGAGATTACTATTACGAAAAAAGATATGAAGAAAATCGTGGAATTAACCCGAAACCATTTTCCGGTCATTCATCTGTTTGGTCATGGAAACCTTTTGTCAGAGCCACTTTGATCTGGTTCGTCTTAGCCCTAATCTTTCTCGTAGTCTTCAAATATTACAAACCTTCGCAAAAGAATCAGTTTCAATCTGTAAAGAATGAACTTTCCACAATGGTTACGCCACGTAATTGTCAATCATTGCCGCCCCACGGGTCATCTTATATGATTGATCCGTCTATAATGAAGCGTACTGATGTTCTTTACTCAGGATTGAAAATACAAAACGAGCACGATTATCCAATAGTAGCAATATTATCTGACTCAATGAATTCTAAACGTTTCTATGCAGTTTCAATCACACCAAATAAGACTGCTCTGATCAGAGTGCCAGTTGGTCAATACGGGATGCAAGTTTTAGTAGGCTCAAATTGGTGCAATCTAGAAACAGGGTTTTCTGATGGCGCGAATGTTATAGTAGCCGAGGGAGTCTCAATTAAGAATGGTTCAACAACTTCTATGCAGCTATATGGCTCAGATCCTCGATCAGTACAGTTTGCTCTTGCTTATAGTACATCACAACCTAAACCCCCTCAGAATATAAAGCATCCATCTGAAGTGATTGGCACTGAAAAGCTTAATCTATTACAGACACCAGATGGTCATTATTTCAGCTCAGGAACTGTTAATGAAGCACCTGTTGTATTTATGATCGATACTGGCGCAACAAACGTATCAATATCATCAGAGATTGCTTCACGAGCGGGCATTCAGGAGTGTATTCCCCGCCTTGTTTCAACCGCGAATGGCAAAGTTAACGCATGTACAGCAACAGCATCTGAGGTTACATTCGGCAAGTTTCAGCTTACCAATATTGAAGTAACTATTATGCCAAATATGCCTGATAATGCCCTCCTAGGCATGAATATTTTGCGCAATTTTCGCATCGAACAAGTTGATAAAATAATGCGGATTTCTTCACGTTGATTTGTATAATCTATGTAAATAAAAAACTGTTGTTTAGCATAAAATATTACTACTTCTGGCGTCATTTTTTCCGACTTACAAATAAATTGACCGATTCCTTATCAATCACATTCCCAAAGAATAACCCCATCAATGACACCAATTGCCGCCTTAGACTCAAAAGCATTAAGCTTGGCAATCAGTTTGCTATTAATTAACTTAACCGCTTCCGGTGTGTCTGCGGGAATAAATCGACTCCAGGTACTGCAGGCATAATCTGTCCAGATTTGTGGGTAGGTTTTTACATCATGACCCTGCAATGCAAGAATTTCTGCAACATAGGATGTTCCCTTAGTCATAGTCAGATCCCAATCAACTTTCTTCAAAGTATGGAGGTTTCCTAAGAGAACTAGCAATGGCGTCTCATTTACTTGCTCCGCTAATTTAACGGCCATCCATACATCACGATTAGTTTCTAATTCTAACCCGGCATCAATAGCGAAGAGCTTTAAACAATCGTTGTGTTTCTGCATTTCGGCCAGATCGGAAATCAGTGCCCGAAGAGGTGGATGATCAATTATTGGAAAAATTTCAATATCAAACACAGTAGCTTTGCCCTCTGCCATTTTGTCGAGCAACGGTTGCTGGCTGCTGGCAATCTCTAGCCCAATAGTCAAACATTTATTCTGTTGTAGATAGCTTGTTACTAACGAGCGGAAGAACCGCACTGCTTCTGGCCGCCTGTGTCGCTCACCAATGATTGTGATGCTATTAGAAATAATGCTTTCATGGATTCTTTTATAAGTGTCCATTGAATGAACTGGCGAAGAAAAAAGCAGAACAATAATGATGATGATAAGACGCATTATGTATGTCTCATTGTTGTTTTACGTTGATCCAACTTTACCAACTTTGGCCAGCGATCATGTATCCAGTGATATTCAGGAGGTGAATTCACAGTAACGACGTAAATCCGTTGCTCGCCTTTTCTTTCAGCCAGAAGATCTTGAATCGCTATACTGGTATCCAATGGAACCCAGTGAGATTGGCCATCGTGATCTTTTTCCATGAAATTCTCAGCAGGTATCAGAACCGGCCTTGGATGCCAAGGTTTCCATTTACCATTCGCTATAGAATTCAGACGTGCCCAGCCACCATTTGGAAATTTCCCGGAATCTTCATTTTTACGCTTGCCCCAAGTGATCCAGGTGACGCCGCCATGTCGTAATTTGACCGGCAACCTTGCATCGGGTTGAGGGAAGTAGATCTTTTGATTTTGGTATTCTATTTTACCGCACATAAAAGTCACAATTTAGATTTTTTGCCGCGATTTACCCCAAACTTTATATGCTGACGCACCCACCAAGCAGCGAGATCATAGGCATAACAACCCGACGGCGCAGAAAACAAAAACTTAGAAATAATGAATTTTTCATCAACCACCACGCGAAATATTGTTACTTCCGCTCTGCGATTCTCGTGCCTGCCCCTCCTCCATTGCTTTGCGTAAGGCATCCGTTCCTCTACTACCAGACGACACTTGATTCCTCATCATTTGCATACCTTGATAACCAATGTATCCTCCCGTAGCTGCTGCGACCATCGCACCACCACCGCTTAAACTGCCAATGCCAAGGGTATTGCCAATACTGCTACCAGTAACAATGCCAGCCAATAAAGGCGGTAATCGTGAAATCAACACAAAGAATGCAATGGTAAAAATAAGCATCACTGCCAGTTCTTCATAATTCAAAATATTTTGAGACATCTTGCCGTAGAAACTGGTTAATAAATCACTGCCAATACCAACAATCAAGACCATTACAAATAACTGAACACCCACACCCAATACGGATTTAAAGAAGTTAAGGGCAATATCCGAAGTCCAACGCGCACCACCAAAGCCAAGAAAGAAGATGCCCGCATACATCAACACCCAGGCCGAAATTAGCAAAAGCAACATATTAATTGCAATAACAGCAAGAATAATAAGAATGGCCAGCGACATGACAAACCCAAGAAAACTATCGACAGGCTGCATAAAGCTAAGATTACTTATTGAGCTACTTAGAATTAAAAAACCTACATTCATTATATTTGTATGATTTGCACCAGCGGGTAAACCAGCCGCACTCCCACCAAGTTGTTGCATTGATTCTATGATAGTGCCAGCAATGTTGTGACCTGATACCGCGTTAGTCAGTAGCCAGAAGAAAAAACCGGTAAAGATAATAAAACGCGTGAATTCGGCAAAAAAATCGCCAATATCCGCTTTGCGTAAGATCATCATGCCAAATGTCCAGACCATTGAAATCAACACTAGTGACCAGAATAAACGCTCAGCAGCGGCCTGGATAACACCCTGCCAATTCTTAACTTTTCCAGCAAATTTTTGGATAACCTGATCTAATACACTTTGGCTGGTAGCTGGGTCAATATAAGCCAATTCTGCAGATACAGTTGCAGAAGAAAACATTAAGAACAAGGCTGTAATAGAAACCGCAGGGTTAACTCTATACATTTGTCTGCCCTCCTGGATATTTAGTTTGCGCGAGCCTTATCTTGTTTCTACTCTCCATATCCTTCAACATCTGTTACAGACCAATTATTTCCTTGTGGCATTTCACTCAAATCTTTCCTCGGTTCTTTCATCTCAATCTTGCCATCGCCATCCTCGCCACAACCAGACAACAAAAATAATGACAACACAGCAATATTAACAATAACCAAATGAATCTTTTTCATGATTTTCTCCTTGAGTTAAATGTTTTAGAAAGCGTCTCTGACTGACCAAGTTCTACCCGTCGGCAAATTAACCGGACTTAACCGCTTTGTTGCCGCCTTATGTGAAGCTTGCCACATGGCTTTTTGATCTACTTCGGCCTGATATCTTGCATTCTCCGCATTATGATGAGCAACCATGAGAGCGCGTATTTGCAATAGCTCATTTGCCTGTTGACTAGCAATCTGACTGGCATATTGAATAGCTTCCAGCCGCCCTTTTGCAGTTTGTGCGTTTGCTTGCAAACGTTGTAATTCAACCGCGTTCGCCACTATATCTGCCTGGTGCTGTTCAATACCACGCATCAATGCATCATTGGCATACTTCTGTGCCTGTGTGCTGTTTTCTTGCCCTCTGGTCATTTCCTTTAACTCGTCGGCTGAGCATTTGACCCCTAACTTAAAGCAATTTGATTTACTGTAATAAGCCGCGTTTCTGTAGCGGGCTAAATAGTGTTCAACCCCGCCACCTTCCGTATAATATTGAAACAAATTCTGATAATGAACTAATTTATTCATTGTTTGCTGGGCTTTTGACCAGACATAGGCGGCGGGTGCTGTCGTGTCTACCAACAACTTTTCATAAGTCAGCAATTGCTTATGGTATTGCTGTAGTTGTTTGCCTGTTTGTTTAACTGCCTCGAATGCTGATACCGTTGTTTGAGTAATATTTGCTGCATCAATTACTGCCATCCCACCCGCTTTAACACTGCCAACATGACAAAGAGCAACGAGAACCCATAACCACTGAACAAAAGATTTTTTCATTTTGCATCACTCCTAATATTAATAATCAAATGATTGATAAGGCTTAGAAAACAACATGTCTTTGGTAACAACTACATTAAAGCGATAACCTGGTCTGATCTCCAGCGTTGGCGCAATATTAATGTTTTTGTTGACTAAACTAGCTGTTACTCGTCCCAACTGTTGCCCTAGAGATTGACTCATAATACTGCCCGCATTTTGCCGCCCAAAGGCACCACCCGAATCACGTTGACTGTAAGCAACGCCAGCAATAACCGCCGACATAATCAAGGCTGAACCAAAGATACGTAGGTAATGATTATTGACCTGATCGTTGAATCCGGATTGTCCCAGCCCATCAGCTCCCGGCATCGCACCAATATCCATGGTCTTGCCGTCTGGAAAGATAATGCGCTGCCAAGCAACCAATACTCGCGCTTGACCGAATTCGACTTCACTGGAATAAGTGCCGACCAGCCTGGAACCTTGCGGGATCAAACGCCATTTGCCCACCGGCGAGTCATAAATATTTTGACTAACTTGCGCCATGATCTGGCCGGGCAAGCTGGAATTGATGCCACTAAGTAGGGTCGCTGGTAGCACAAACCCCGCTTGCAAGATATAAGGTGAGGCTGGCTTTTTTACTTCGCTGTCCAACGTCCAACGTTTCTCATCGGTTGAAGAATCAAATCGCGTAAAATCTCTGGCAGCGCCAGAATCATCCAGTAAAACTGGCGCGGAATTATCCATAACACCACTATCACCGCCGCCGACTCCACCGCCTTGGTTGATATGATCCAACCGTGCTTGATAGGCTGCGGTCGGGTCTTCACTGGTTTGCGCGTCAATTTCTTGTCGGACGGCGGCCAGTTTCATCAACGTTTCTTCTCTTGATCCAGTTGCCGCATTAGCGGCACTAGGCGTTGACCCTGAACTTCTGGGTGCAATGACATTTACATTCGTTGGCGCACTCACTGCATCTTCAAACAATTGTTGTTTGCGCAAACGTATCTGGTCTTGTTCTGCAGTATTGCCCGTATTAAAACCGGTTGCACCCGGTGGTACTGTTGGTAAATCTAGGTTTTGCGGCGTGTCCTGAACCAAATATTCTGACGGTAGTTCGAGCATTTCCGGTGGCATTGCAGGCGCAATGATGCCGCCCTGATAGTCTTGTGTCATCATCGAAGCAAAGGTGTCGCTAGACTGGACTTCATCAGCACCGTCATTGTATGAACCATTATTCTCAGATGCGCGATCCATTGCCACAAACATCATGAGCAACATAAAAACCAACATAATTCCGCCAAATATGTAAATAGGCAGGTTATTGACACGCCGAACACCCACACCTTTCGCGACCATTTCAGGCGAAGAATCAGGAGATAAAAGTTTAGAGTCCGTTGCCATTTTGCTTGGCTCCTTATTCCATGCGTAACCAATGACCAGCAGGAAGAATCTTGTCTTGGTCTGGCGTATAAGCACGGGTTAATTGCTGTTCATCAACTGTTAGCGAGAGTCGATAAATGTCACTAGAATCATCAAGGATATAAGCAAGAGCAATACCCTTATTGTCTGTCTCAGTTGTATCCGTTGCTGCGAATTTTGATAGTTGGTATTCCTGTACCGCATAACCACCACTGCGAAGGTATTCTACAAAAGCAACACCAAAGGAATCTTCTGCTGCGTGTTGCATCTCAAACCTTGTACTGGCTGGTGGATAATGTTGTAACAATTGGTAGGCTGCATCACTGGCCATGACATTGTTATGTGCGGAAGAATCATTTTGCACATGATTACCGTACTGGGTTGTGGCACAACCACTGAGAATAAACAACAGGAACAGAATTAGATTTCTCTTGCACATGATTATTCCCCCCTGGTAATCGTCACCCGATTCTGATTACTGCCCACACCGGCAATCAGCACCGCTTCATCAAAAACCGCGTCCACAACATAACGATCACCCTGCAACCGATAATTGATAATGTCTGTTTCATCCTTGCTAAACCAACCACCTTCTTTGCGTAACAACAGCAAAGTCGGCGCTTCTGTTTGCGCCATGATTGAAGGCATTTGAATAATGGTTTTTTGGCCGTCGTTATAGACCCGAACAGGTTTCCAGGCCGCACTACCGGACACCTTATACTCAAAGTCCAAGTCACCTAAATACTCACCCGTTTGTGGCATGGTGCGTGAATTCCGGATCTCCATTGCGTGGTTTTCTCTGTTTTTTATCTCGTCCCATTTAGCCATCGCGTCTTCAGGATAAGTAAAACTGACTCGCGGCATGAATTCACGTCGATGTGAACGAAGTCGCAGGTGATACGTGCGCCGGTTGGTCGTCACGACCAATGAAGTTTCTAACCCAACGTCTTGCGGTTTAATAATCAAGTGCTGTACTTCAGCAGCACCTTGGCCGGTTACTGCCGGTTCAATTAACCAACGGGCTTGGTCGCCCAAATGAATGGAATTGACTTGCTCACCCGGTTGCAATTCAATATCACAGACCTGTAATACCGCACACACGATACTGGGCTGCTGGACACCAAATAAGAAGCGAATGGAGCCGTCTGGCCCTGCGACAGGTTTCGCACCTGTTGCACTATTGGCTTGCCATCTTTTGGCCAAAGCAAGAGCTGCGCGTTCTTGTGGGGTTAGCTTTGGGTTATCGTTGGTAAAGTACGCCTCAGATATCGCATCCGTTGATGCCGATGCTGGCAACATAAAACCTGCCAACAGACACAGTACAATTAAAGAGAGTGGTTTTTTCATGGGAAGGCCTCTTTAGGTTTGCTTTGACCAGGAATAATCCTGGATGTAAATGCCCAGCGGATTATTTCTGATCTGCTCTTCTGTGGTGCTTTGTGTTGGCGGTTGGGTGTAAACACGCAGTAATGCACGCATTTTGAACGGCGGTTCAGCCAAATGTCCTTGCCGGTCATAGACCTTTTCTAACCAATCGACCTGCCAAGTTTCCTCTGATTGCGGAATCACCGATATGATTTCTACATTCACCGTCTCTGTTTCTGCGCGTTTAAACGGACTGCTGTTCTCAGTACCGTTAAACCATTCGTTGGTTTTGACGGTTGCCGGATCGTTGGTCGACAACATGGCGTACGTCCGAAAGATAGCGCGTCGTTGCAACGCAATATCGGGTGTAACCAGTCGCAAATCATTAATGAATGCGGCCACTGATGCATGGATAACGCGTTGATCCGCAACAGCGGCCACGTCCGCACGACTAACCGCCACTGCCTCACCCAAATTATTGACTTGCACCACGTACGGTACGAATTTAGATTGGCTGCCGATAACAACCACACCACCAATACCTGCCAGTGCAATCAATAAACAAAGTAGTGCGAGGATTTGCCACATATTGCGCGATGCTTGCACTGAGCGCATATGGTCATTCCAGGTACGCCGCGCTGACAAGTAAGGGTTGTCGTTTTCACCTTCACGACGACCGCCTGCAATTTCTTCATTATTGGTGCGCGGGTTGTTGCCCATTTTTAACTTAAAAAACTCCCTGATCGTACTCATGTGGTCACTCCATAATCAGATAACTTCAAGCCTTTAATTGCCAACCATTCTTTAACCCACGCATCACCATACTTGTCACAGAGATTCTTAATGGTGGCAATGGATTCCTTATCAGTGGAACCCACAAAAGCCAACGCCAGGGAACCAAGTGCTAGATCGTACAAGCGTCGGCCATTCTCTGACACGTAGTAGTATTCTCGTTTAGGGATGGCGCTGGCGAGGATTTCAATTTGGCGTGAATTCAAACCCATGCGTCGATAAAGTGCTGAGGCTTCTTCATCACGTGCAAACACATTGGGTAAAAATATTTTGGTGGCCGTGGATTCCACAATCACATCGAGAATGCCGCTGTTTGCGGCGTCCGACAAGCTTTGGGTTGCCATCAATACCAAGCAGTTGGCTTTACGCATGACTTTAAGCCATTCGCGTATTTTGGCGCGAAACACTGGATGACCGAGCATGAGCCAAGCTTCATCTAAAATGATCGCGGCAGGCTGGCCACGAAGACTGCGCTCAATGCGGCGGAACAAATACAATAGCGTAGGTAGTGCGTATTTGTCACCGAGATTCATGAGTTCCTCGATCTCGAAGGTGGTGAATGACGACAAATCTAATCCGTCTTGCTCGGCATCCAGTAAATGACCCATCATGCCGTCAATTGTGTATTGCTTTAGCACTTCACGAATGGCCTCATCCTGTATTGTCATGACGAAGTCTGATAGTGTTTTTGAACCACTGTCGAACATGCTCTGAATAGCGTAACTGACCTCATTACGCTGTACCGGCGTTACCACAACGCCGTTTAATTCAATCATTATGCAAAGCCATTCCATCGCCCAAGCACGATCACCCTTGGTCTCTAGAAACTGTAGCGGACAAAAGGACAGTGATTCGTCATCACCCGCCACGGTAAAATGTTGACCGGCTACCGCCTTAGTCAGCGGGTACATCGACATGCCCTTATCAAAGCAATAAATGGACATACCTTGGTAGCGGCGCATTTGTGCAGCTATCAATGCTAAGTGTGTGGATTTACCGGCGCCGGTTGGCCCAAACATAAAGGTATGACCTAAATCACGTACATGCAGGTTCAACCGAAAAGGCGTTGCTCCCTGGGTAACACAATGCATTAAGGCCGGTGAATTGGGTGGATACATCGGGCAAGGGGCGTTATCTACCCCCGTCCAGATGGTGTTGACTGGTAACAAATCAGACAAGTTCATGGTGTTAATTAGCGGTCGGCGTACATTCTCAACGCCATGTCCGGGTAAGCTGCCCAAGTAGGCTTCCATGGTGTTAATCGTCTCAACCCGTGCGGCAAACCCTAGGTGATTGATGGCCTTCTCGACCTTGCGCGCCGATTCTTCCAGCGCCACCCGATCTTCCATCATCAACACAACGACACTGGTATAGTAGCCTTGGCCGACAAAGCCACTATTGGTTTCAGCAATAGCTGACCCGGCATCTTCGGTCATGTTCAGTGCGTCTTCATCAATGTTGCTGCTTTGCAGATTAAATACTTGATCAAAGAAACCGCGAATTTTTTGCTTCCATTTTTTGCGAAACTTTTCTAGATGCGCGACCGCCTCATGCGAGTCTAGGAAAATATAGCGCGATGACCAGCGGTATACACCGGGTAACTCTGACAGCAGATTTAACATGCCAGGTGAGGATTCCAATGGAAAACCCTCGATGGATACCACTTGAACAAAGTTGCGGCCAACTTTGGGCACGACACCGCCCCACATTTCCTGCCCACCTAACAAAGTATCCAAATACATGGGATTGGCAGGTAACACCATGGGATGGTCTTGCCCTGTAATACACAACTGCAACCATTGCAGGAATTCATCAAAGGTTATGGTTGAGCCATCTTCGTTAACTTGCTCTTTACTTTTCAAGCGCGTCAACTGAAAGGCACTGGATAAGCGTGATTCAAAGTTCACGCATTCGCGTTTAAAATGATCCATCAATCCTTTTGTTCGGGCTTCTTGGTCAGGTGCTTCTGTCTCATCATCAAACATCAGATCGACAAACTTGCGTTGTGCCAGCGTGGGCGGTAAGTAAGTTAGGGTCAGCACAAAGCAACTCTCATATAACGTGCCGATACGCTCAAACAAATGTCGCCGCTCTTGATCTATCGCTGCTGATATCACATCGGGGTAGTTAGATACGGCTTCTGCTGAATAGCCCTGCGCTGGTTTACGCACAGCATCGACATGAATCATCCAGCCACTCCCTAAGCGTGATAATGCTTGGTTAATGCGAAACGACACTTCTTCGCGTTCAGCTTCCGTACTGCTAGCGGTATCTTCACCACAGATGATCCAAGCAGCCATCAATGAGCCGTTCTTGCCAACAATGACCCCATCGTCTACTGCTGCTGCATAAACCAGTAAATCGGCAAAACCACTCTCTTTAGAGCGATGTTTATCCAGTTTGAATTCTTTGTCGGTTTCGCGGAGTCGTACGAACAATATCAACAGCAACAAAGCACCTACGATTGCGATAAGGGTGGTTATGGCGGGAATCATAGAAATTGTTTCCCCTCTTGCTCGGTGTTGTTATGGAAAGGCGTACTACGCGCTGGATAGTATTTCTTGTAACGATACTGGCGCAGGTATACATGGCGCAGATGCGGGTCATTCTTGGCCATTAAGCGCAGTGCAAACAATGCAAAAGTCCACAACGCAATACCAAATAACGTGGCCTTGAGTTCCATGGCAACAAATATCGAAGTCGCTGCAATCAGGATGGAGAACATGACCAGTTCACGATCACCGCCCATAAAGAGATTGGGCCGGTTGCCGGACTGACGGATAGGTATGGTTCGTAGGCCCATGACTAATGCCCTCCCCTATTCGGGTGTATTAGAACTTAATGACTGGTGTTGTGATATTTCGCCGGGTATGACAGCACCACCAAATAGATTGGTCATGATGTTGTTTGCACCAATTAGCAGCGCCATCACCAGTACAATAAATATCAACGTGCGAAAGAAAGCGTTGAGTTCACCACCAAAGATCAAAATGCCACCGGCAACAACAATGCCGACTATAGATAAAGTAAAGGCTACGGGGCCGGTAACTGAAGATCGGAGACTAACCAACCAGGTTTCGTAGGGTAATTGGCCACCACCACCGACTGACGCGAATGCGCTATCAGTTAGCATTAAAAGACACAAACAAAAAAGAATTGAAAAGAAATAAAAATGTTGAGAGATGTTTGACATATTGTTCGATTTAATCAGCTTCATTGCCGTCTCCTATTGATTATTTACCACTCTTTGATTTGATAACTTCCTTTGCTTAAACCTTCTACTTCAATAATCCGTTTGATTTCACGGCCTTTGGATGTGCGCGTGATATGCACGACCATATCAACC
>JAJFJG010000102.1 GCA_021774265.1 Nitrosomonas sp.
GACCATTCCGGTTCTTTCAGTACTTGCTGAATCATCAACGTATTGATATACACAAGACTTACTTGCAGTAGATGCAGTGACAGAACAGCTATCTCCTGATCTTCGATATTGTTTGTCGCAATCTCCCCGTTCTTGCCAAAGTAGATAAATCCGTTAACGCCGTTCCAGCGCTCAACCACATTCAGACCCGTGTTAATTTCTTGTCGCAATTCTTCTGATTCCAGGTAGTTGCACAGAAAGATAGTTTTTATCGCTCTACCCAATTTAATCAATGCTGCATACGTTGGATGTTGTACGTTGCTGCGGTTGAAACGACGCAGGATCGTTTCGGAATCGGCAGTACGTGTACGAAGTGCAGTTGTAAACTTGATCAGCTCGTCGTACTGCTGGGCTATCAGTGTCCAGTTAATGGCTTGGCTAGAGAATATTGATGATAGGTTCGAGTAACGCTCACGAGCACCTAACTCCGGTTGAGCTAACTTTTGTTTATCTATCCCTTTAAGTCTTGGCATCAGTGAGAAACCGAGAAGATGGCAAAAAGCAAAAGCAACGACACTTTGGCCATGGCTATCAACATACTGCCGTTCTATATCCATATCCGAACAATGATGCAATACTCCTTCGATCATTGACGCTACTTCCGAAGATGAACATCGCTTTAGTTGAGAGTAGATGCACACCGCATTAGCGTCCACATGCCAATAAATCATGACGCCGCGACCCCCATAACGGGCATGCCATTCTGTCATCAAATTTTGGTCCCAGGCGGCGAATCGTGTGGAGTCGGATGCACAGGCCGTGGTGCCTTCGCCCCATATATGAGGTAAGCGTTCCTTAAACGTTGCATTTACTACAAGCTTGATAGCTTCGCGCAGGCTGTCTTTGTGAATGTAGCGACGACGGGTATGTAAAAGCTCCTTATAACTAACGTCATGTGGGCCGCCGGCTAGACATTTCAACCCAGCGTTGGTGCCTAATCCATACAGCGAAAGCAACAGCCGTCGTACCACTTCATTTTGGCTGGTGACGGTTCGTGATGCCGCTGTTGAAAATGCTTGAGTGAAGTTTACTCTAAAATCAGTTTCTTTAAGTACATCAAGCAAACTGGTTGAGGGCCATCGTTTATTTAGTTCGCGCTTCAATGCGTCCAGGTTAGGGGGGGCTGCTTGTGCATTGAGTGGTGATACAGAGATTGTCGCCTTTGACTGCCGTTGTTTAATGTTGACATTGCGATTTCGTGGAAGCGTCCGGTTAAGCCGACTTAACGATTCGGACATTTGATTTTTCAATTGCGTAATAAATATTTCACTGTTTGTTGGTAATTGAAGTTCTTCGTAGTAGTGTTGGCGATGACTTTCAAAGTCAGTTGGCAAATCATCATCAGGGTTGCAAAAACGCTTGGCACCCACAACCCACACTTCTTTACAACGCAGTTTCTCCCGTAATGCTTGGAGTACACATATTTCGTAATTGATGCGATTAATCCGTTGTGTACCATCTGGGGCTTCTTCAATGACAATGTCATGCCATTTCTTACGCACTACGCCATCAATTGGAATATCCCCAGCAGTAAAATACCGCCCCGGCTGATCTTGGTGTGCCTTGATGACATCAATAGCGTCTAGAATAGAGCGCCATGCTGCGTTGTTGCTGCGGAATTCCAATCCATCAAGAATGCGCGGTAGCATACGACGATAATGATGAGCATAGGACGTACGGATTTTTTTGTGGATTTTTTTAACATAGTTCGGGCCACTAGAACGAAACTCTGCAACAAGCTGTTCAATGGTTTGTTCATTAACAACAGGAAATATCACATCTCGAACAACGCTGTCTGGGTCGTCTAGAACAGCTTCAGCGATACGGTACAACAAGGTTGTTTTACCGTGCACATTAACAATACTTTTCACGAGTTCAGAAACAATTTTGCGCTCTGCACGTACTGATATTTTGTGAATTACCTGTATTAGCAATTCGACCAACCTGTCGGTAATTTCACCTTTACGAAGTACACAATAGAATACCATCAACGCGTAACGGATCTTGGCAGGATGGCGGCGAAGTTCCCATGCATTCTCAGTATGTGCTCGCTTTTGGTACCGTTTAAGTAGCTTAGGGTTGATGCCTTCCAAAATATCCGCCGGAATTTCCAAACGACGTAGCATTTCGAGCTGATCTATTGCACGCAGAACACTTTCCAAGCTCGCTGATCCAATATCTGTGCACAGTCGGGAAAATTCGGTCACACCTGATGACTCGTCTAATAGGCCATCCAATTTTAAGCAGACTGTTGGATCCAGTTGACCGTAAACTCGTTGAAATAATTGTTGCTCAAACGCCCGCTCTGCTGAATTGATGTGCCGCTCTATACGGTAATTGCCAGGCCGGTCATAGTGATGCCTTAATAACCAGTCAGTGATCAGATCATCTAAATAAGAAGGTTCATGGGATTCTGGAAATACAGAACCTATCAGCCAAGTTCTAAAAATACTGGCCGCGTGCTTATCAAATGGGCGAACCTTCAAGTACGAAAATATCTTGCGGCGATGCTGTCGACTCGTTCGACCGTTACAGTTGTAATCGACTAAACCATCAGTGACCGTATCAATTTGAAAGCTAACATATTCCACCACGCTGGGTGCAATGTCGGCCAGC
>JAJFJG010000103.1 GCA_021774265.1 Nitrosomonas sp.
TGAATTTTTTATCTCGACAACGTTATTCTTGCTCATGGTGGCGTATCCTCTATTGGTTGATTTAATGTCTGATAACATCAAACTTAACCAGATACGCTACTTTTTTCAACTCACTAAACACCAGATTCGACTATAACTCACTTTTGATGTCGTTGCCCCAAATCAAGTTTGAACAACGGAGATCACTTATGGTCGGGCACATGAAGGCTGGCTCTACGTTGCTGCCATTGATTATTTTTCCAAGCATGTCGTGATATTGACTATTGCAGACCATATACGAACAGCATTTTGCGTGAAAGCGCTACAAATCACCTTTTGGAGAAAAAAGTCGGAGCCTGGCTTGCTCTATCACTGGGATCGGGACAGTCAATATGCCAGCCATAAATACCGCAGAAAATTGCCTGTCATGAAAATGGAGCAAAGCATGAATCGAAAAGTAAATTGCTGTGACACTACCCGATAGTATGGTTCTTCCGTAGCCTTAAATATGAAAACTGAATTACAATAAATTCAGAACCAAAGAACAAACAAAGCTGAACATCATTGACTATCTGGTTTTTACAATGGAAAATGGTTGCACTCCAAATTAGGCTACCAATCGTAGTTGGAATTTGAGCGTATATTTTATAGAGAGGTTGCTTTAGGAAGTGTCCTATTTTAGTTGACCATTACACTTTCAACTACGTTTGATTATCGGGTTTATCTGGTTTCAGTGAAATATCAATAGCGCCTAGTTTATTAACTTTCAGTGTCGTTATTATCGTGATTTTATCTGTTTTTTTGGTCTGGCAATGTACACGATACACTCACGATGCGTTCAAAATGCTCCATCACATGCTTTAACATTGGCTCCACTTCATCAACCTGTACGACAATTAAATCACCTGGTTTCACAATTGAAATAGCGTGATCAATGGCCTTAAATGGGTTGTTGATAATTACTATTTCATCTTTATCAAAACCATTTTCCAGAGCGCCTGCTTGTACAATGTCAGAAGTTTCTCCTGGTTTGCGTTGGCGCTGGTCTGCATCGGCTATAATTAGGTAGTCATAGACATCAGCGAGTGCCTGACCAAACATTCTAATGTCTTTATCTAGTCGATTCCCCGTGCCGTGGGCAACAACAATCTTTCGCCCTTTTGTAATGTGTGGCAACGTTTTTCCTATGGCCCTTACTGCGGAAACGTTATGCCCGTAATCCACAATTACCTTGAAGGTAATAAAGTCGATGATATTCATACGACCAGGATTCTGGGTAGCACTGGGGTGAAAGGTACTAATGCCCTTTCGAATCATGTCGACCGGTATTCCTAAGCCGTGTAGTGCGGCTACAGCAGCCAGAACATTTGAAATATTAAACATTGCTACGCCGCCTAAAGTAATTGGCGCGTCAAGCACAGATAGAACGTGAACAGAGGGAATGGAGGAATGAATGACAACATCACCACCCTGCAAAACCACTGCGGCTCCGCCTGATCTGAGATGTTGCGTGATTGTTTCATTCGATGGATGCATGGAAAAAAAGATCAATTGACCGCCGGCTCTCTCCTTGAGTCCTATTATGATGGGATCATCTGCATTGAGAACCGAAACACCCTGATCACCAACAACCTCGATAACTGTAGATTTGACGAGAGAAAGCTCTTCGATATCTTCAACGCCATCTAAGCCGATATGATCTTCATCAACATTAAGCAAAATACCGACACTACAACTATCGAAGCCCAAGCCCCGACGAATAATGCCGCCACGTGCGACCTCAAGCACAGCATGGTCAACTGTGGGTTCGCGCAGAACTATGGCGGCTCCACCAGGACCACTGTAATCACCTGAAACAATTTCAACGCCATCAATTTCGACACCTGTTGTCCCTGCAAACCCAACCAACTTTCCACTGTATTTAAGGGCATGCGCAATGAGTTTAGCTGTTGTTGTTTTGCCATTTGTTCCGGTTACGGCAACAATTGGAACATCAAAGTTCACATCAGACGGAAACAGCATTTCTATAAAAGGCTTAGCCACGTTGCGTGCTTTACCTTCACTCGGCTCCAGATGCATGCGAAATCCAGGCGCGGCGTTAACTTCTACGATCCCGGAAGAATTTCGGCTCAAGGGCTGGTCAAGGCTGTTTGCCACAATATCAATGCCCATGCAGTCCATACCGATAATTCTAGCGATACGCTCACACATTAACCGAACATCTTGATGAACCTCATCAGTAACGTCACGCGCTGTACCTCCTGTACTGATATTAGCTGTAGATTTGAGATACAGCTTTTCCTTTGTCGGAAGTATGTCATCAAGCTGGTAGCCGTGAAACGCAAGTAATCGCTCCGTCATATGATCAACCGTAATGGTGGTCAACATTTTTTCGTGCCCAATGCCTCTGCGCGGATCCTGGTTGGTCTTATGGATAAGTTGAGCGATAGATAATTTCCCGTCTCCGATCACGCAGGCTGGCTCACGTAGCGCCGCTGCCACCATATTGCCGTTAATAACGAGAACACGAAAATCATGCCCGGTTAAGCTTTTTTCCACGATGACTGAGTGACAAATCTTGCATGCTGACGCAAAAGCAGTTTCAAGTTCTTGCACATTGGAGACACAAGCTGTAATTCCTCTACCATGGTTCCCAATTTCCGGTTTTACTGCAACCGGGTAGCCTAATTTTTCGGCTACAAATGCTGCTGCTTCAAGCGTCTCAGCAACCATACCATCTGGAACTGGAATTCCTGCGCGCCCAAGAAGCTCTTTGGTTTTAAATTTTTCATCAGCTATTTCAACAGAAAGTGCGCTGGTTCGGTCTGTCATAGTTGCTTGAATATGGCGTTGTTTGGAACCATATCCAAGCTGAACAAGGTTGGCACTATTAAGTCGTAGCGCTGGGATATCTCTTCGCTTTGCTTCTTCCACAATGCTATTGGTGGATGGTCCAAGAAAATCATTTTCACGTAATTCTTTTAGCCGTATAACGGCTGCATCTATATCAAAACCGCAGTTTTTTGCTATAGCCTCAACCAGCGCAATGGCTTCCTGCCCTGCGAGAAGACCAGCCGATTCAATCCGGTAACGATAAACGACTTTATAGACGCCATGTTCAGACGTGTCGTAGGTTTTGCCAAACCCAACTTGCATTCCAGCAAGACATTGCATTTCCAAAGCAACATGCTCGACAACATGGCCAGCCCATGTGCCGCGCCGCAAGCGCGTTACAAATCCGCCGGGGCCGCCAATTGAACACCCATGACCTTGTAATGATGGAATCAATTCAATCAATCGATCTGTAAAACCATCTATGGTATCAGTGGGTTGCTCTTCAAGTTCGCCAATATCTAGTAACATAAAAATAGTTGGGTAACGGCTATAACGATTGGGTCCTCTAAGGGCGCGATGTTCTAAAATTTTCATATCATATTTCTGCATTCTGTCCGTACCAAGCCATTCCGTGGCGTGCGCCACCTGAAAACCCTTTTTGGTTAATGACAATAATTCCAACATCCACACCCTGGTCAAGTTGGTTCAGAGCCCAGGTAACGACTTGTTCAGGACTTTTTCCCGTTTTAAGTTCAGCATAAGCTCGATAGGCCAACATGGATTTGGCGATATATTCACCATCACCTGTCGCTGCGATGGCGCCACACTCCCCCGCAAATAAACCGCAACCTGGCAAAGGTACATCCCCAACACGTCCTCGCAATACCGCAGCTGTACCGCCTGAGCTTAAAGCGGATGCAAAACCATAGCCGTCCCAACATACACAGCCTACCGTGTCGCTGCCAAGCACCTCTCGCAAAGGTATTTCGTAGTTCCATGTTTGCTCAAGATCTTCGCGTGACCATTCTCCAAACTGGTCGTTGGTGGCTATTACTTTGTGGTGTCGTTCCTGCGCTCCTGGAGTTGTTGGGTCATAATCGGAAAAATCACAGCGACGAGCAAATGCCGTGGCACCATCTGCCACAAGTAGAATGTGAGGTGTATCAAAAAGACGTCTGGCAACAGCCACTGGGTTTTTTACCCGTTCAATAGCGGCAACAGCAGCAAAATCACCATTGCTGGTCATACATGACGCATCCATTTGGATAGTTATACCGTCAAAGCGTATATTTGAGCCGGTTCCCGCATTAAAGCGTTCATCATCCTCTAACACTTGTGTTGCCGCAATCACGGCATCAAGCGCACTTTTATTCTGGGCAATAGCATCAAGACCCGCAAAGCACGCACGACGTGGACCATCAAAATATGCTGGACTTGAAGCAGAGCCAGCATGACAAACTATGATAGGTTTGCAATTAAAAGGAAACTTTGTTGTCATGCCGCTGAATATAATCTAGTATGACGCTATAGTACAGTAATAACTTATTGAAAATAAAATATAATAATTAAATTATGACGTTAGCAATTGATATCAATAAATATTGGGATCTCGGGTGATGCCAAGATTTTTGATTCCTATCGGTGGCAATGAGAAAAAGTCGGAAGAATCCGAAATATTTAAAAAAATGGTCGAATTGGCCGGAGGCTCCGAAGCTCGTATAGTCGTTGTGCCAACTGCCAGCGAAGAACCTGACGAGGTGGCACATAAATACCAACATCTTTTTTCGGTTTTCAACCCAAGATCCATCCATGTTGTACATATTGGGGAACGTACGGATGCAGGATCTATAAAGCTTGCCAAAATAATTGATGAAACCACACTCTTCATGTTTGGTGGTGGTGATCAGCTACGTCTTTCTTCTTTGATTGGCGGCACACCACTGCACCATGCACTTGCGGAGCGATATCTGTCTGGCAGCTGTGTCGTCGCTGGAACCTCGGCTGGAGCTGCCGTCCTTCCCGAAATGATGATTTTTCAGAATAATAAATTTCGGAATTTCCGCAAGGGTGGTACAGAGATGACTAAGGGTTTGGGGCTAATACACGACACGATATTCGATACGCATTTTACACAACGTTCGCGAATTTCTCGCCTCGTGAACGCTATCTCAACTAATCCTGCTTTATTAGGCCTTGGTATCGGTGAAAATACTGGATTGCTAATTGAAAATGAAACCCGAGCGGAGGTCATTGGCAGCGGGACTGTCATTGTGTTGGACGGAAGTGCTATCGAGATCAACCACATTGGTTACGCGAAGAATGGACAATCGTTCGGCCTTACGAATGTAATTTATTCATTACTCACCCCAGGCATGGTATATGACCTTAAACGTCGAACAGTAATAGACCCTGGGCCAATTGCACCTCCCAAGAGCATAGTGAAAGAGCGAAAAACTGATTCCAAAAAGCTGAATTAGGGGAGCATAAGTTATGGAAGGGTATAGGAAAAATAAGTGCCCTTTTTCTACAAAAAATAAAGTGCCGAAAGTTGAATCAGTTGTCATGTACACCAACAAATGATCAAAAAATCATTTATCCCCAATTCAATCAACGCAAAATTCCAAGATGCCTATGAATATTGGCGTACCAAGCAGATGGCGGACAGAAATAGCGTCGTTAGGGTTATATATGCTCCGCCCCGCATTGCAAGAAAAAATTCGCTGTTTGACAGAAAGAATAATGTATCCGTATATCTGGCCTTGGGATGATTTTCAAATATTACCTCTGAGCCTGATGAAATCCGCAACATTTCTGCCTTATCAGCTCTTTGGTTTGAGCAGCAGTACTTTGGTACGTTGATGCCGTTTCAGGTAGTGGGCGTTCATTCCATTATTTCACCGCAAACAATTCTCCATCTCAGTAACATAATGCTGAAATTATGTTACTTGTTTAGGATGGAATCCTTACGGTACCCTCGATATTGGCTAAACGTCCACAGATTTACAAACAGGCAAAACTATAAAACTCTAATTGCTAAAGTGACAAAACAAGAAGCTGGGAACCGATAAGAATCGTTTATCTTAACTCGGAAAAATAAAAGATTGAGTTTATAGAAAACGAGGCAACCTAAACTTAACTTTAGGCGACAGCTACTTTGACATCTGTCCATGAAAAAAGAAGTTGGTTGCTTCAACAAAACCTTCCACACTGCCGCAGTCAAAGCGCTTTCCCTGGAAACGGTAGGCGATGACCATACTTTTTTTGGCCAATACTTGCAAAGCATCGGTAATCTGCACTTCGCCACTTTTGCCCGGTGGGGTCTGACGAAGGATATCGAAGACCTCCGGCGTCAGAATATACCGGCCGATAATGGCCAGATTGGATGGTGCAACTTCTGGGTCCGGTTTCTCGACCATCTCACTGATCATGACATGCCGTTCATCAATCGCTTGACCGCTAACAATGCCGTACTTGCTGACATCCTGCTCCGGCACTTCTTCTACAGCTACGACACTACACTTGTATTTGGCATAGACCTTGGCCATCTGCGCCATAACTCCATCTGGTTCTCCAACACAGAGATCGTCGGCCAGGATTACGCCGAAAGGCTGGGCGCCAATCAGCGTCTCGCCAGTGAGTATCGCATCACCAAGGCCGCGCATATGGATCTGTCGTGTGTAGGAGAAGGTACACTGACTAATCAGCTCACGAATGCCTTTCAACTGATGCTCCTTAGTCGTGCCACTGATCATATTTTCCATTTCGTAACTAATATCGAAGTGATCCTCAATGGCCCGTTTACTTCGACCAGTGACAAAGGCGATATTTTTCATTCCGGCCTGCTGCGCCTCTTCCACACCATATTGAACCAGCGGCTTGGTGAGGACGGACAACATCTCCTTGGGCTGGGCCTTTGTTGCGGGGAGAAAGCGTGTTCCATATCCAGCAACGGGAAAAAGACATTTAGTGATCATTTAGGACTCCTTTTCATACAGATAGCCAGTAAAAGCTCTTGGGTGGGATAACGATCCGTCCATTTAGTATGGATGGGCTCTTGCCGGAATAAATATCCATGATAATGTTGCGTTGGGAAAAACCCACCTGATGTAATGTATCGAAACTCATCGACTGTGGATGATCATCAAAATTTGCCATCACCATAATCTTTGCCTTGCTGTTCTGCGGATCAAAGCGCAAGAAAACAAACAGGTGTGGATTCTCGACGTCCAGCAGTTCGCGATTATTGTAATCGGCGAAGGCTGGAATTTCTTTGCGTAGGGCAACTAATTTTTTTAAGTTGTTGAAGATACGGTACTCGACAGTGCCTGGCTGATTGCGAAGTTCAGCTTTGCTCCAGTCGGTCGTGGGACGCTGCAGCCAACGACTGTCATTGCTCTTGCTCTCGTCTTCAAGGTAGTCATAGTTGTTGAGGGTGCCGATTTCATCGCCGTAATAGAACAGTGGCATGCCGCCGAATGAGAGAATCAAGCTGTGCAACATTAGTATTTTTTTGATGGCGACTTCAATGGCATCCGGGTTTTCTTCTTCCAGAGCGCTTTCCAGACCCACCAGGGATGCCAGCGAACCGGAGATACGAGCATCACCATTTTTAGCATTCTGTCCGAACGGTTTGCCCCTGGCTGGAGATGTGTCGAATTTGCCGGTAAAGTAATCGACAAGAAAGCGCCGGTGTGCATTGGGATCATAACCAGCAAGATGGATGTCGGTATCGCTGAACCCAAGGCCGATATCGTCATGGCAACGGACATAGTTCAGCCAGGTTGCTCGCTCCAACTTATCAGGGAGGTTGCTGATCGCTATATTTAGTAACTTCGTATGTTTGGTTGCTAGAGCATCCCACAGCAAAGCCATGAAGGTGGCATTGTAAGCAATTTCACACTCCTTCGCGTTGATAGCATCCTCGCCGAAATATTTGGTGATCTCCACCGGCGCAACAATAGCTTCGGCAATAAACAGCACCCCCGGAGCCGTTACTTGGCAACAGTCTTTCATTAGTTGTAGTAGCAGGTGTGCTTCACGTTCATTCTGACAAGTGCTGCCGATTTTCTTCCACAAAAAGGCTACAGCATCCAGACGCAGAATATCCGCCCCCATATTGGCCCAGAACAAGATAATATCGACCATCTCAATGAACACGGCGGGATTTCGATAATTCAAATCCCACTGATAGTCATGGAACACCGTCATGACCCATTTACCCATATCCTTATCCCAGGTGAAATTGCCCGGAGAGGTTTCAGGGAAAATTTCCGGCATACTCTCCTCAAACATGTCGGGCATCTCCCGGTCATCAAAAACGTAATAATAATCCTGAAACATTTTATCGCCCTGACGGGCTAGCCTAGCCCACTCGTGTTCGTAGGACGTATGGTTTACGACAACATCCAGCGTCAGCAGTACGCCTCTTTTTTTAAGATTGGCTGATAGTGCGCTAATATCTTTAATTGTACCGATGCGGGCGTCTACCTTGCGGAAATCGCGAACCGCATAGCCACCATCACTTTTACCAGACGGACAGTCGAGCACGGGCATGATGTGTACCATATTTATGCCCAACTCCTGCAAATAGTGCAACTTTGTCTGTAAACCTTTTAGATCGCCGGCAAATCCGTCGCTATACAGGGCCATACCGACCCAATGCTGACTCAGGAACCAGTTGTGATCCTTCTCACGAGCTAGGTCCATCTTTTTCAACGCAGCAGGCCGCTTGATATATTGTTGCGCCAGAGTTTCAACCAGACGCAGCATCTGTTTATTGAAATCCTGGCGATCCCCGTAAAGCACACTAAATAGGGAGTGGATAGCATAGAAATTAGACCCGAGGCGAGTGTAGAAGTGCTGCAACTTCTTGTTTTTTATATCCGGTTTTAGCGCGATAAGAATGTCATTCAAAAGCGAGTGAGAAACCTGTTCATACATAGCAAATTTTCCTAATCCTTCCATGCATCAATGAAATATTCATAAAGCTCCCGGTCGCGACTCGTGGCTCCACGGATACCCACGACCGCACTGGCAAACTGCTGCGCTCTTTCAATCGTCAGGGAAAGCGGCCACTGCCGGATGATGCCTGCCAGCAGAACACTGCAGAAGGCATCCCCGGCGCCAACGGCATCGACAAACGTAAGCGTCGGCTGCGGGCGCACATCATACGTCCTGCTGTTCGAGATAATAGAAGCTCCTTTCGCGCCCCTTGTTAGGGCAACGAATTCAGTTTGGTCAGTCAGTAGACCGGACAAAAGCTGTTTATCCCCGATTGCTCCCGGCACGATCAATCTTAGCTCCTCCTCATTGAGCTTGATCCAGCGGGCCTTGCCCAGCATCTGCTGCACACTTTTTATCTCCCACCAGGGTGAACGCAGATTGATATCTACGAAGAGTGGTGCGGCTGTGCGCCGATGAACCTCAGCTAGAGCCTTCGCCGAGATAACGTGGCGTAATGCCAGCGAGCCATGGTAGAGAAGAGTGCTTCCCGCAATAACAGGGAGCTCTGTTTCATCAATAAAATCGTAGGCACGCTGCCGTATAATCTCATAACGCGGCTCTCCCTCTGAAAAGGTGACCTCCACGCTACCCGTGGCATGAACAGTATCAAACTGCAGGCCGGAAAGATCCATACCCCACGCCTGCATGGCCGAGCGAATCTCTTCGCCCGGCCTATCGTTGCCGACGCGCGAGATAAACAGCGGCGAATGCCCGAACGCCTGAAGATGCCAAGCCACATTGAAGGGAGCACCGCCGAGAATGTTGGAGCCGTCAGGAAAGTGATCGAAGAGCACCTCTCCGAAGATCAGAGGCCTGATATCACGATGGGTAATCACTTGTTACCCCTAAGCCAGGCATCCACATCCGGCAGAAAATGAGCAATTCCTTCCAAAATACCGGCGCTGTAATTACCGTTCATGCCGAGATAGTTACCTTTGGCCAGATAGAGACTGGCCTGCAAATCGTTACGTGCAGCACTGGCACGCACATCATCACTTGCATTGGCGACCAATACAGCATAAATCGGACTCAACAACACATCCAGGTCGTTGCCGCTATCGCCAGCGAAAACCGTGTTTTCATAATTGAAGCCGTGATTCTGCATGAAAAAATTAATGGCGTGTAGTTTGTTGGCACTGGACGGAAGAATATCCAATAACCCGATTTCGGCCTGTTCATCAATGCTCCAGATCAGGTTGGCCCGGATGTCTGTCCTTGTCAGCCGGTTTTCTATCTCTTTCATTGTGTTTTTCTCATCGATAGTAAGCGGCAGATAGTAGCTAAGTTTATGTCTGTTCTGTTTTCCCTGCTCTTGAAGTTTCAGCTCTGGAAGGTCATGAAGCAGCATATGGAGCTCATGGGAGCTCATTCCATTCCAGTCAGTATCGATTTTGTCTCCCCATTCATCCCACTGCTGCCAGAAACCTTGGTTAAGCTTATAAATTGTTGAACCGACATCGGCAATGGCGAAGTTTGGTTGAGGCAGTTCATATTGTTGGATGGCCTGTACGATCAGTTCGCGGTGTCGGCCGGTGACATAGACAATGGTCGTCTGCGCCTCATTGGCCAACCGACTAAACATTTGTCGGGCGCCGACTGATTCCGGAGCGCTTCCATTGGGGATCAAGGTCCGATCCATGTCGGTACAAAGGAGAAAGTCTCGCACTGCTTAAGAAGTCCGCCCTATATCAAAAAAGCTGTAGTGATGCATGGCTTCGATGATGCCCGCAGCACAGTTCCTCTGGGCAAAGTAGATGCGCTTAATATCGGCCAGCTCTGACAACTCTTCATGATGGCGGTTGGCGACAATCACTGCGAGGGTGTTGCCGCGCATCATATCTTCATCGGCGCCGGAACCACCGGCGGTGAGGATGTTTTCAAGCGGAATACTTAGCTGCTCAGCGCACCAGCGCAGGGCCAGCCCCTTGGATGCCCTGACTGGCACGACGTCGAGGTATTGTCCGAAAGCGAAAATAGTATTCACTGCCTGATCTTGCTGCTGTAGCATGTGCCTGATATCGTGCATGTCTGGCGCTACTGTTGGATCGATATAGTAGCTGATCTTGAACTGCCCTTGACACACCTTCTCCTGCAGCTTCAGGCCCGGCAATTCATCAAGAATTGCTCTTACAGCTCGCGGATTCCATAAATGGTTGATATGTTTTGCCCAGACCATGTCTTTGGTCAGGTTCGGCGCGTAATGAATTTCTGTGCCGAGACTGCTAATCAGTACATCGGGCTGCGGAATCTTATACTGGCGAAGAGCGGACAAAGCGGTATCGAGACGCCGCCCCGTGGCAATACCAAAAGTAATTTTTTTCTGGTGCTGGCGAATCAATTCTAGAAATTCGGCTAGCGCCTCTCTGTCTCCCATTAAATTTTGGTCAAGATCGGTGAATATGGCTTGGTTTCGATAAAGGCCAGGGCGGCGCTGCAGTGTCATGCGGTGCAGAGGTTCGGTCTGCTCAACGAGCGGCCGAATGATGTCCAGATATTTCTCGGCATGCGCCTGCCACGCATAGTGGCGGCGAACCCCACGGATACCGTTGTCGCAAAACTCCTTCCACCCGTCGGGATCGGTCAGGGTTTTCAGCAGGATGTCGGCCATAGCTTCTCTGTCCAGTGGGTCGATAAGATGACCATTATGGCAATTACCGATAATGTCGATCGGACCTCCGTCTTCGGTAGCAATGATCGGTACGCCGCAAGCTGCTGCCTCAATCAGTGTCAGCCCGAATGGCTCGGTCAGGGCAGGATTGATAAAAACACCTTTCGACAAGGCAGTCAGCCTGTACAGCAGAGGAACCTCATCCGGCCGGTGATGTTTGGGATAGGCAATCTTGCCGTAAAGATCAAATTGATCGATGGTCAGCAGAATGTTGCTCAAAACTTCTTGCGCACCATCCTCCATGTCCCTGATATCATCGCGATTACCAGCAATGATTACGAGATTGGCTGCTTCTTGAAGGGGAGGTGACGCACCATAGGCTTCGATGAGCGTGACAATGTTCTTTCTCGGATCCGGACGGGAGAGCGCTAGAATGATCGGCTTGTCAGGCATATCGAAAAACCGCCGCAGCTCCAGCGCAATATTGCTCGAATTTTCGTTACCTCCGGCAGGATAAAACTTTTCAAGGTCGGTGCCGGGAGGAACAACTCGCATTTTGTTTGGCTGATAACAGTCATAAAGGCCATATTGCTCCTCAATCTCCTGACGCGTGCTGGTAATCACCCGAGAAGCGACACCCAGAATCGACTCCTCAGCCTCAATGCGCCGGGACATGGCATAGGTAGTCTCGATCTCGTCGCGTTTCACACCACTGGCCAACAGTTGTTTGCGTTTGCTGCGACCTAGCGAGTGGCCGGTATGGACCAGTGGAATTGCCAACTGGTGTGACAAGCGTGTACCAACATAGCCCGCATCGGCATAATGGCTGTGAATGATACTCGGCAGACGCTCTTCGCCATGCAGAAGGATCAAAGAATTGTCCGAAAAAGTGTCAAGATAATCCCAAAGTTCTTCCTTCGGTATATAGCGATCTTCACCGCATTCGATGCGGACAATGCGTGCTTTTTCAGAAAGCTGTTCGATGGGTTTAGCATAGTCGCTACTGACTTTTGGATCAACGACCTTTCGAGTCAACAAGTCCACCCGGTCCACCTCAGGACGTTCGGCCAGAGCACGGGTAAGTTCAACCACATATTTGGTTTGTCCGCCGGTATCGGCATCTCTGCCTAATTCAAGGTCGTCACCGCGGATCAAGCCATGCACGCTGATCAATACGATATAGTATCCGTTAGTTGTGTTACTCATAGTCGTTTAGTAAAACGAGGATTTTCCTTTCGATTGAAAGCGGTTTAATGTAATTATGATTTTATTTATACCTATTTTTTCTTGTAAATGGAAGGTAATTGTACCCCTTCAGCATAAATTGGATAAACTATTCTAATTGACTAAGATACGGTTTTAGTGCATCGTTTACTACCAAAAAAGGGTGATAATGACAATAAAAAGATTACTCAAAGCACAGCACTGAAAAACCGAGGTGTTAAATTCTCATATGGTGGTGTGAGATTAAATGGAGAATGGCAGACAATAAGACAGCAAACTTCCAATACTGTCCGAAACTGACTGTCAGATCATATCGAGATTAATTTAGTGCAGTGTGTTAAATTTTAGGATGCAAATTATTTAAGTGAGAATCTTACTTGACTACCTGGTTCTTCAACGTCTTCTTTTACGATAAATACTCTGTCATTGGCAATGCCGCCTTGATTAATTATCCAGTTTTGTGCGGCAGAGGCACGTTGTTCAGCAAGCTCTGCTAAATCATTCTCATTTATTTCAATATGTGCCAGCATTAATAGTTCCATTTCTTCATTAGGTAGACTTTTTGTCAGGCCAATGATATTCGTTGGTTTTTCAAACTCTTCTTCGTCATAGGCCAGCTCCAGATATTCTGAATATTCTTCTGGAGTAAATTCAATGTCATCAATAGAGCCAACAGCCTGACCTTTTTTCGTTGATTTTTTAAGTTTTTGGGTTTTTACTTTACGTTCAAGAATGGCTAATTTAAGTCCTTCGTAATCGACTGCAGGGTTAGTGAAGCCAGCAATTTCCAATTTCAGTGTTGGGCGATTAGTGAGAACCTCAGATAATGTTTGGAGACTGTTCTCTGCTTTTGTATTAATTCTTGAAAAACCTGGTTCAAAGTTAATGGTAGATAGTTCTTCGCCATCACCGCCTAACGCAGAGCCTAATAATGAGAATGGCGCAGTTACTGCGCGGGTAATTAGATTTATAAAAGCGTCAAAAATAATATCACCCATGCTGAATTGCGGGTCGTTTAGTGAACCCTGAATCGGTAAATGAATGTCAATTTCACCGCGTTGATTCTTTAGTAATGCAATAGCAAGGCCTAATGGCGCAGAAATAGCATCTGGGCTATCAATGTCCTCACCAAGCGTTAATTGATCAAGAAAAATATTATTTTCAGCACTCAACGCGCCATCTTCAATATGGTAGTTAATGTTAACGGATAATTTTCCTTTCTCAATGCCACGTCCAAAGTATTTACCCGAATAAGGGCTAAAGGAAGGCAGATCAATATCCTCTATGCTGGCGGCAAGATCGAGCAGGAGTTCAGTACTGAAGGGTGCGATACTTCCTTTAATTTCCAGGGGGGCTGTTTTATCAACTGCGCCGCGAATATCAATATTCCCAGGCTTGTTAGGGTTTAGTGGCCCAATTTGACCAGAAAGTCCGCTTATATTTGCGTGGTAATTAGGCTTAATAAACTGGTCATTAAAATTAACCCTGCCCTGTTTTAATATGATTTTGCCAACATGTATTGGCATCGCCTTATCTGTAGACGGATCTGTTGGTGTTATTTCAGTTGTTTCAGACACGGTTGCATCTTGATTGTCATCTTGACGCACGATATTGCTAAGATTCAGGTCACCATCAGATGAAAGCATCACGTGAGCAAAGAAGCTGCTAAGTTCTATTGAGCTAATATCAACACGCAGTGGCTCGCTGATGACATCAATCCCAATAATATCTAAGTTCTTCCAATGCAACAAATCAATGCCATTAATTTCATCAAAAATATTGAAATTTGCTAGTTTCCCTTGCCCATTAACAGCAACTTTTAAGGGCTCGCCATCAGCCGTGATTTTGCCCTTGAAAGAGATGTCGCCTTTGGTTAATAGTGCATTGAGTTGGTCACCCGCCCAGCCTTGTAGTGATACCAGGTCAACGGCTTTAAGATCAATATTTAAATCGGTGGCTAGAGGTGCCCATGCTAATGAACCTTCAGTATTAATGCTGCCATGTTCGTTGACAGTGGCTTGTAATAATAAGTTAACAGGTGTGGCGCCACTTAAATCAATGTTGTCTAGCGTCAAGTCTAGCGAATTGATTGTCATTGGCGCCACTTTTGTCAGTGTGGCATCCTCAAAACGTAACGATGCGTTCGTTATTTGAAAATGCTTGATTTGTGTTTCCCAAGTCCCCTCGCTTACTACGACTTGCTCATCTGTATCTTCCTTTGGCGCAGAAGCAGTACCGGTTTCTTCTGAATAGGCTATGGTTTCAGTCTCAGCCAACGCTTGGGCACGCGCTTCATCAGAAGGTTTGTGGCCTGGTGTTGGGATGAGTGTTTCACCCGCATAATCCGCATCACTCGTATAGGGTGCAAAAAGCCGCATCAAATCAAGTTCTCCGTCGATCTCCCGACGGATGGCGGTATTAAAACCGTCGAGTTTAATTTCGCCCAAAACAACGTGTTGTTGATCAAGGTCAATGACGGCATCGTTGACTGTTAATTTTGGTAGCGAAAGTACGGGATCAGTTTCGCTTTGACGGGTTAGAGCGATATTGTCTAGCCCCAAAGTCAATTCAGATGGCGCTTGGTTGGTTAAATTAACATCAGCATCAAGTCGTTTCAAAGTGACATGATAAGGTTCTTTTACTGCGTTATTATCAATTCCTAACTGACGTAATGCCACCTTTCCAACGAGAGATATTTCTTGAGACTCATCTGATGTTTGTGAGAAAATAATTTTTAAATCACTGTCAAATTTGCCAGAAAGCAGGCTAATTTTAGTCGGAAAAGGTAGATAATTTTTGATATTGGTTAAGTCAATGTCGGTCAGCTTAAGATCAAACGTTGCTTTACGCTTATCGGTAAAGGGACGGACATTACCGTCTAGAGACAGTGGAGCGCCATTAACTTTAGCGCTGAAATGCGGTTCAACCCATGCTTCTTGAGCGCTTTTGAGATTGGCGACAAAAGGAATGCCCAGATTAATATCGGAAATTAATTGATGACTTTGTTTAAACTGATCAATCAGTTCAAATTGACCGCCTTCAATAACGATATTGCTAATAGAGAATAAGGTTTCGCCGGTATCCTCAACATCTTCATCGTCTGGCGAGAATTTCTCAATTAAATCAGAAATATTAAATTTTTCTTCAGTTTCACGAACGAGACGAACCGTTGGTTTAGTCAAAGTTATGGCTCTAACGACTGGTGCGCGGTGAACAACTGAGTTAATGCTGATGTCGACATAGAGTCTGTCGAAAGAAAGAAAGACATCATCAGTATCGGAAGCCTTTTTTCCGACACGGAATCCATTGACAGATAATTCCATTGAGTAAGGCTTAACTTCAATGGATTGAATAGTTACCGGGCGGCTCAGCGTTTCGGACAACTTTATTTCAAGCTGGGTTTTTGCAAAACCCGGCAGCCAAAAATAGCCAAGTAAGCCAAATAAGACAATGAGAAACGCTATAACACCGAGACTGATTTTTAGACGTTTATGCTTAACAAAACGATTCGATTCGGTCGTTGGCGTCATGACGATACCCTTTTAGTTTTTTGCTTTGATTAGAAAGCACTGATCAATTCGTGAAGTTGGTCCAGCTTTGTATTGATCAGTGATTCCTCTGGGGGTGTTTGATTACCTCTTTGTAAATACTAATAGTGGGATGATTCTTCCTGGAGACCTATTAACTCAACATCAAAAATTAACGTGGCATTCGGTGGAATAATATTACCCGCGCCCTGTGTACCATAACCCATTGATGGTGGAATAATTAATGTGCGGTGACCACCCACTTTCATACCTAATACGCCTTGATCCCAACCTTTAATGACGCGACCAGAACCTAATAAAAAGGAAAAGTGGCTATCGCGGTCACGTGAGCTATCAAACTTTCTACCTTTGTTATCCGTAGCGTTTTCATCGTACATCCAGCCGGTATAATGCACGTTGACCGTATTGCCAACAATAGCTTCTGGTCCTGTACCAACGGTTGTATCAATCTTTTGAAATTGACTATCTATCGTTGAATGAGCGGGTGATCCATGCTCTTTATACGAGAATGCCGCTTGGGGAAGCATGATGAATGCTGTGATAATAATAATTAGATTGAGCCAAAGCTTTTTTTTGTACATAGTTACCTCAGAAAAAATAAACTTAATAATTTTAAACACAAACTCTCAGGTATTATACCCTGTCTGATCTTTACGTCATTACAGTTAAGTTAACATGGCGTAGCAAAGGTAGTCGATAAGATAAAAGTGTGTGATGGCGTGTAATTTTATGGATTGACAACACTGTCTCCCTATAAGAACGATGCAAAGTGATATAAAAGAACAAGTAAATAACAAACAAGACATCAGCTTACTACGTCTACATGACTCTCGTTTTGTTCGCGTGTTATATATAACTGTAGGTATTACGGCATTGATACTGGGTGCGCTGGGAGCTGTGCTGCCAATATTGCCAACAGTACCCTTTGTGCTGCTGGCTGCCGCTTGTTTTGCGCGTGGTTCAGAACGCTTCCATGGTAAATTATTAGCCAATCGTGTTGCAGGTCCAATTATCCGCGAATGGTGCTTGTATCGTAGTATGCCGCGCCGCGCTAAGCGTTGGGCCTACGGGGTAATGGCATTGTCATTTGGCATTTCTATTTTAATAGTGCCTGCTGCTTGGCAGCAAATCATGTTGGTTGTAATCGGTGCCATACTGACGATATTTATCTGGCGTGTCCCAGTGAGAGACACGAATTAAACTAATTTCCTTTCTTACCACTTTTCTTTGATAACAAGTACCCTTAATAAAATTACGATGTTATGAATTTGCTTCTGATTGCTTTAACACCCTTTGTCGGCGCAGTTCTCGCCGCAACTGTTTCCCGATTAGGGCGATTATATGCCGCATTGGCAGCAGGTACTGTTGCATCGTTGGCGTTAATTCAATTATTGCCATTAGCGAATGGTGTTTTTGCTGGGGAGACGCTCATTCAGCGTTTGGTTTGGCTGCCATCGGTAGGTCTGGATGTTGTTTTTCGTTTAGATGGCCTGGGTCTTTTATTTGCCTTGTTGATTTTAGGGATTGGTTTATTGATTATTCTCTATGCAAGGTATTACCTGTCTGAACGCGATGACATGGGGCGTTTTTACGCTTATTTGTTATTGTTCATGGGGTCGATGTTAGGCATTGCGTTATCTGAGAATATTATCCAGCTATTGATTTTCTGGGAATTAACCAGTCTGTCATCATTTTTACTCATTAGCTATTGGCAAGATCGTCATGAGTCGCGCAGTGGTGCGCGTATGGCTTTGGCCGTTACGGGTGGCGGTGGGTTGGCGTTGCTGGGTGGTTTCTTAATATTAGGCGATATCGTTGGTAGCTATGAACTATCCATCATTTTAGCCTCGGGCGATATTATCCGCGAACATTCAATGTATCTGCCCATGTTGATTTTGGTGTTGCTGGGGGCTTTCACCAAATCTGCGCAATTCCCCTTTCATTTTTGGCTACCTAATGCTATGGCAGCACCTACTCCAGTATCAGCCTATTTACATTCAGCGACCATGGTTAAGGCGGGTGTGTTTTTGCTGGCACGATTATTCCCCGCATTGTCTGGTACACCTGAATGGTTCTGGATCGTCAGTATGACAGGATTAGCCACGTTACTCATCGCAGCATTCATAGCTTTTTTTAAGCATGATCTGAAAGGCTTGTTGGCTTATTCAACCATCAGTCACCTGGGCTTGATTACCTTGTTGTTTGGTATTGGTACACCCATGGCTGCAGTTGCCGGCGTGTTCCATATTATCAATCACGCGATTTTCAAAGCGTCGTTATTTATGGCAGCGGGTATTATTGACCATGAAACAGGAACACGGGATATGCGCCGCCTCAGAGGGCTTTGGAAGTATATGCCGCATACAGCCATGCTGGCGATGGTGGCTTCGGCATCTATGGCGGGTGTGCCGTTGTTTAATGGTTTCTTGTCGAAAGAAATGTTTTTTGCTGAAACTTTGCATGTAATCGGAGTGCCTTGGGGTTGGTTATTGCCTGCAGGTGCAACATTAGCGGGAGTCTTTGCGGTGGCGTATTCACTGCGTTTTATTCATAGCGTGTTTTTTAGCGGTACGCCGGTTGATTTACCTAAAACGCCACATGAGCCACCACGCTGGATGAAGGTGCCGGTGGAGATACTCGCAGCCTTATGCTTATTAGTAGGCATTTTTCCCGCTTTGATGGTAGAGCCGATACTTGTTGTTGCTGCTGCAGGCGTTTTGCAGGGTCCTGTGCCTGAACATGATTTGGCCATATGGCATGGTTTTAATACTGCCTTATTTATGAGTATGGCGGCCTTGATGGGCGGTGTATTAATGTATTTAGTTCGCCGCCCACTGTCTCAGGCGTATGGGCGCTTGGGCGATCGGTTGGAGCTTAAAAAGCTTTACAATCAATTTATCAAAATATTATTTCATTACGCATCCGTGGCCACGCGTTTTTTTGATACACATTCATTGCAACGTATGCTACTTGTTTTTACGCTTTTTATTTTGATGCTTGGAGTGGGTGGTTTTCAAAATGGCGATGTTACAATGACCGGCGAACGTGAAATGTTACCCATTGATGGCATAAGCTTGTTAGTGACACTCATGCTGGTAGTTGCTGCTGTTGGTACGGTTTTCGTGCATCAACGGCGCCTGGTGGCTTTGATTCTAATGGGTGCGGTTGGCTTGGGCGTAGTGTTGGTTTTTGTTAAATTTTCAGCGCCTGACTTAGCTTTGACGCAACTGTCTGTCGAGGTGGTGACCATGGTCTTATTGTTGTTGGCTTTGTATTTTCTGCCACAACGTTCGCCGGTTGAATCCAGCCAAGCACGTAAAAGTCGTGATGCAGTTATCGCAATTGCTGCCGGTGGTGGTGTGGCGGCATTGACTTGGGCAGTATTAACACGACCGCATCGAACGATAGCTGATTATTTTCTCGCCAATAGTGTATCGGGCGGTGGTGGAACCAATGTTGTGAATGTCATTCTTGTGGATTTCCGGGGTTACGATACCTTGGGAGAAATTACGGTGTTGGCAATCGCTGGGCTGGGCATTTATGCCATGCTGGATCAATTGCAACTCACTGGCTCTAACCGTGATGTAAAGGGCCGTTTGTGGAGCAAAGATATGCATCCCGCTATCATGGCATCGTTGACGCGTTTGTTGTTGCCGCTGGCATTATTGGTTTCAATGTACATTTTGTTGCGCGGACATAATATGCCTGGAGGCGGATTTATAGCCGGGCTAATTAGTGCTGTGGCATTGATCATGCAATACCTCGCTAATGGCGTGTCTTGGACGCGGAAGCGTTTACCCGCGAATGAACACACGATGATTAGTTATGGACTGTTAATTGCGACGCTAACCGGGTTAGCGAGCTGGTTCTTTGGTTACCCGTTCCTGACATCAACCTTTAGCCATATTCACTGGCCGTTGGTCGGCGAGTTTGAGTTAGCCTCAGCCATGGCATTTGATTTGGGTGTTTATCTAGTCGTCGTTGGTGCTACTTTATTAATTATTATTAACCTGGGACTGATGCACAGCAGAAGTCCTCACTCTAGTGCCAGGAAGCATATTCGCAAATGGAAGCACTAATAGCCATCATTTTAGGCACGCTGACTGCCTGCGGCGTTTATCTCATACTGCGTGCCCGTACTTTTCCAGTGGTATTGGGGTTGACGTTTTTATCCTACGCCGTGAATTTGTTTTTGCTGATTATGGGGCGGTTAACGGTCGGGAAACCACCCATTATCTTGGAAGGTATTACCGATTATGCGGATCCATTGCCTCAGGCGTTGGTATTGACCGCTATTGTAATCGGTTTTGCAATGACGGCGTTTGTGATTGTTTTGGCACTTAAGGCGTATGTAAGACTGGGTAATGATCATGTCGATGGGACGCATAAGCTATGATTAACCACCTTGTAATCGCGCCGGTATTGTTACCGCTATTGGCTGGTGTTTCATTGTTGCTATTGCGTGGACGAGGCCTGAAAACTCAGCGCGTACTTAGTCTTGTGTCTGTAATTATGCAAATTGGACTTGCAGCCGCATTATTGTCGGCAGTTAATGGTGGCGAGATTTTAGCTTATGCTGTAGGTAACTGGCAGGCACCTTTTGGTATTGTTTTGGTGGCTGATCGATTATCAGTCTGGATGCTCATAATCACGGCATTGCTTTCCTTATGTGTGTTGAGTTATGCCGTGTGTGGTGGAGACAATACGGGAAAACACTTCCACGTATTATTCCAGCTACAGTTGTTGGGGCTAAACGGCGCATTTCTCACTGGTGACTTATTTAATCTGTTCGTATTCTTCGAAATTTTGTTGCTGGCTTCATACAGTCTATTGCTGCATGGTGGTGGCAGACAACGTACTAAGGCGGGATTTCATTTTGTTGTGATCAATCTGGTCGGATCAACCTTGTTCTTGTTTGCTGTTGGCATTCTTTACGGCATACTAGGGACGCTTAATATGGCTGACTTGGCTGTTAAAGTCGCGCAAACTACACCAGAAGACGTCTTTCTGGTGAGTACGGCCGGTTTTCTCTTGTTTGGTGTGTTTGCACTTAAGGCTGCATTGTTACCACTTTACACATGGTTGCCAGCGGCTTATGCACATACATCTGCGCCGGTTGCGGCATTGTTTGCCATTATGACTAAAGTTGGTGCATATAGTATTTTGCGGATATATACGCTAATTTTTGGTGAACAAGCGGGCCCTGAGGCTAATCTGATAGAAGCATGGTTGTTACCTATGGCGCTGATGACATTGTTTGTTGGAATGTTGGGTGTGTTGGCGAGCACCCATTTGCGACAGCAAGTGGCTTATTTGGTGGTTGCTTCTATTGGTTCGTTATTCATTGCCTTGGGCCTTAATACAGAAGCTGGTATTGCTGCAGGTGTTTATTATTTGCCGCATTCAACATTTGCATCGGCGGGTTTCTTTATTCTGGCAGATATTATTGCAAAGCGTCGTGGTGCGGAGGGTGATAAATTTGAAATTGGGACAAAAATCTCTTATCAGAGATTGCTTGGTGCGTTGTTCTTTACAATGGCGGTATTGATGGTTGGTTTGCCTCCGTTGTCGGGGTTTATTGGAAAATTCTTGATACTCAATGCCGCGATTTCACACCCAAGCTTACCTTTGATCATGGGTGTCGTCTTGGTTTCAAGTTTTATGGGGCTGGTGGCTATTGCACGTAGCGGTAGCTTAATATTTTATCGAGCGTTACCCGCTCCGGAAAAACCCCCACTGACTGAAGCAGAAATGAAAGCTGACAGAAAACTTCTTGTCATAGAATTATTGCCCGTCATCAGCTTGCTAATGTTGTGTATTGTCTTAGTTGTTTGTGCGGGGTCGGTCATGGAATTTGCACATGCGACGGCAGCACAGTTGTTGCAGCCTGCCGCTTATATTGATGCGGTATTTAATGATGGAGTGACGCGCTAATGGGACGATTATTACCGCATCCATTATTAACGCCTATATTAGCTATTGTATGGTTATTACTAACGAATAGCTTTGATCCTGGGCAAATTGTTATGGGTTTGTTGTTGGGCTGGGCGATTCCACTAATATCTATTCGTTTTTGGCCAGAGAAGGTATATATCTATAAGCCATTGACGCTGTTACGCTATTCTTTCCTGTTGCTGTTTGATATTATTATGGCCAACTTTACCGTGGCACGGTTGGTTTTGGGCAATCCTGACCGAATTCAGCCTGCTTTTGTTGTAATGCCGTTAGATCTTACCTCGGACCTGGCGATTAGCCTGCTGGCTAACAGTATTACATTGACACCAGGTACACTCTCGGCGCAACTTTCACTTGACAGAAAATACCTTTTAATACATGCGTTTAATGAAACAGATACAAAAGCATTGGTCGCTGAAATTAAAAATCGCTATGAAAGCCCGTTAAAGGAGATTTTTGAGAAATGTTAGAGATCGTAATTCTAATTGCGCTGGCATTAGTGGCTGCCGCAGTAGCCATGAGTTTTTGGCGTTTGCTTATAGGACCGAGTGTGCCTGATCGTATTTTGGCGTTGGATACGTTGTATATTAATACTATTGCAATGCTTATGTTGCTAGGTATTCATATTGGTAGTGCCTTGTTTTTTGAAGCTGCGCTGCTTATCGCCCTAATGGGTTTTATTGGTACTGTTGCGCTAAGCAAGTATCTGTTGCGTGGTGATATTATTGAGTAAGCTATGCTAGATTATTTACTCTCATTTCTCATTCTAACCGGCGCGATCTTTACTTTCATCGGCTCGCTAGGTCTGGTAAGACTTAAGGACTTTTATACCCGCTTGCATGGCCCAACCAAAGCCACAACATTGGGAGTAGGTTGCTTGCTAATCGCTTCAACGGTTTATTTTAGCACCCGTGATGCGGGAGTAAGTTTGCATGAAATCTTAATCACACTTTTTCTCTTAATCACCGCACCGGTAAGTGCGCATATGCTTGCTAAAGCGGCGTTACATATAGAGATACCCTCTTTAGCAAAGATCCCAGAAAATAAAGTATCTGAGTATAAAAAAACGAGATCTGAAGTGGTAAAACAGGCGGGCAGGCAGGAAGTGAACCCTTCTTCTACTGAAACTGTTAAGCCAGACGTTTAGTAGCATCTTGAAAAAAAGTTGGTGTACTTTAAAAGCAATTACACTAATTCTATCAACAGCATAATAAATAGCACGATACCTACGATGGGAATAATAAACCCCATCCAATCTGAAGATGAACCTTTGGGGCTATTTTGCATCGCGTCTTTTGCTCTTGGAAATAAAAAAATCACGAACATCCCCAGTGCTAATGCAGAAACAATTTGCATCCAATCCATAATCTAGAAACCTTTTAATTAAAAACCCCGGGCTAGCCGGGGTTCTGAAGAACAATCAATGGCGGTGGAAATTAATCGTCGCCACCCATGATACCCAAGATCTGAAGCAAGCTAATAAAGATGTTGAATATAGTCATGTACAGTCCAATGGTTGCCAATACATAGTTAGTTTCGCCACCATGAATAATGCGGCTGGTGTCATACAGAATGAAACCACTCATAATCATGATAACAACAGCAGAAATCACTAATGACATTGCAGGAATAGCTAAGAAAATATTAACGATTGCGGCCATTAATACCAATAAGAAGCCAACCATCAAAAATCCACCTAAGAAACTGAAATTCTTACGTGTGGTTAACGCATAGGCAGACAAACTCAAGAAAATAACGCCTGTGCCACCCAGTGATAAAGTGATGATGTTGCCACCATTAGGCAAAGAAGCGTACATGGTGAGTATTGGCCCCAGCCCAAAACCTAACATGCCAGTAACTAAGAAAACAATACCGATACCCGCAGGAGAATTAGCAAATTTTGGCAAAACAAACATGGCAATGACCATCGCGCCGATGACAGATATTAAATAAGTCATTGGTGGCATACTTAAAGCCATTGAAATCATTGCGGTGACGCCACTAAACAGTAAAGTCATTGAAAGAAGCATATAGGTGTTGCGCAGTACCTTGTTAGTCGCTAACTCAGATGGCGACCGTTGGGCAACTGTAGAGAAGTTTTGATTCATTTTCATTATGACGCAGCCTCCATTTAAAATTAAATTACGTACTTTTTACAAGATAGTTGACTATTGTATATCAAGAATAGTTCAATGCAAGTATTCAATAATAATCAGGTTAATAGTACTTTTTCTGAACAAGAGTAAAAGTTATGAACTTTGCAAGGGTGACCATGACACTTCACACTCCCCCAACTCAGCTGCAATGTAAGCAGAATTCTCAGTGATTGTGATAGACAAATCCATTGTGCGTTGCACCAATAATGCCAGTGATTGAACGTTTTTCCATTGAAGCCGAAAAACTGACACGGTTAAATCACTAAACCTTGCTTGTTCCTGCTTCCACCAAATATTTGATTTGGAGTTAAAGCTATACACTTTAACTGTTGATGTGAGCCGGCTGGCTTTTTTAATGCGTTCAAAAGCCGGTTCACCGACATCAATCCATAATAAAATTTGGTTGTCTAGCGTATGCGCCCAGATGTCAGGTTCTTCTGCAACGTTGAGTCCCTTAGCGAAAGACAAATTGTCCTGTGCGTTAATACAAAAAACCAGCATACGTGCCATCATTCGTTCTAGTGTTTCGGAAGGATGCTGAGCAATGGTTAAACTGAGCGTATCGTAATAATCTCGATTGAGGTCAGTTAAGGCAATCTTTAGCTTGTAAATAATTGGTTTTAATGCCATGAGTATAGCCTTGCAGAATGTGGCGCTTGATTGATATTAGGAGCGCAGTTTATCATGTGGCAATATCCTGCCGCGGATTGCAGATATTTTCTCGCGTGATATTGTTATGCTTCCTTAGCTCGTATAAAGTGTATATCCTTTGAAAAGAGACTAAAGAAACACACAGTAAGTGGTTTGAAGCAAGTCTCAGGTGTAAAGTATAAACAGTCGCCAAACAATTTGCAGAGACTGAAAATGAGTTCCTGTTGTCTCGCTAACTTCTAAGTGAGGCGGGTCTGATTCAACCATAATTTCCGTTTTAAGAGCCCACTTTATTCACTAGGTGCTTCTACCATAGATCTTTGTTTGTCAGCATTTCTATGAGAAAAATTTCTCACAACAAAAAGTGTTATCAAACTAGCTGTAGTGTATATCTGTTATTGGCAGTTCCCTTTTGTAGACTTGTTCCATAACGCTGAACGTTATTCTTTTTTCTAACTCAGTTGCTTTTTCAGTAGGACAAAAAATAATAATTGTGATGATATGCTTTGCATATTCGTTTGTTCTGACTATTACTCGCGGCTCTGGGCCCGGAAAATCTACACCGGTATGTTTCTCTATGTAAGTGTTATATCGCTTGGCGACTTCGTGGAATTCGGAGGAAAATATATTGATCTCGGCAATAACCTGGTCACATAGGTCCGGTACATTTGCGTATGGTTCAATAACAATATCAAAGCTATGGAATACATAACGTTTGGTGAAGTTTAGATTTTTTACAGGTTCTGATAAGAACAGGCTGTTTGGAACAAGGATTGTTTTGCCCGTAAATGCATAATTGTTTGGTATCTTATCGAGCTCTTGTAAGGTTGTAGAAAATATATTGTAGTCAACAACCTCACCCCTATGAGGGCCAATCTCAATCCAGTCATTGATAGAAAATGTACCAGACCCGGCACGTATTAATGCGCCACTAAAACACATAATAAGTTCTTTTGTTGCGATCACCAATGCTAGAGCTACTGCGGCAATCGAAAAAGCGAAATTACTTAATTCCGGCCACCAAATACCAAATAACCCAATAAAGATGATTTACCAAGTAAGGTTTTTTATTCGAGTTATCCACTGTCTCTGTCCTTCAGACAAAATGTCACTATTGCGTTTGATGAGATAGATAAAGAGAACCCGAACTAACAGCAACAATATAATTAACACGCAACTTTGTAATTGTTTGGTGTCTAGCAAAATAATTAGTAGTTCAAACTTCGTCATAGCCATGTTTTAAAGTAAGACATAAAGTAGCTGCTTCTGTGGTGAAGGAAGTTGCATCATGCCTCAAATGCAGAATGCCAGTGCACCTATTATGTGCAGGATATCTTTAGTCCTGATGTGCGTTAATTAATAAAAGGTAAGCCATCGGCTTTGCCTTAGGACTATAGCAATTTGACAATTCTAGGATACACCGGAAGTCTCCTTATCTGTGAACCGCCTAAAGTTCAATGGATGAGAAAACAAAGAGTTATATTTTAACCTGGTGTTTGGGAAATTGAAAAAAGTGGCGTATCTAGTTAAGTTTGATGTTAGCAGACATTAAACCAACCTCAAGAGGATGTGCAATCATGAACAAGCATAACGTTATTGAACTAAAAAATCGAGACACAATTTTGCCGATACGATAATAAAGATTTTAAAAAGAATAATAGGGGAAATCAACAGGGTCGGTATAGAATGGCACTAATTAAAGCTGCTTTAGCATTGTCTGCCTC
Source organism: Nitrosomonas sp. (assembly GCA_021774265.1). Classification (GTDB taxonomy): domain Bacteria; phylum Pseudomonadota; class Gammaproteobacteria; order Burkholderiales; family Nitrosomonadaceae; genus Nitrosomonas. Next base: position 26,684 of record JAJFJG010000103.1, read on the forward strand.
TATGATTTGTCTTTAGCATTTCATGCCTTGGAGCGGTTAATAATTGAAATGGTTTGAGCCTTGGGGTTTAACTACTCTAGGTTTACTTCTTCCTGGTTGCTCAGGAGCGATTGTTCCTGCAATTGCTTCATAGAAAAGATCTATTAGCAACAGCAATTTTTGTCGAGTATTTTTCGCATGGCTCAGGTTGGATTTCCATAATTTTAATGCCTGCATACTCCCCTTAACACTGACTCGTTTCACATCTACATTATATTCAGCTGCAGCCTCTACAACAAGTCAGCGAATGCAGTTATAAACAATCCAATGCATGATAATTTCTTTAAACGCCATCTCGGGCGTTCCGCATCGTAAAATATACATACCCATTGTCGTTTTATTGTCTTGAAAAAAACTTCACATTCCAGTGCTGAAAGTAAAGGGCGACAATATAGCTGGCAGGAACTTGTCAACATCTGATTATATGGTGATGGCCTAAATTGTTTTACTCTTAGGCTCTGTCTTATTAACGGTTGCTTTGGTTTGTCGAAACAAGATTTCTTCCCGGTCTGCCAGCGAATAATTTGAATTTTTATTTCGTATTGGCTTTTTCCATTGAATCAAATAGTCCTTTTTACAAAGGATCTTAATTAAGTCTGTTTTAGCCACTGGCATACGCTTGGCAAGCGTAATGACCGAGTATACGCCGAGATTTTTAAAACTAGGCACATCATACTGCTATAAAAAACCTAATCACCAAAAGATAGACCGCTTAGTTTAAATACATCCCGCTGTTTACGTAGCATTGGCAGCCTATGGCTCTTTTTTTAGCTCATAGTTAAGTAATTCGCCTGAATTTTTTGGTGTCAGGAATTCTCAGCTCCGTACCATCGACAACGATGACACGGCCGCGATGGGTATTGTCAATAGATTGAAGTGTTCTCGATGTACCTTGAAGTATGTCGTTGAGGCATAAATCTTTAAGTTTATTGCGAGCTTGGCAATACGCTGAAGTTGATAATGACAGCAGTGATTTAGCTTTCATTGCCGTGCGAGGTTTTTCACGAAGCGTTTCCAAGTGAAAGCCGGGGGAAAATTGTGGTGCTTTTCATGACTAATAGGGAGTATAGCCAAGTTGTCTTGAATGAATTTCTTTAGCGGGTCGAGATCATTAAAAATGGAGTGAATAGTTGCGTGAACTGAATGATTATTTCGTAGGGTAATAATTTTATTGCCTTGTGTGCTGTGGGTCTTGTCAGTATTTCATTGAATTTACTTAATTAATCTGATGTGTTGACGATATATATTTTTACCTTTTTGCATTGCTGATTTTGCTCGACTTTAAAGGTGTTTTTTAAATTTATACAAAAGCTGAAGTGGTATTTGTGCTTTGTTTTATAAGTTGTTTGTATTTTATAATGGAGAAAGATTATGAAAAAATTGTTTTTAACTATCGCTACATTATTCGTTTTTTCTGGATTTTCCTATGCAGGAATTAATATTAATACGGCAACCCAATCTGAACTTGAAACATTGCAAGGAATTGGCCCAGCTAAAGCAAAGGCTATTATTGAGTATCGAGAAGAAAAGGGACCTTTTGAATCAAAGGATGATCTGGTCAATGTGGATGGTGTTGGTGCTGGTATCATTAAGCAACTTCGTGAGAAAATCACCATTAAAGCTAAAACTGTTGCGGATCAGGGGGGGCAGCCGTAAAGTAATTAGATTTAGGTACTAAGTGAAAAGCCTCGAGTTAAACCGAGGCTTTTTATTTTAGTGTTAATGCTTTACTTGCAATTCCCCGTGGCTTGCCACGGGGAGCATTATAGACTGTGTTTTTGAAGTTAGCGTAGCGCGCCGTTTTTGGTTTTTTTTGGCACCTATACCCGCGGTCTTGCCGCGGGGTTAGGTGCGGGGTGCGCGGAGCAAATTTATTAGCGTAATCACTGTCTATTTGTTTGGCTTGGGGTTAACTGACGATTGATCTGGGTCATATGTGCGATAATCTGCGTCACTTCATTTCAATATTAAACATCCATGTCTAAGTACATTGAAGACTTCATTGGCAATACCCCTTTAGTTAGACTCAAGCACCTGCCTGGTAAGACGAGTAATATCATTTTAGCGAAGCTTGAAGGTAATAACCCCGCTGGATCAGTTAAAGATCGTCCTGCATTATCAATGATTTTGCACGCTCAGAAGCGAGGTGATATCAAGCCTGGAGATACGTTGATTGAAGCAACTAGCGGTAATACGGGTATTGCACTGGCAATGGCGGCAGCAGTTATGGGTTATAAGATGATACTGATCATGCCGGAGAACCTAAGTATTGAACGGCGGCAATCCATGTGTGCTTATGGTGCAGAGCTTATTCTGGTCTCAAAAGAAGGTGGAATGGAACGGGCGCGTGATCTTGCTGAACAAATGAGAATTGAGGGTAAAGGGGTGATTCTTGATCAGTTTGGTAACATGGATAACCCTTTGGCGCATTACGAAGGTACAGCACCTGAGATTTGGCGTGATACCGAAGGGAAGATAACACATTTTGTGAGTAGTATGGGTACGACAGGCACGATTATGGGGTGCGGGCATTATTTTAAGAAACAAAATTCAGCCATTAAAATTATCGGTGTGCAGCCAAAGGGCGGGGCGCAGATTCCAGGAATTCGTAAATGGCCAGAAGCTTATTTGCCTAAAATCTATGATGCTAAATGTGTCGACGAGATTCGGTTGGTTTCCCAAGATGAGGCTGAAGATTTAACGCGGCGTATGGCAAGTGAAGAAGGAATTTTTGCTGGGATTTCTTCTGGCGGTGCGTTGGCTGCAGTACTTAAGCTTTCAGCTGAAATTGAGAATGCGGTGATCGTGTTTGTTGTGTGTGATCGGGGTGATCGCTATTTATCTACGGGTGTTTTTCCTGCATAGAATGTCTGGGTTGGACAAATGATGCGTCGCTTATTTGTCGGTGTTTTGCTGGCAACTATGCCATTGGCTATTTTTGCCGATGCCACTTCTACTCGCTTCCAAATTACATTCTCAATCGAAGATATTCAGAGTCCTGTTTTTAGCGCGAAGGGGATTCAACTTAAGGTTTCCGGTAAAAAACTTTCTCAATTATCGCTTCAAATAAGCGAAGTTGTTGTTCGGGAACAAACCTGGCGTGATCTTAAAATGACTTGTGATCATTTCAAATTGACAGGTAGTTTAGTAGATTGCACCAGTGGGGTGCTACAGCTACCTAATACCGAACTGTTACCTGTAGTTTTTCGTTATTCTTTCCTTGAGAACGTATTCAACTTTGCAATGAAACCGATGGCAAATGAACATTGGCAATTCTCAATGCATTGGATAGAGGATGCCTGGCGTAACAAATTAAATATTACGAATGGTCAATTGGCACGTATTGCACAATGGTTGCCAAAGATGGAAATAATACCGGTTCCAAGTAAAGGAACGGTGAATGGTATTGCTAAGCTAAGTGGTAATGCAGAAGGGGCTACTGATGTTGAAATCGCGTTGTTGGTTGATGCTTTAGATTTTAGTGATAGTAGTGGGTTGCACGCAGGTGAAGGTGTCAATGCAGTGATCAATATGAATGCGAAGCATAGTTCGATAGATAATCGTTGGCAATGGCGGAGTGACATCAACTGGCAAAACGGTGGAGTGTTCTGGCAGCCCCTGTATTTGATAGGGCGTGGTCACCGTCTTGACCTGGAAGGTGTAACTAGTGAAGGAACGATTAATTTGCACCGAGGAGCCTTGAGTTTTGTCGATATTGGGACGTTTGAATTTTCGGGTGTGATGGCACGTCAGAACAACGAATTAGTCGATTTTAAATTAAATACGAATAGCTTAGAGTTGTCAGTTTTGTTTAATCAAATAATCAACCCTTATTTAGGAAATACAGCTTTTGCTGATATGCAAGTTACAGGGAAAAGCAAGGTGGCATGGCGCTATCGCCAAGGTGTCTCTGAGTCATTTGAGATAAGTTTATATGATGTATCCGTTGTTGATCAGCGGAAACGTTTTGTATTTAACCGAGTGAATGCACGTGTGCCTTGGCATAAGGAGAATGCTACGATTGCGGATATAAGTTTCTTAAATGCTCGTGTCTTGCAGATTCCGATGGGAGCTACACGTGTGGCTTTGGAGATTAACGATAACGATTTGAGAATTCCGCAGTTAGTTTTGCCCGTGCTTGACGGCACGCTAGAGTTGGAGAATTTCAGAGCGGCTCGACAGATTGATGGTTGGTATTGGCAATTTAGTGCCGAGCTGTTGCCAGTTTCAATGGAGAAGTTAACAGAGGCGCTTCAGATTCAGTCTATGCATGGCACGCTGTCAGGCATTATTCCAGAAGTTAACTACAAGCAATCAACCGTTGCTATTGATGGTGAGCTTTCGTTTAATGTTTTTGATGGCGAGGTGATTGCTAGACAGTTAAAGTTGATTGACCCACTGGGGTTTGCGCCACACCTTCAGGTAGATTTAAGCATGCATAATTTGGATCTTGATTTGCTGACAAGGACATTTTCATTTGGAAATATGTTGGGTCGTATAGACATGGAAATGAAGGGTGTGGAGCTTTCCAATTGGCAGCCAATTAAATTTGATGCGCATTTATATAGTAGTTCGGGAACATATCCACGCAGAATAAGTCAGGCAGCGATACAGAGTATTTCGGCGCTTGGTGGTGCTGGTGCGGCAGCAGCAATTCAACGTAGTTTTCTGCATTTTTTTGATGAATTTTCTTATTCGAAAATAGGCTGGCGCTGCGCATTACGTAATAATGTTTGTCGAATGGGAGGAATTGAGCCGGATGACCAGACAGGAAAGTTGAAGGGTTATGCCATAGTTGAGAGTGGCGGCATTCCTGCGATCACAGTGATAGGCTATAATCGTGATGTCAGTTGGCATGAGCTGATTAATCGCTTGAAACGTATTACAGAAGGAGGTAGCCCGATTATCCAATAGGGAGTTATATGAAAAATATTTATTTCTACGCTGGTTTGGTGGCGTTTGTTAGTTTGTTGTTATCAGCGTGTGTCACAATCAACATTCATTTTCCTGCTGCGGCAGCTGATGAGGCGGCAGATAAAATTATCAAGAAAGTAATGCAATAAGAAATTGAAAAAAGTGATTAAGGTAATGTTGTTAATAGATAATTTATACAAAATAACCGTACTGAAGAGAGGTTGTAACTATGAGTAATCAAATTTTTCGATTAATGCTGTTGTTATTTTTTGCAATGGTGTCTCAAGCGAGTTTTGCATCTGGCAATATTGAAATCGATACGCCAGCAATTAGTCAGATTGAAAAGAGTATGCAGCAGCGTTATAGCCAACTTGTGCCATTTTATACCAGTGGAGCGGTAGGATTTACTCAAGATGGTTTGATTGCTATGCATGATGCAAATGCCGTGTCTTTGGCAGAGCGACAAATGGTCAATTCATTGATAGCAGCGGAGAATCAAGATCGAAATTCACTTTATCTTGAGATAGCGCGGGCGAATAATAATCTAGCGTGGGAGGTAGAGATTCGCCACACGTTTGGTCAGCGTTGGATCAAGCTAGCTAAATTAGGATGGTGGTATCAGGCGACGAATGGTGGTTGGGTTCAAAAGTAAGAAAACAAATAGGTCACATAGAAAATGTGTGGTCGACTTATTGTAATAAGATAAGGGGATGTTGTTAATAGAAACCTTCCCTTTTTTTTATATTTTATGAAAGCTTGAGGTGATGTTGAAGATGGCGTCCAAGGAAATGGATGGGCTAAATTTTTTTTATAGGTGTGTGGCGAATTTAAAAATGAATTTTGGTCATTAGAAAATTAAAAATGAAATTCCCATAACTTTAGAAAGGAAAATTTAAGCCTTGATTGGGTTATAAATTTCACAATCCCATTTTGAGAGAAGGGTAATATCTCTATAAAAATCAAGATTTTCCCTTGTTTCAGCAGATTTGACATGATAAAATTTCAGCTCGATTTGATAGTGTGTAGAGGACTTCTGCATCTATGAAATCTAAGTGTCAGAAATAAATGTAATTCGGCCAACGTAATACAATTGTCGTCAATCGTAGTATGGTTGTTGTAGAACATAAAACGAGATTTCTGGCGTATGACTGATTAAACCTGGCTGAAAAAAAAGATAAATTCAGGTTTTAATATTTTCAAAATGAAGTTGCGCCTGAAATCAGTAAAAATTAGTAATCATGTGGGGGGTTATATGAGTAGTAAGTTAGTAAGCCTGGTGGGAGTATCCGCTCTCGCTCTGTACTCAAGCATGGCGGTTGGATCTAAATATAATTTACAAGAACCGCAAAGTATCATTGCAAGAGAAACATACGATCTACATGTTGTGTTGATGTGGATTTGTGTTGTGATATTTATTGGCGTGTTTGGTGTGATGTTTTATTCGATCCTGAAGCATCGGAAGTCACTGGGGTACAAAGCAGCAAATTTTCATCATAGTACTTCAGTAGAAGTTGTTTGGACTGTGATTCCTTGTATTATTTTAGTTGTGATGGCGTATCCGGCGACAAAGACGATTATTAAAATGAAAGACACGTCTGAGGCCGCTATTACGATCAAGGCCACGGGGTATCAGTGGATGTGGGGGTACGATTACCTAAGTGGGGAAGGTGAAGGTATTAGCTTCTTTAGTAAATTAGCTACACCAAAAACTCAAATCGACAACAAAGAGCCAAAAGGTGAAAATTATCTGTTAGAAGTTGATAATCGCGTGGTCGTTCCTGTTGGTCAAAAAGTTCGTATAATTCTAACCGCAAACGATGTTCTTCACGCGTGGTGGGTGCCGGCATTAGGTGTTAAACAGGATGCGATTCCAGGTTTTATTCGTGACACTTGGTTTACCGCCGACAGTCCTGGTGTTTATCGCGGTCAGTGCGCTGAGCTGTGTGGGAAGGATCATGGTTTCATGCCTATCGTTGTTGAAGTGCTTGAGGCTGATGCATATGCGCAGTGGGTATCTGATCAACAAAGTGAGTTGGTTGCAGCAGAGGAGCAGGCCGTTGCAGATGCTGATAAAGAATTTGGTATGGATGAATTGATGGCTAAAGGCGAGCAAGTTTATGCGACAGTTTGCGCAGCTTGTCATCAGCCAAATGGTCAGGGTATACCAGGTGCATTTGCTGCACTAGACGGTTCTGAGTTAGTTAATGGGCCTGTTAGTGAGCACATTGAAATCGTCGTGAAAGGTAAAGCTGGAACAGCAATGACAGCTTTCGGTCATTTATCAGATGTTGACCTTGCAGCTGTTGTTACTTACGAGCGCAATGCCTGGAGTAATGAAACGGGTGACATTGTGCAACCGTCAGATATTAGCCAGTTCAGAAATTAAGCAAGTATTAAGGAGATAAATATGGCAGCAGTACAAGATCACGGTCACGGTCATGGACATGATGACCATCATCCTACCGGCATTATGCGATGGGTGACAACGACTAACCACAAAGACATCGGTTCGATGTATCTATGGTTTAGTTTGACGATGTTCTTTATCGGTGGAACACTGGCAATGGGCATTCGGGCTGAATTATATCAGCCAGGTATTCAAATTTTAGAGCCAGAATTATTTAATCAATTTACAACACTACATGGTTTGATTATGGTGTTTGGCGCCATCATGCCCGCTTTTGTTGGTCTTGCTAACTGGCAAGTGCCAATGATGATTGGTGCGCCAGATATGGCATTTGCTCGCATGAACAACTGGAGTTTCTGGTTGTTGCCTGTAGCAGGATCGCTGTTGATTGTGTCATTTTTCGTGCCTGGTGGCGCAGCAGCTGGCGGCTGGACGTTCTATCCGCCATTGTCAGTACAAGGTGGATTAGGTGTTGATCTGATGATTTTTGCAATCCATATATTGGGTGCTTCTTCAATTATGGGTTCTATAAACATCATTACAACGATTCTTAATATGCGTGCGCCTGGGTTGACATTGATGAAAATGCCAATGTTCGTTTGGACTTGGTTGATTACCGCTTATTTACTAGTGTTAGTAATGCCAGTATTGGCTGGTGTTGTAACCATGTTGTTGACAGATCGTCATTTCGGAACGAGCTTCTTTAATGCAGCGGGTGGTGGTGATCCGGTATTATTTCAGCATATTTTCTGGTTCTTTGGACATCCAGAAGTATATATTATGATTTTGCCTGCTTTCGGCATTGTCTCTGAGATCATTCCAACATTTGCACGTAAGCCTTTGTTTGGTTATTCCTCGATGGTCTACGCAACGGCATCCATTGCAATTTTGTCTTGCTTTGTTTGGGCGCATCATATGTTTACCGCAGGTATGCCAGTAACAGGGCAGTTGTTCTTCATGTATGCCACGATGCTGATTGCAGTGCCGACAGCGGTTAAGGTGTTTAACTGGACGGCCACGATGTGGCGTGGATCGATGACATTTGAAACGCCAATGTTGTTCTCGATTGGTTTTATATTCTTGTTTGTTATCGGTGGTTTTAGTGGTGTTATCTGTGCAATCGTGCCGATCGATATTCAAGTGCAAGATACTTATTATGTGATTGCACATTTCCATTATGTTTTAGTTTCTGGAGCATTGTTTGCCTTGTTTGCTGCTGCATATTATTGGTTGCCAAAGTGGACCGGCAATATGTATAGCGAAACATTAGGAAAATGGCACTTTTGGTTGTCAATGTTCTTCTTTAATGCGACGTTCTTTGTTCAGCACTTCTTGGGCTTAGCTGGAATGCCACGTAGAATTCCTGATTACGCATTACAGTTTGCTGACTTTAATAAGATCTCAAGCATCGGTGCATTCGGATTTGGTTTAACGCAAGTGCTCTTCCTCTACATCGTAATTAGCTGCATCCGTAGCGGAGAGAAAGCACCAGAAAAGCCATGGGATGGAGCAACAACGTTGGAATGGACACATTTGCCAACACCAGCGCCATACCATAGTTTCGAAACCCCGCCTGTTATTAAGTAGGCAAATAAGGAAAAAGTATGTCACAAGATACAGAAAGAAAGCATAAGAAATATAGGACCGCAATTATTCTGTTGATAACAGTTGTAGTGCTTTATCTAACGGTTATTGTAAAACAGTGGTGAGGAATGTCTCTAAAATGAACTTCACGATGCTGAGGAAGTTGTTTGTCTTCAGTATCGTAATGTTCGCCTTTGGCTATGCATTAGTTCCATTTTATGAGAAATTCTGTGAAGTCACTGGTATCAATAATCTGCTACAGCCGGATATACTGGTTCAAGAAACGCAAGTGGATACAAGCCGGTGGATAACCGTGGAATTAGATGCCAATACAAGAGGATTACCTTGGGAATTTAAACCACTGCAATCATCGGTTCGTATTCACCCTGGTGAGCCAGTAGATGTGATGTATGAAATTACAAATAATACAGATCGCGTCGTTAATGGGCAGGCTATACCAAGTTATAGCCCGCGGTCATTAGAGAAATATTTAAGGAAATTTGAATGTTTCTGCTTTACCAAGCAAGTGCTTCAGCCAAATGAAGTGAGGCAAATGCCAGTTCAGTTCGTAATTGAGTCTAGCATACCTGCAGATGTCAATACAGTAACGATTTCGTATACATTTTTTGAGTTACCTGACGGCAAAAAAGCCGTGAATGAAAAGTAAAGGAGTGATTTTGAACAATGAAGTAAATAAAGAAATTAAGGCGTCACCACTTCAAGTTGCAAAAGCTGTGTTCGGTGCTTTTACAGGAATTCGCAAAAAGAGTGAACACGAAGCAGATATCGAGAAGCTGAAACCTATGCAAATTGTAATTGGTGGGCTGATAGGCGGTTTGTTGTTTGTATTAGGCGTGTTTTTTCTAGTTCGAATGGTGACAAGTTAAAAATTGAATAAAATAAAAGTAGGAGGATAATAATGAGTCAGGAGTCTAGTCATTACTACGTGCCAGCGCCATCACTTTGGCCAATCGTAGGATCATCAGCACTATTCTTTTTGGGATTTGGTGCTGCACTAACAATGAATAAAATGGAACTTGGGTATGGTATGTTGGCGGTTGGTTTTGCCATACTCATATACATGATGTTCGGTTGGTTTGGTGAGGTTGCAAAAGAAAGTGAAGCAGGTGAGTATAACGGTTCAGTTGATACATCATTTCGTTGGGGTATGGGTTGGTTCATTCTGACGGAGGTCATGTTCTTTTGTGCCTTTTTTGGTGCACTCTTCTACATGAGAGTCTTCTCAATACCATGGCTTGCTGATGCTGAACATGACTTGCTGTGGCCCGCATTTAACGCTGCAACTTCGGCATGGCCTACAGCTGGCCCGGGTATTGCAGATGACTTTGTAGAAATGGGCGCATGGGGGCTACCAGCTATCAATACAGCGCTATTGTTGACTTCTGGTGTAACATTAACCATTGCACACCATGCGTTAAGAGCCGGTGATAGAGCAAAGACAATAACATGGATGATTGCAACGGTTGCGCTTGGCGTAATCTTTCTCGCATGCCAAATTTATGAATATGGTCATGCATATGAAGATCTTAATCTCAAGATGACATCGGGTGCATATGGTTCAACATTCTTTATGTTGACAGGCTTTCATGGATTCCACGTATGTGTAGGCGCGATTATGCTCACGGTGATTACCTTTCGCTTGAAAGCTGGACACTTTACAGCAGATAAGCATTTTGGCTTTGAAGGTGTTGCATGGTATTGGCATTTTGTTGACGTGGTCTGGTTAGGTTTGTTTGTATTTGTTTATCTGATGTAACGTAGACAAACTTGATTCGCAGTAGGTAGTAAATTCCAGCTTTTGACGAATAGTTATATGAGTAAGTTTCTAATCGAAAAAGGCTGGAATCGTTTCAAACAGATTGCATTGATAAATAAATACGATGATTGAACCTAAATAATATTGCCTTGTCGATAATGGCAACATATACCAATTGAATACATAACTCATTTCGCCCGCTCTATATTTGATTACGCTGTCCCCCATAGTTCAATGAAGCTATATCACTAATAAATGAAAATACTTAGTTATGATTTTAAACCCAAAATTTGGGCAATTATTGTGTCAACGATATTTGTCGTGGTATTTATACAGTTGGGTAACTGGCAACTTTCTCGTGCAGATGAAAAAGATGCAAGACAACAACAATTAGAAGAATTTGCTAAACAGCCAACGCTTAATTTACCAGCTACACCTATTAAACTAGATAATCTCTTGTATCGCGAGGTTGAAGTGGTAGGCGAATATGTAGCAGAGCAAAGCATTTATTTAGACAACAAAACGCATAATGGTGTTGCGGGTTATCATATTATTTCACCCGTTAGAATCGCTAATAGTGATATGCATGTCCTTGTGAACAGAGGGTGGGTTGCGACTGGGATGAATCGTGATATCTTGCCGCACATTCCTGAAGTGGAAGGTGAAATTAAAGTAACGGGCACTGTAATACCACCAACACAACGTGCATTGGTATTGTCAGATCATGTTGTAACGGGTGCCGTATGGAGCACTCTATATATAGACCGCTATCAGGAACAAACAGGGCTGAACTTACAACCTATTTTGATACAGCAGGAAGACGAGTTAGAAGACGGCCTAATACGAGATTGGATACGACTTGATACTGGGTCATCAAAGAATTTGGGTTATGCGTTTCAGTGGTATTCTTTCGCTGCATTAACAGTAATCATATTTATGGTGTTGAATGTTAAACGAAACCGAACAGAAAGTTAAGAAAGCACATAAACAAAAATTATTGGCGATAATGGCATTGTTACTTGTACCAGTCGTTATTTCATATGCACTACATTATTCAGATTATCGACCAGGCACCATTAATTATGGTGAATTAATTGATATGGAGGATTTTAAAGGTGACGCGGTAAATCAGGTAGATAATACAATCTTCAGGCCTCGTGATATACACGGGAAATGGACCATGATAATGGTTGACTCTGGAAATTGTAATGAATACTGCGATCAAAAACTATACAAAATGCGTCAAGTGAGACTAGTACAGAATAAAGAAATGCACCGCGTTAAGAGGTTATGGCTAATCGACGATAATGTCGCAATAGATTCAAGCCTTTTAGAAAAGTATGAAGGAACGATATTTGTAAATGCAAAGGATAGTGAATTATTAGAGTCTTTGAAACCAACGGAATCCCAAAGGCTTCATATATATTTAGTCGATCCTATTGGTAATGTAATGATGCGGTTTCCTGAAAATGCCGACCCATCTGAAATGGTGGAAGATTTGAAAAGGCTTTTGCACGTATCTCAGTTGGAACATTAGCTAGATATATCAGAATTGCATTCATTAAAAATTAACTTAAAAATCGAAAAATAAACAGGTTTCCGCCTGGTAATACGTTAGGAGATGAGTCAAATGGATAATAGTATGACGTGGCAAAATACTGCATCGCGTGTTCAGCAATTTTATAGATTAACCAAACCACGTGTTGTATCATTAATTGTGTTTACAGCCTTTATAGGAATGTTTCTAGCTGTGCCTGGCGCGGTTCCATTGGATGCTTTGTTTTTTGGTACGTTGGGTATTGCTTTGGTGGCTGGTGCAGCTGCAGCCTTAAATTGCTTAGTTGAGCAAGAATATGATGGCATTATGGCTAGAACGCAAGGTAGGCCCTTGCCACAAGGAAAAGTGAGTACAGGCGAAACACTTTTTTTTCTATCTATTGTTGGTGGATCTGGTCTGTACATGCTTTACGCTTGGGTTAACCCATTAACTATGTGGTTAACGCTAGGCACTTTTGTTGGCTATGCCATTATCTATACGCTAATTCTTAAGCCATTAACGCCACAGAATATTGTCATCGGTGGCGCGTCAGGTGCTATGCCGCCTGTGTTAGGTTGGGCTGCTGTAACAGGCGAGGTGACTGCGGATGCACTATTGTTATTTCTAATTATATTTGCGTGGACTCCTCCACATTTCTGGGCATTAGCACTCTATCGAAAAAAAGAATACGCAAAGATCGGTATGCCTATGCTTCCAGTCACGCATGGTGATCAATTTACAAAATTACATGTTCTGTTATATACCGTCATTCTGACAATTGTCACACTCTTACCGTACGTCACCCAGATGAGTGGATTGATTTATCTTGTTAGCGTGCTTATTTTAGACGGTATATTTATGTATTATGCGATCGAAATTTATCGCAATTACAGCGATCAATTGGCCAAAGATGCATTCAAATATTCGATTCTTTATTTGGCGTTGCTATTTGTCGCATTACTTGTCGATCATTATTTCTACTTTTAAATTTAACTAGGTGATAAGGCTGATTTTTAAAGCGCTAGTAATCGTGCTGTTGACAGGTCATTTGTTTGGGTGTAAAGCTAATGATAAGCAAAATTTTTTGTCGACTGAGATTACTGGCGCTAGCTTCGGTCAAGACTTCCAGCTTATAGATCATAAAGCCAAGAAGCGCTCATTGTCTGATTTTGAAGGCAGCGTCGTGGTGGTCTTTTTTGGTTATACTCAGTGTCCTGATATGTGCCCAACCAACATGGGTATCTTAGCTGAGACGATGGAAGCACTTGGTGATGATGCAGATAGAGTTCAAGTATTATTTGTAACATTAGACCCGGCACAAGATACACTAGAGAAATTGAAGCAATATTTATCATTATTTGATGATAGATTCATAGGATTAACGGGCGATCAAGCAGCAATTGATGGTGTCATTAGAGATTTTAAAGTCTATAGCAAATTCCAAAACAGAGATAACGGATCACCTAAGGTAGATCATTCAACAGGCACGTATCTTTTCGATACTGAAGGTGATATTCGACTTTATGTAGGTTATGGAAGTCAGAAAGATGTTTTTCTGCATGATATTGAAGCACTATTAAACGAGTCTTGATCCCAATAATAAAGGAATACTAGGGGAATAACTTACCAGGGTTTAGAATATTATTGGGATCAAAAACTATTTTAATGCGCTTCATGAAATTAAGTGTAATATCATCAATCTCTTTAGTTACAAATGCACGCTTTTCACGACCAATACCGTGCTCGCCAGACAGCGTTCCGTTAAGTTTTATCACCAGATCAAAGATCTCATCCAAGCATTTTTCCGCATGTTGCACTTCACCCTCAATATCAGGGTTAATCAAAAGATTGACGTGGATATTACCATTGCCTGCATGACCAAAGTTTACATTTGCTAATTGATATTTAAGGCTTAATTGTTCAAGTTTTCCAAGAAATTCGGGTAAGCAGTCCACTGGAACAACGATATCCTCATTTATTTTCTTCGGAGCTATCTCACGTAAAAGGGGTGATAACGCTTTACGAGCTTTCCACAAACTTGCTGCGTCTTGAGTCTTTTTAGCAAGTAATAAGCCATCCTGCTGACAAGCAGAGAGAATGTTCGTGACAGATGCCTCAATGTCTAGTGCTGAGCCATCGACTTCGATCATCAGCATGGCGTTAGAATCCGATGGCAACATATCAGGATATTTACCACGTATTAAATTGAGGGATTGTCTATCAAGAAATTCTAATGCGCTGGGTAATTGCGGAAGTGCCATAATCGCAACGATTGCAGCCGCACAAGAAGCTGTATCGCTAAAATGTGCAGTGATACCACCTACTGCTTGAGGAAGTGCGGTAAGTTTAAGCGTGGCTTCTGTGATCACGGCCAAAGTTCCCTCCGAGCCGATTAAAAGCCGCGTTAGGTCATAACCTACCACGCCTTTTGTTGTGTAACAGCCTGTTTTAATAGCATCACCAGAACCAGTTACTGCTTTTAAACCAAGTACGTGTTCGCGGGTCGTGCCATACTTGACTGCATGAGGCCCTCCAGCGCTGGTAGCTATATTTCCCCCAATACTAGAGAAAGCAGCGCTCGATGGGTCAGGTGGCCAAAAAAAACCATAAGGTTGGGCTGCTGTCTGAATGCTTTGGTTTAGTACGCCTGGTTCGGCGACGATTACGCGGTTAGCGGGGTCAATCGTAATGATAGCTTGCATTCGCTCAAGGGAAAGGCTAACGCCACCTTGCTCAGCCAAACAGCCGCCAGCTGTTCCAGTTCCTCTGCCACGAGGTGTTATTGGAATCTTAAATTGGTTGCAGAGTTTAATAATAGACTGTATCTCATCAGATGATCGCGGAAAAACGACGGCATCGGGTGGGAAAATTTTCCGACTATTATCATAGGCGTAGGAATAGCATTCGACAGGGTCAGTTAGCAGGCACTCAACAGGAAGTAATGTGCTGAGTGCGCTAATAAAATCAGTGGGTAACATGAATATTTAGTATTGTAAATAATGTAGATGCGTCTATATTAGTCCAGATATTCAAATACCTTTATTACTTTTAAAACACCTGACGTCGTACTGGCAATTTCAGCTGCATTATCTGCTTCCTCACGTTTCACCATGCCAAGTAAATAGACAATGCCATTTTCTGTAATGACTTTAATATGGTTGAATCTGAATTGCCCTGAATGTAAAAAACGCGCTTTAACATTAGATGTAATTAGCGAATCTTTGCTACGTGAAGCAAGTGAGCTGTTTTCTGAGACTTTAATATTGTTGACGATATTTCGTACGTTATCGACACTCATAACCAGCGTTTCGATTTGTTGTTTTGCTTCATTTTGCGGCGCTTCACCGGTTAATAAAACGTTGCGATTGTAACTCGTGACGTTGATATGAGCAGTGTTTTTAAACTGTTCCTTAATGCGCCGGCCGCTTTTGAGTTCGATGATCTCGTCCTCTACAAACATACCGCTGGTGCGTCTGTCATCTGACATCACAGCACCTGTTCCAGCACCTGCTCCAACGCCAACAGCAAAAAGAGGGATGCAACTGACTAAAACAGGTAAAAGTAAAATAAGTAGTAAGATATTTAAGAACAAATTTTTCATTACGTTCAGTCCTAAGAGTTAGTCAATTTTGAGTTTGATAATACAGTAAAATATAGCCATGTCGAATACTGCTTAATAAAAGATAGGCGTTAATTGAATGCTTAATATTTGTTTCGATAAAACGGGACAGCAAGTACAGTTCATTTAAGATTATAGATTGTAAGAAATATGTAATTATGACTATTAAGAGGATTCTAATCGTTGACGATTCACCGATTGATAGACATTTACTTTCCGGTATTTTACGCAAAGCGGTTATCATATAGGGTTTGCGAATAATAGTGAAAATGGTATTGCAATGTCCAAGCAAGGTGAACTTGGTTTAGTCTTAATTGATGTTGTTATGCTCGGATTAAACGGTTCTGAAGCAACACGTATGATAGTGAAAGATAAAGAAACTATGCATATTCCGGTTATCATATGTTCTGCTAAACGCCAACCGACGGCTAGCGTTTAGGTGCTAAAGATTATGTCACCATGCCTGTTGTTGCCGACGAGTAGTTACGAAAAGTTTCGCAGTTAAATTATAAGCAGCTAGATAATACTCATGAAGGACTACCAATTAGCACTAACTGATCAGATAAATAAAGCCGTCGAAGACACTTCTACCTCCGTATTGGGTATGGCTATTGGTAATGCGCGTTGGTTGGTGCATATGACCGATGTGAACGAAGTGTTACCTGTGCCTAAGTTAGCCACTGTGGCGTTGACGCAACCATGGTTCTTAGGTATGGCGAATGTACGTGGTAATCTCTACGGTATTACAGATTTATCGCTATACCTTGCTGGTCCGCCGACTCAAATTAATCAGAAAACACGTGTTTTTTTGTCCTCGTCTCGATATAACGTGAACAGTGGATTGCTCGTGAGTAATATGCTGGGTATCCGTAGTTTGTCAGACTTCGAAGCTATGGAGAATGCTGAAGAATCGACGCCAAAACCATTAGGTTCGGCTGGTAAATGCCAAGATAGAGAAGGTAGAGTTTGGCATGTGTTAAATCTACAAGCGTTGGTGCAAGAAGATAATTTCTTGAAAATTGCAGTTTAACTTATAAAGATAAGGCCTCTTGAATTCTAACAATAAATCATGAAACTAATTAACCTATAAATATGCTCCCGTTATCTGCAGCAAAAGACAAAGCCAAGATATTGGCTGAGGCGTTACCGTACATTCGTCGTTTTCATGGTAAAACTATTGTCATTAAATACGGTGGTAATGCCATGATTGAGGAGAATCTAAAGAAGGGGTTTGCCCGTGACGTTGTGTTGTTAAAACTTGTGGGTATGAATCCCGTCATCGTCCATGGCGGAGGTCCGCAAATTGATAACATGTTAAAACGTGTTGGAAAACAGGGTGAGTTCATCCAAGGTATGCGGGTGACGGATGCTGAAACTATGGATGTGGTTGAAATGGTATTGGGCGGGTTAGTAAATAAAGATATCGTGAGCTTGATTAATCGTCAGGGTGGTCACGCAGTAGGCTTGACGGGTAAAGATGGCGCTTTCATTCGCGCTAAAAAATTGTTAATGGCCGATAACGAGAAAGCGGGTGAGTGGCTTAATATTGGTCAAGTAGGTGAGATCGAAAGTATCGACCCATCGTTAATTGCATTGCTAGATACGCAAAACTTTATTCCAGTCATCGCACCGATCGGTGTCGGAGAAGACGGTGAGTCTTACAATATCAACGCCGATTTAGTGGCGGGTAAATTGGCTGAAATTCTGCAGGCCGAGAAACTCATTTTATTATCCAATATCCCAGGTGTACTTGATAAAAATGGTAATTTGTTGACGGGGCTGACAGCACAGCGAGTTGATGAATTATTTGTGGATGGTACGATTTCGGGCGGCATGTTACCAAAAATTGGCTCGGCCTTAGATGCGGTGAAAAAAGGCGTTAAGTCTTGTCACATCATTGATGGACGTGCTGAGCATGCGCTGTTGTTAGAAATTTTGACTGACCAAGGTGTGGGTACGCTTATTAAAGAAAGTTGATTTATTTTCCCATATGCTTCTCAACTGCCGTCAGAATGCCACGTAAGATATTGACTTCTTCTCTTTCGATTCGAGCACGTGAAAACAAGCGACGCATTCGTTGCATTAGTCGTTTGGGTTCGTCTGGATTAAGAAACTCACTGCGAATCATGACTTGCTCAAGGTGTTCGTAAAAGAACTCCATCTCATTAAATACTGCGGGTGTATTTGTGAGTGGAGGTTCTTCATCAATCTCCGGTAACGCCATGCGTAATTCATAAACCATCACCTGTACTGCGCTGGCGAGATTGAGAGACGAGTAATCCGGGTTGGTTGGGATGTGGATGGTCATTTGGCATTTGCTTACCTCTGCTGTTGTAAGGCCCGCTGTTTCTGCTCCAAAAAGTAGGGCAACGGGATATTCTCGCGCATAGTCAAGCAATGATTCTGCACCTTGTCGAGAATTATAAGTTTCATGTGGTAACCCTCTGGCACGAGCCGTAACTGCCGCTGCCATCATCGTGCCATGTAAAGCCTCATCAATGTCCGTGAACACCTTCACTTGGTTCAATATATCTCGTGCGCCGACGGCACGTATATCCGCTGTTTTATCAGGAAAAGATTTGGGGTTTACTAGATTAAGTGAAGTAAGTCCCATAGTTTTCATGGCACGTACCGTTGCGCCAATATTGCCGGGATGGCTGGTATGACTGAGTACAATGCGGATATTATCAAGCGGTGACAATGGATTCATTTTTAAAACTTTGCTGGGAATGCTGAATGGTATTCGGTCTGGAGTGGTCGACAGTGTTCTAATTAGAGCTTACTCAGAAAGTAGCATTGCATATATCTCGTAAAAAAATAAATCATTAACTGATTGATTTATTATATCTTTATTAATCTAGATTAGAGGGTTACTAAAAATTAGTTCATATTTAGATAATTTTGTTTGAGGC
>JAJFJG010000104.1 GCA_021774265.1 Nitrosomonas sp.
ACTAATCGCCTCTTTCTCAATACAGAGACGCAATTCGGTGCACATTGAATTTTCTAACACTAAATCAATGGGATGACCGAGCGCATCTTCTAAAGTAAATAGCACACCGGAAAACTTCTTCATAGTTGCGAGGCCATCGAAAGACACAATGATTTCAATATTACTATCAGGCCTCGTTTCATCAAGCACCACAGAATCAAACAAAGCTAATCGAATCACGCCGAAACGTTTAACTAAGTCAGGTTTTAATTTAGCCAGTATCTGTATTGTTTGACTACGGTGCATATCAACCCCTTATATGTTTATTACCGATTCAATCATCAAACTCACATCATTTAGGTGCAATGCGCTTCGTTTATTTGCTCCCTACTTCTTCCCCACCATCGCCTCAGGCACCACCCATGCATCAAATTCTTCTGCCGTCACATAGCCGGTGGCAACTGCAGCGGCTTTTAATGTGGTTGCTTCTTTATGCGCTTTTTTGGCGATTTCTGAAGCTTTGTCATAGCCAATGTGAGGGTTGAGTGCAGTAACAAGCATCAATGAATTGTTCATCAAGTTATCTATACGTTCATGGTTAGCTTGAATACCAACAGCACAATTATCATTAAAACTCACCATTCCATCAGTTAGTAAGCGCACACTTTGTAGGAAATTATGAATAATCATGGGCTTCATGACATTGAGCTCAAAGTTACCCATGGCCCCACCGACATTAATGGCGACGTCGTTGCCCATGACTTGGCAACACAGCATAGTCACGGCTTCTGCTTGAGTGGGATTGACCTTACCTGGCATGATGGAACTGCCCGGTTCGTTTTCAGGAATATTTAATTCACCAATGCCACAACGCGGGCCAGAGGCTAGCCAGCGGATGTCGTTGGTGATTTTCATTAGCGACGCAGCCAGCGTTTTAAGTGTGCCATGAGCATGAACGAGCGCATCATTACAGGCCAGTGCTTCAAATTTATTGGGTGCGGTGATAAATGGTAGCGTTGTTAAACTCGCCAATTCAGTGGCGACACGTACTGCAAATTCAGGATGTGCATTCAATCCGGTACCGACAGCGGTGCCACCTAGTGCCAATTCATATATATGCGCAGTCGATGCTTGAACATGTTTCAAACCATGATCCAGTTGTGCGACATAACCCGAAAATTCTTGACCTAAGGTAAGCGGAGTTGCATCTTGCAGATGGGTGCGGCCGATTTTCACAACACTCGAAAATTCTTTAACTTTACTACTTAAAGTTTTGTTTAATAATCGTATTGACGGCTCTAAATCATGATGCAATACCTGCGCAGCTGCAACATGCATTGCCGTTGGAAAAACATCATTAGAAGATTGGCCTTTGTTAACATCGTCGTTAGGATGAATCCTGCGATTTGCACCACGACTGCCGCCCAATAATTCTGATGCACGGTTTGCCAATACCTCGTTCATGTTCATATTGGTTTGTGTGCCAGAACCCGTTTGCCAAATTACTAGCGGAAATTGATCGTTGTGATCACCGGCAATGACTTCATCCGCCGCATTGATAATAGCTGTCGCACGGGTGCTATCAAGTAAACCAAGGTCGCGGTTAACCGTTGCAGCTGAGCGTTTAACTTGCGCCAACGCTTTGATCAACGTGGCAGGCATGCGCTCGTGAGATATTTTAAAATTTTGTAATGAACGCTGTGTTTGCGCGCCCCACAGCATGGTGGCTGGCACTTGCACCATGCCCATAGCATCTCTTTCTTCGCGATAGTCCATACCAGCCATCTCCTATAATGAAAAAATTGGAATCATTAATTAATTTTGAGCCAATTGGATAGAGTCTTTCATGTTGAGGATCTTGGTAATAGTGAACTATTACCAAGATTAGCACCAGAAAGATGGAAAGCTTTAACCATTAGATATTGGTTCATAGATTAATGGCTATCTCCTCAATCCCAATTTAACGCGCCACCCGTTTGATATTCCGTTACACGGGTTTCAAAGAAATTTTTCTCTTTTTTCAAGTCAATCATTTCAGACATCCAAGGGAACGGGTTATTAGCGTCATCAAACAGGACATCTAAGCCAATTTGCTGACAACGACGGTTTGCAATATAACGTAGATATTCCTTAAACATTGGCGCATTCATACCCAACACACCGCGTGGCATAGTATCTTCAGCATAGCGATACTCCAGTGCCACGGCTTTTTCCATCAGCCCACTAATTTCTTCTCGAAATGCTTTTGTCCACAGTTGCGGGTTTTCCATTTTGATTTGATTGATCACATCAATACCAAAATTGCAGTGCATAGATTCATCACGCAAAATGTATTGATACTGCTCTGCTGAACCGGTCATCTTATTTTGTCGACCTAATGCCAAAATTTGCGTAAAGCCTACATAAAAGAACAAACCTTCCATAATGCAAGCGAAGACAATCAGGCTTCTCAACAACTGTTGATCTGATTCTAGGGTGCCTGTTTTAAACTCTGGATTGGTCAGAACATCAATGAACGGGATCAAGAACTCATCTTTTTCGCGAATAGAATCAACTTCATGATAAGCATTAAATATCTCGCCTTCATCCAACCCTAGAGACTCAACAATATATTGATAAGCGTGAGTGTGTATGGCTTCTTCAAATGCTTGACGCAATAAATACTGACGGCACTCCGGGTTAGTTATGTGGCGATATGTTCCCAACACGATATTATTCGCAGCTAATGAATCAGCCGTTACAAAGAAACCCAGGTTACGTTTAATTAAGCGGCGCTCATCATCCGTTAAGCCATTAGGATCTTTCCACAGTTCAATATCGCGACTCATGTTGATTTCTTGTGGCATCCAGTGATTTGCACAAGCAGAAAGATATTTATCCCACGCCCATTTGTATTTGAATGGCACAAGCTGATTCACATCCGCACTACAGTTAATAATGCGCTTATCTGAAATTGAAATACGACGATTCGCATCATTATTATCCTGTTGTGAGCCCTTACTCTCTAATGCTTCAACTGCATTCGAATCAGACTCTTGTTTATCATTATTCATGTTATTTTTCGGTAATAGTGCGTTTGGCTGCGTTGGTTCGTCTTCAAATGTCAGCATGTTTATTTCCTTTATTTACAGAGCTTTGTTTACTTACAATAAATTACTTTACGAAAAACAAGTAACCTATTGACATGATTCGCAACTTTCATCATCGATTGCGCAATATTTTATTTCTTCAGTATAACCACCATCTGCAGGCACAGCATTTAATGCGCCGGCTTGAACAGTCGATTTCTCTGCCGCTGTCGCACCTAATGAACGCAAGTAATATGTTGTTTTCAAGCCGCGCAACCAGGCCAATTTATAGATATCATCCAATTTCTTTCCAGAAACACCCGACATGTAAATATTTAGCGACTGCGATTGATCAATCCATTTTTGTCGCCGTGCAGCTGCTTCAACTAACCAACTGGGCTCCATCTCAAAAGCCGTGGCATATAACGCGCGCACATCATCAGGTATGCGGTCAATTTTGCTAATCGCGCCGTCAAAATATTTAAGATCAGCAATCATTACTTCATCCCAAAGATTGAGTGCTTTTAAATCATTGACCAACGATTGATTTGCAATGGTAAATTCACCCGACAAATTAGATTTCACATAGAGATTCTGATATGTTGGCTCGATACTGGCTGAGACACCAACAATATTAGAAATAGTTGCAGTCGGTGCAATAGCTAAGCAGTTAGAATTCCGCATACCGTACTTTTTGATTTGTTTACGCAAAGCCGCCCAATCTTGAGTAGTGGATAAATCCGCCTCAACAAAGCCACCTCGCTCTTCGCGTAATAATTCCAGAGAGTCATGCGGTAATATATCTCGATCCCACAAGCTACCTTGATACGAACTATAGCGCCCGCGCTCTTTAGCTAACTCAGATGACGCCCAATAGGCATAGTAAGCAACTGTTTCCATCGACTCGTCCGCAAAAGCCACAGCTTCATCTGATGCGTAAGGGATACCCTGATGATGCAGGCAATCCTGGAAACCCATGATACCCATGCCAACCGGACGGTGCTTGAGGTTCGCATTACGTGCTTTGCCCACGGCGTAAAAGTTGATGTCCACAACGTTATCGAGCATACGCATCGCGGTTTTGATAGTTTTCTTGAGTTTATCGGTGTCCAATTTGCCATCTTTCAAATGTGCAACCAAATTAATCGAACCCAAATTACACACCGCAATTTCGTTTTCATTGGTATTTAGCGTAATCTCAGTACAAAGGTTCGAGCTATGCACTACACCCATATGGTTTTGTGGGGAACGAATATTGCACGGGTCTTTGAAAGTAATCCACGGGTGGCCAGTTTCAAACAACATACTGAGCATTTTGCGCCACAGCTGCAGCGCAGGGATCTTTTTGAATAACTCAATCTCACCACGTTCCGCTTTTTCCTCATAGGCCAGATAAGCTTGCTCAAATTCTTTACCAAATATTTCGTGAAGATCCGGTACGTCCGACGGTGAGAATAACGTCCACTCCCCAGCATCCATGACGCGTTTCATAAATAAGTCAGGAACCCAAGTAGCCGTATTCATATCATGCGTACGACGGCGATCATCACCGGTATTCTTACGTAGCTCCAAGAACTCTTCGATGTCCAGATGCCAAGATTCCAGATAAGCGCACACTGCACCTTTACGTTTGCCACCTTGATTCACCGCAACAGCCGTGTCTGACACTACTTTAAGGAAAGGTACGATACCCTGTGACTTACCATTGGTACCTTTAATGCGCGCACCTAATGCACGAACCGCAGTCCAGTCATTGCCTAAACCACCCGCATATTTAGCAAGTAAAGCATTCTCTTTGATCGCCTCATAAATACCATCAAGGTTATCTGGTACGGTGGTGAGGTAGCAGGAAGAAAGTTGTGAACGACAGGTACCTGAATTAAACAGCGTCGGCGTGGAGCTCATGAAGTCAAAACTAGAGAGTACGTTGTAGAATTCAATCGCCCGCGCTTCGCGGTCAATTTCATTCAGTGCCAAACCCATGGCCACACGCATAAAGAATGCTTGAGGTAATTCTATGCGCTTCTCCTTCACATGAAGGAAGTAGCGATCATATAATGTCTGTAGTCCAAGATAATCAAATTGTAGATCACGATCTGCATCTAAAATTGCCGCCATGCGCGGCAAGTCAAACTGCGCTAACTTTTCATCTAACAGTCCTTCTTCAATACCACGCTTAATAAATGCCGGAAAATAATCTTTATACCGAGCATTCATTTCTTGTGATGTCACCTCTTCGCCCAATACTTCAAGACGAATGTTGTTAAGCAACAAACGAGAAGTCACATAACCATAGGCAGGGTCTTTCTCAATTAGAGCACGAGCGGATAGCACGGTAGATTTATGAACTTCTTCCAGCGGCACATCTTCATACAAGTCTTTTAATGTTGCCTTCAAAATCAACGAAGCATTTACCTCATCACCCAAACCCGCACAAGACGATTCGATCAATGCCGTTAATTTTGCAATATCCAAAGGTACTCTGCGACCTTTATCCAACACATGTAATACATCTACTGGCGTATCAGCAGCGGCTTCTTCTTTTAATCTAGCCCGCTCACGCGCCCTGTCCTCACGATAAAGAACATAAGCACGCGCAACATCATGCTCACCTGAACGCATTAATGCGAGTTCAACTTGATCTTGAATGTCCTCAATATGAAATGTCCCACTGTCGGGTTGACGACGTAGCAATGCATTGACCACATCTCGCGTCAAACTTGCCACGACCTCACGCACCCTAACCGAGGCCGCGCCTTGACCGCCACCAACGGCAATAAATGCTTTTGTTAAAGCAACTGAAATTTTATTGGGCTCAAAAGCGACAACTGCACCATTACGACGAATAATTTTATGTTGGAAATAATTGATATCTTGTGTAGCAACATCTGAAACAGACTCATTTTCAGAGTGAGTTTTGAGGTTTGTTTTTTCCGTAGCGATCTGCATAGTTGACCTTTCCTAATCCATATTGACACGTAGAAATAGTTGTATTTACAAGAATCATAGAACCTTAATTAAATAACTCACATACTATATGTAGTGTTATTTTCCTGTTTGCACACAAGCAGTATACTTTTTAAGTCTGCATGAATACAGTGTTTTTTTATACTGGCCATAAAAAAACATGTGATATGTACAGAAGGAGATTTATTAGTCTTTATTTTTTAAAGTAAAAATAATCAAAAATATTGTTAATTTAAAATAACCAAAGAAATAGCCACTTATTTCTAATTTAACTATATTGTTTTTCAATTATGATAATTAACACCCCTGCGAGCATTGCCAATTCATCCCCATAAGGCATTTAAAGTAATTAAATAAACACCTCTTTATATCAACGTAATCTTATCCAAGGCGCAAAAACTCCTACCTCAAAGTACCGAAAACATTACAAGCACACACCAGACGACATTAAAGTTTGAATTGATTCATATAACAGAGGACAAAAATGAAAAAATTACCTAATATGAAGCGCCGCCTAAGTTTAGTCAGCAATCGGTAACGTTTTTCAAACAAAGAGGGGCATCCTTAATCTTGCATAAAATCAGATGGCAACTCTTTTTTAATCTTAGATAATTTAGTTATCTACACTGCATTAAAAAAATTGCCGGTGATTTAACAAGGGAAGTATTTTAGATTCACGAACAAGATGATTCGCTATGGCGAATAGAGGAAAGTGCCGATCCAAGCGAAAGCTATTACGTTAAGTCAAGGTTTTCTTCATCAAACATTTCATTAATACTTGGCTGAAGAAACCAGATTCCAATTGGCGTAAAACACAACAAAAAGAAAGGCACGCTATAGTCAATAAACTTAACCTCAAAACCTCGTTGTAACGTAACAAATTGTTTGGCTGTAAACCAAAGACTATAAAAAATACAGCACATTGAAATTAAATGAAGTTTAGTCATCCAAGCTGCTGGTTTTTGCGGTTGACCATTGATTTGAATACTAGGGAAGATAAAAACAGCCAGTAAAATGATATAAAGTATTGGAATCACAAAGCTTAATTTATACATCGTTGGATCTTTTCTTAAATCACCCTTAAGTTCTCTATTTGAGGCTGAACCGATGGAATATACCCAGACACAAAAAATTACAGCCCAAAATAAAATCAAAACGCCAAACCATTTAAAGCTATCCAGCCCAGAAAAAGCCAGCGCAAAAAACAATAACGGCACAATCAACAGTATTAGCAATTGCCACGCTTTCATCGTTAAAAATATATGCATATTATCCTTTAATTTGGGTTAAAAACACCCACCTGTCCACAAAAACAATATAACTACACTAAGACAGAATTAACAAACTTACGTTGATATACTCTCAATGCAACGTGCACTCATCTTGTGATCATAGAACGATTCAAAACTGATTTCCAGTTTTTTATCAACATAAATTTTTTCGTAACATAGGTTAAATACCAGACTATTAAATAGAATTCACAATCCTATCCCAAGTTGCCGACTAAGCAATTGATAATACAACCCACCTTTAGCCAACAATTGATCATGACTCCCCATTTCAACCACACTCCCTTCTTTCAATACAATAATATTGTCGGCATTACGCACAGTTGAAAGTCGATGTGCAATTACGACTGTAGTGCGATCGTGCATGAGATCTTCCAGCGATTGTCGTACAGTCGCTTCACTGACAGCATCCAAATGTGAAGTAGCCTCGTCCAAAATAAGGATGGGTGCATCTTTCAGAAAAGCGCGTGCAATGGCTACCCGTTGTCGTTGACCGCCGGATAAACGCAACCCACGTTCACCAACCGGCGTGTCAAGCCCTTCCGGTTGAACGGCAACAAAATCTTCTAAAGCTGCGCGTCGAATCGCATCATTGATTGCTTGTTCATCGGCTTCAGGTCGTGCCATTAGGATGTTTTCTCGCAGTGTTGCATTGAATAAATAAGTATCTTGACTCACCAAAGCAATGCGCGCTCGCAGATCATTCAACGAATAATCCCGCAAATCATGGCCATGTAGTCGCACATTACCTGAACTTGGATCCCAAAAACGCAACAATAAATGTGCGATGGTGGTTTTTCCTGAGCCGGATGGCCCCACCAGCGCTACTGTATCGCCAGATGGCACGCTAAAGCTAACCGCATTCAATGTGGCAACATGGCTTGTTTCATAAGCGAAATTTACATCATTCATTTCAAGTGCCGCAACGGTCGATTTATTTACACCGCACGTCACATGAACACCCGGCCCATCGGTTACAGCAACAGCCGTAGATTGCACCGCATGTAAGCGTCGCGTCGCTCCCAAAGTATTAGCAAGTTGTCTACCCACTTGGGCTATTTCTGACACAGGCAAGAACGCTGACATCGCTAGCAGGGTCAGCATAGGTAATAGTGCGTCGGATATTTCACCTTTTGAAGCGAGGTAGGCGCCTGTCATAACAATAACTAAACCACCCAAGCCAGTAACAATCTCCAGCACGACTGTTTGCCAACTAAGATCGCGCAGGAAAGGCTGACGAATCGACAGATGATTTTCAACTTGTGTGACGAACCCATCACGACGGTTTGAAACTTGCCTGAACGCAATGATTTCATGCAAGCCTTGAACACTATCAACCACATAAGCATTCAATTCCGCCAAGGACTCACGCGCCCGAGAACCAAGGTCGTCAATACGACGCCGGAGCATAAATGGACTCAGTCCCACAATTAATAAAAATGGAGCGAGCACCAAGGCGAGTAATAAACTCTGCCATCCTAATACAATAAGCACCAATGCCGGCACCAAAATTGCCACAAAAGCCGGTGCTACCGTATGGGCAAAAAAATATTCGACCATTTCTACATCATGTGTTGCCATTGCCACCATGTCACCACTGCGACGGCGCACTAAAAATGCGGGTGCTAATGCTTCAAGCTTTTCATACAATTTAACGCGTAAATCCGCCAACATACGGAACGCCATATCATGCGCCACCCACGACTCTAGCCAATGCAAAAGACCCGACAATGAAGCTAAAACACCCAACCAAATCAACCAATCATCATAAGGTTGATTCGTTTTAACCGCAGCGACGATCAATGCGCTAAATACACCTACGCCGATAAAAGCCAATACACGTAACACACCAAAAATGAAGGTCATCGTCAAGCGTCCTTTATACCCACTAACATAGCCTGACAATTCACGAATGACACCGCGCCAACCCAACCCACTAGACTGCAGAATGTCATCGGTGGAATCTTCATTGGTCTGATTGGTTCTAGCGACCGGCGCTTGTTCTTTAGCTACGATATTGGGCGTAACATGTGTTTGGCCGATTGCTTGCATATCATTGCATGTTATTTGTGAAGCCATTAAACGCCAGTAATGATTATGCTGCGTAATCAAATCACTATGCGTACCAGACTCAACTACCTGGCCGTTATTTAGCACAATGATGCGATCGCAGCCAATAACACTGGATAACCGATGCGCAAAAATTAGCGTAGTGCGACCTTGCATCAAACGATCCAGCGCCTGCTGGATAATCGCTTCATTTTCAGCGTCCACTGCTGATAATGCCTCATCCAACACAAGAATTGGCGCGTCGCGCAACAATGCTCGAGCAATGGCAATGCGCTGTCGCTGACCACCGGATAATCGAATGCCACGCTCACCAATTACCGTGTCATAACCATTTGGTAATTGTTCGATAAATTCATGTGCGTTCGCTTGTTGTGCTGCAACTTGCAGTTCTTCGCAACTCGCTTGCAATTTGCCAAAACGTAAGTTATCGGCGACCGTTCCATGAAATAAATAGGTATCCTGAGAAACGACCGCCAATTGAAGATAAAGCGCTTCCGTTGTTAATGTACGCAGGTCTTGACCGCCAACACATATTTTTCCCTGATCTGGATCATAAAAGCGTAGCAACAATTTCATAATAGTCGACTTGCCTGCCCCACTTGGACCGACAAAACCAATACGTTCACCTTCTGCCACATCAAAACTGAGACCTGAGTGTGCTGGTTGCCGACCACCGGGGTAAGCAAAGGATACGTTATCAAATGTAACGCTGGCAGTAGTCGTTTTCGTCGATAATTCATCAGCCTCCGTTTTTTCAGACGGCCAATCTATCGACGAACGCGCATCTAGCAATGTAAACACCCCATGTGCTGCAGATAGTCCAACCATGCCTTCATGCAATAACGCACGCATATCTCGTTGCGGTCGGAACACTTCCACACCTGCCATTAAGATAATTAGTAAGGTTTCTAAGCTGGTCACACCCATTTGCACACGATAAGCGCCATAACCCAGCAACACCGCCGCACCCACGGCAATCCCGGTATCCGTAATACCGCGTGTTAAAGAATTGGTAGCAAGTACCCACATGGTGCTGCGATAAACTTCGTGCGCACGTTTAGCCAGCAAACGACCACGTGCAGCGCCCTGACCAAACGCTTTAAGTGTCGCCAGCCCTTGAATGGTGTCGAGAAAGTCAGCGGCGTACTTTGCGTAAGCTTTTTGGCGGTGTAACGAGTTTCTGCTGTCCCAAGTATGAAATATAGCCGGCGCCAACAAAGTCAACCAAGCAAAGCCCAGCAGTATGCTTGCCAACACCAAATCCCAAAATGCCAGCAAGATAAAAATAATAAAAGGTGTAATCATCGCAACGAACAACTGTGGCAAGTATTTGCCAAAGTAAGTCTCCAACTGCTCCACGCCTTCGACCATAGTCAGCAGCACATCACCGGTTCGATTCAACCCAAAATAGGCTGGGCCGAGTGTGACTACTTGATCAAACAAACGCTTTCTTAATAAAAGCTGTACGCGAGAGGCTGTCTCATGCGCCACCATGATACGCAGATGATCCAACGCTCCACGCAACACCATGACACCCGCAATAATGATTGCAGGCATTAAAATGTCGTCAAAACCAGCGCCCTGAAAAATAAGAGCTAGTAACCATCCCAACAACGCCAACCGCACAACGCCTACTGTTGACGAAACAACACCTACCAACACCGCAAAAAAAATGCGCAAGCGCACGCCTCGAGTCAGCTGCCACAGTCGAAAATTTAAAAACATTGTATTTTTATCAGTTGGATCTTACGTGAAAAACTATTTGGGCTAGGCTATACAATATGGCCTACAACAGCGCCATATACCATCAACATGATACCAAATATTTGAAGACTGACTTCAGATGTCGAGACTTTAATGACTTTCGATTTTACTTTGCTCATATCTGAATTCGCAGCTTTATTATCGTTTGTAACTTTCACTATTTCTTCGTTTAAATGATTATTTGTTTGTTGGTAACTATCATTAATTTCATTTCGCATTTCATCAATTATTTTCTCGATATCTTCAATTTTTTCTTCTACATTTTGCGTGTCATTATCCAAAGAAATCTCACCCTTTACACTCGTCAATGTTATCGAATCCGGGTGGCCATTAATAATTATTGGTTCGTCCTTACTGGCAGTGCCTTGCTTAAGACTGTCGACAAACAAGGACCATAGACTCTTATTTCTGTAGGTTTTTAAATTGGCATTTATTGAGTAGAAAATTAAAAAACTACCAATGATTTGGGCTACCATTGAAATGTTTTTATTAATAAACCCAGAATCAAAATCCATGTATGTAATGATTCCTACATGAACGCCAATTAATATGATTAGAACAATAAGTGGCCAAAATAGTTTCCAAGCCCATTTTAGTAGATCAAGAATAACAGTCATTTTTTATTTATTAAAAAAATATAAAGATTACTAGTTACTATACTTTAACCCATGGCAACGTAAAAAAAATTGCTCTCCCACACTTGCATTATCTCACTGCGGTTCCTTCGACTCTGACTCCAAATGTTTCCATACACACTTGCCTTGGCTTTCCTGCTCTATCTTATCCAATTGTTGTAAATGTATATCCAGTTCTTCCTCGCTAGCAGGTAACAAGACTAGATTTAAATCTTCCAAATTAATTTTTGAATCCGCATTCGTGAATGAGTTCTCATTTTCGATGAGCAAACTTTCCTGACCTCGTGTCATGGCAAGATAAACATCTGCCAACAACTCCGAATCCAGCAACGCGCCATGTAAAGTTCGCTTAGAGTTATCAATTTGATAGCGATCACACAAAGCATCCAGATTATTACGTTTACCTGGATGTAACTCCTTGGCTATTTTTAGCGTATCGGTAATTATCGCGCAATAATTTTCTAATGTATTAAGTTTCGCCAAGCCCAGCTCAAGATCAAGGAAAGCTACATCAAATGGCGCATTGTGAATAATTAGCTCAGCGCCATCAATAAAAGCCATAAACTCATCTGCTATCTCATGAAACTTATGCTTGTCTTTGAGAAAATGTGTAGTTAACCCATGCACTTGTAGCGCTCCAGGGTCACTCTCACGGCCTGGATTCAAATAATAATGAAAATGTCGTCCGGTTAATTGCCGGTGATTCATTTCAACTGCTGCAACCTCAACCATACGATGGCCC
Organism: Nitrosomonas sp.; assembly: GCA_021774265.1. Classification (GTDB taxonomy): domain Bacteria; phylum Pseudomonadota; class Gammaproteobacteria; order Burkholderiales; family Nitrosomonadaceae; genus Nitrosomonas. The sequence goes on from JAJFJG010000104.1 coordinate 12,515, forward strand.
AATTTAGGCTCAAGGCCAGTGGTTTCCGTATCAAGAAATATTTGACGCATCAGTTAGCTTGCAACCTTGGCCTGTAAATCATGAGCATCCGACCCCGTAATCTCAACTTCGACAAAATCACCAGGCTGTAGATTATTTGCACCCGTAATCGATACCAGCCCATCAATCTCTGGTGCATCAGCACTGCTTCGTGCAATCACTTCGTCCTCCGCAATCTCATCAACTAGTACTGTCATTTTCTGGCCGACCTTACTGGCCAACCGAGCATGGCTAATCTCTTCTTGCAACAACATGAATCGCGCCAAGCGTTCTTCTTTTAGCTCTTCAGGAACGTGATCAGATAACGAATTCGATGCTGCGCCTTCCACCGGTGAATATTTGAAACAACCCACTCGATCAAGCTTTGCATCCTGCAAAAATGCCAGAAGCTCTTCAAACTCTGCCTCCGTCTCACCAGGGAATCCCACGATAAACGTGCTACGCAGCGTAATATCAGGACAAATGCTGCGCCATTGCTTAATCCGCTCTAGATTATTTTCTGAATTCGCCGGACGTTTCATTGCTTTTAAAATTCGCTTATTGGAATGTTGAAACGGCACATCCAGATACGGTAAGACTTTTCCTTCCGCCATTAACGGAATCAGTTCATCTACGTGCGGATAAGGATAAACATAATGCATCCGTACCCACACCCCTAACGTCCCCATTGCTTGCGCCAATTCAGTCAAACGAGTTTTGATGGGTCGACCCTGCCAAAAACCCGTTCGGTACTTCACATCCACACCGTAAGCGCTGGTATCTTGCGAAATAACCAACAGTTCTTTCACGCCCGCATTCACCAAATGCTCTGCTTCATCCATTACTTGATGTATTGGGCGGCTAACCAAATCACCGCGCATACTGGGAATAATGCAGAAAGTACAACGATGATTACAGCCCTCAGAAATTTTCACATAAGCATAATGCTTAGGTGTCAGACGAATACCCTGCGGTGGAATCAAACTAGTAAATGGGTCATGCGGTTGCGGCAAATGCTGGTGCACAGCGGACATTACTTCCGGCAAGGCATGTGGGCCTGTCACTGCTAGTACCTGCGGGTGCGCCTGTTTCACCACATCGCCATCTTCTTTAGCACCCAGACAACCCGTAACGATCACCTTACCGTTTTCAGCCAGCGCTTCACCAATGGTATCCAACGACTCTTTCACTGCGCTATCGATAAATCCACACGTATTTACCACGACCAGATCCGCATCTTCGTAAGAAGGAGAAATACCATAGCCTTCTGCACGCAATTGTGTCAGGATTTGTTCGGAATCAACAAGTGCCTTAGGACAACCAAGTGAAATAAAACCGATTTTTGGGGAAGATTGCTTGAGTGATGACATGGTATACCCAATAGTGGTAACAAAAAATGATTAAGAATGTTATACGATAGCAGACAAACTAACGCTATTTTACTTCATACGACGCAACAAAAATGACTAAAAAGAGAGTTTCATAATGACAACACCGATTAAGTACACATTTCTAGCGGGACTACTGGCACTTTGTCTTTTCTCAATGTCAGTACAAGCTGAAGTTGATTGCACCACACTACCTCATTGGGTCCAGCTTAAAAATGGCCTGCAGATGAATCAAAAACATCTCTTTTGCGGTGAATGGAAACGTGGCCGAGCAAAAGGTTTTCATTCACGGCCAGACGGCAAAAGTCCCATCACCCTAGCAAAATTTACCGTTCAAGATTATCCTAACAAAGCAGGTATTTACACAGGTCGATGGTCCTACCAAAACCACACGGACAAAAACAAGTTCTCATCCATGTTTCCCGACAGCTGCTCGACCGAGCAAGTATTAAATTCAATCAGCTACGCTTCATCAAATGAGGATACTCGTTGCCCAAAAGGCTCGCCAAACTGGACTAAATGCGGGAAAAACAAGCCATTGTTAGTCGAGAACACAACTTATTGTAGTCTCAACGATGAACGTTTCACCATTGGCTACGCACCACCACAAAATGGCAAAATCAACACAGCTTTCCCCATTTTCAAATGAATGAAGCGGAATTCACATGGCCAAGTAGAATTCAAGGTGACCCGACTCATGACCTAATCATCGCTTATTTGACCATCGACATCCAGCATAGTCCCAAATGGACAGAAGAGCTGCTACAGCAAATAGAACGCGTTAAATCAGGCCAAATACCCTCATGGGAACGCACAGGCAATGCCTATTGCCTATACCTATATCCTGATCATGTTGAAATCGAAGATGATTATGCTGAAAATAGTGGTGAGCTGCTGAAAATTTCGTTTGATGACTTTGAAATGGCGGTTAAGTGTTGGCAAGGATTTAATTAAGTTTTATACCCCTTGAATTCTTTTCAGAGAGAACGGACACATCTAGCATCTGCTTGCAAATCGGTAAATGCTCAAAACGCGCCACTGTAAAATATTCCTGAAGTATACAGAAAAATTGAACCAGCAGAGGAACCTTCCACCTGCACCCTATCAAAAGAGCCGAAGTGCTCGAATGATAAAGCAACAACGTCGACGCTAGCGACGCCCGAGGACTAGCAAGCCTGCCAAACCCAATCCCATCAGTGCAATGATTCCTGGTTCCGGCAATGACGACGCGTCGACATCGTTCGAGTGGACAAGACCACGCAGGCAAATTAAAGTCTTTGCGGACCGCTTCCTGGAGGCTGGTATCGAAGTAGAAGCTCCACGCGCTACCGGCATCAAGCTCCGTACCGAACCAATAGCGTACTGGGCGTTTGTTAATACTTCTGTGGTGAATCTTATGCCCTCTGTGTAATGAGCAACGGGGCGGCAGCGGTTTCTAGTAGATTGGTTAGAAACAAAAATACCTCCATGGCTAATGGGCGGGTATAACATAATCAACTGTAAGCATCTCTAGTAAATGCTCATTTTGATCACGAAAATAAACACCACGCCCACCATAATTATGATTAATTTTCATATCATCAGCTTCACTGGGCCCGCTGCCATATTTAATATTTTCAATGGTTTGTAACCGCTCAAAAATTTCATCAAATTCTTTCTCGGAAACTTTGAATGCATAATGGTTTGATTCAAACTTGTCTCTACTATCAAAATCTAGACACAACGTATCATTCACACGTACCACTATGAAACGCGAAAACTCGCCAACATATTCAAAACCAAACAATTCACAATAGAATTCTGCCGATTCAACGTTATTGAAACACGGCACAATAGTGTGATTAAGTGTAATCGCCATCGATTCCTCCTTACAGCAGCGCATTGAAAAGTTAGTTGCTATATATTAACTTTAGAGGCCTTCTTCAATGCAGTTATTTTTATTTAGTCCTGTCTTCTTGCTTCTTCCATTTGTCATAACAGTCAAGACCACAATAATACATAATGTAATCCGTTGCTTTAACGCTCTTAGCTTCGGAAATAGGTATTTCCTTAAAGCATGCCTCACAAGTAATTTTATCTGGTTCAATTACCTCTTTTTGCTCTGTCATTTCTAATCCTCCTATTTCAACCTTAGTACGAGCGGTTAATTTCTCTTATACACAATAATAAGTTTGAAAACAGATATTCACATTTGAGATGTATCCCACAATCACGTTTTTTTATCTATTTTTACTGGGTCGAAGCAATCCCATTCATTCGGAAATAATGCTCCATGAAACAGCCTTCATAGCCGTTATCTGCCCAATAAAAAACGGGGCTAATTTTGATCGCGTAATAGGCTTCATCTTTGGAGAGAATAATCAATCTTACACGTCCTGTATGCAGTGCATTGCCTAAAGGTGTGATCCAGGCTACTGGTACAAGTTCCTTCATGCTACTTTAAAAAGTCTCTAATTTATCAGAACTGTTAATCAGCGTGCAGAATTTACCAAGTAACAGCGTCAATACTTTCCAACACTGATTTATATCTTGATGTTCCTAAATAAATAATTATTTTAATTCCTGGGAGTAATGTTCTTTAAAAGTGACAAATATTGGATGCTGATTTATATTCCAGCAGGTCACCCCGCCGCAACGCGAGCACATAAAGCAAAAAGTCGCTTATTAACTTTCAACTTTCTGGGATTTACCTGCTATTGGGGCATATCGCGTCGTGGTTTCTGGATACTAAGATTTACTAGTCGCCGAGACCGCTTTGCATCAAAACTCAAAGCTATGAAAGATTTTCTCAGGAATAATCTCACCGTTGTCGATACAACGGCTGTGATTAAGGCGGTTATTTGTGTCGTCAGGGGGTGGGGTGAACTATCACTACATATCCTATAACAGACGGAAGGTGATTAGCTTCATTGAAAATTCTAGGCGTCTACTTTTGCGATGGTTTAATCGTCGAGGTGGAAGAAAGCGAATGACATGGCAAAAGTTTATGAAAATTATCGATATCAATCGCTTTCCGCGAAAGGAGGATTCAAAACTGTTTCGGTACTCTAATGTTCACTGAACTGACGTGGGGCGTCTGTTTACTTGGGAGCCGGATGCGGTAGTTCCGCACGTCCGGTTCTGAGAGGGTTCGGCCAGAGTAATCTGGCCGTTCTTCTATGGCTGGGGAATTGTTGCGGCAAACACTGTTTCACATGCCTTGCAGGCATATTGTGGACGGATGTGGCGATGGACGAAGAATTTGGCTGGCTCCACATCCTGTTGCTCGCTCACATCTTCGCCGATTTTAACCAGATGATGACCGCATTGGCAAGATTCTAGCTCATGGCGGTGTTCAATACGCGACAGGTGATCCGGTAATGGTTGGCGACCAGCGCGGGCGCGCGGTGTTTTGGTTGAATCTGCTTTTGCTGATGGTTCAAGCTGTTCAATTTCTGCATTTACCGCCGCCAAATCAGATTGCAATGTTTCTTCAAACAGGTCAGGATGCGTTGATGACAGCGATTCGCTCTTTTTGCCAAATTGGATACGACGTAAATAGGCTAACTCCATAGTCAGCGCTTGGATTTTTAATTGCTGAAAACGAACCTCTCTTTGCGATTGTTCAAGCAGCATTTGAACCTGAATCCTGGTGTCTGGATCAAGGTTCAAATGATCTAATTGAGCAAGCGTTTTCATGGCGTTAATTTTACCACAAGTACCGCCAGATATCTGATTAATAAAGGCTTTAAGTTATTAATCTAGGCCTTTAAATGTGCTAGCGGTAACATCGACAATCGCTGTCAATTAACACCTGCCATCAACCAATTCCATTCGGCTTGCGTTAACACAAAACAGCGCTCATTTAACTTCGGCCAAACAAACTTACCTTGATGCAAACGGCGCTGACACAACCACACGCAGGTGCCATCCCACAGCAACACTTTGATGCGATTATTCGCACGATTGCAAAATACAAAAGCGGATCCCGCACAGGGTGTTTGCTCCAAAGACTGTTGCGCCACCATCGACAAACCATCAATGCCACGGCGCATATCAACCGGCTCAACCGCCAACCAGATCTTTCCTGGATTGGCAATCAGTCCAGGCATTTCAGCAATTCCGCCAGCCATTGTGGTGATATGTCTGCCAGTTGTTCTAGTTTATGCCCCTGCGACCAACGCAAACACAATGACCCAGATGACGAAGGTTTCGATTTAATCTCAACTGGAATCAAAGTCGGCGCAGCTGAGGCTACCTGTTGGGAACGATAGACTTGCAACCAATTCGAAAATGTTTTGGAATTTAACTTATGCTGACGACAATAAGCGACTTGCGACAATCCACTCGACTGCCAGGCTTCTATATGTTTTTGCCGCTGTGCAGATATTGCCATCGGTTACCCCATGAAAACGCGTGAGGATAGCCGATTCGATTGATATGGTTTAGATGGTGGCGTTGAACGCTTACTTTGTATATTGCTTTTTTGCTACCTTTTTTTCCTCCAGTTAAGAATATCTTCTCTTAACTGAGGTGCCCGGGTCTATTAGAGCATGCCAATAATCACCTGTTTACAATTAATTGAAAATAATACGTTCTTGAGAAATGGAGTAAGTGTAAGATATTCCGACACTACAGTTCGTCTTCTAGCGTACTGCTTTGCCAAATCAATCCCTACGCGTGTAATATTCATTTCTCTCCTCCCTCTACGACTGATCGTTGAAATCTTTAGTCTGGCACATTACGATGCCGTTGGGGGGACGAGTCCATTCCATTGCGTTGAAAATTTACCAGGTAGCAGCGTCAATACTATCCAGTATAAATTTCTATCTTGTCTCTCTAAATCAAATAATCATTTTACGTCTGGAAACAATACACTCAGAAAGTGGCAAATATTGGTGCTGATTGACAAGCTAACAGCTAAATGCGGCGGTATTTCCACGGAAATATGGACATAATTAACCGATAGTAAACTACTGACAATTGTTACTCCCATTTCTTTGTAAAGCTGCCCTACAATTATACGAACCCGTTCCCGCATTTTCCTCGCAGAACTTTGTACCGATATTTTGGAACCCAAACAATATAATAACGATGATGAAAAATTGTGTAACATTCAGTTGTATAGCTTGAAGGCGGAGGTTTGACCTAGAAACATGACTATAAAATCTCCTCTTTGAGAAATCACCACTAAATCTCACCACTGCAGCGTCTTTAATTTGCCAGTTGCTGCTTAAAGATAGTAATTCACACAAACAGGTAATTTCAAATGAAAAAACTGCTTAAATTTGGATCCATACTAATTGGTTTATCGATCGCACTCATTGTGGTGACAGCAATCTCTATACCGATGTTTTTTGACCCAAACGATTACAAATCACAGATCGTTGAGCGAGTCGAGAAAGAAACTGGTCGAAAATTTCAGTTGGACGGCGATCTTAAACTTTCTATATTCCCTTGGTTGGGTGTTGAAATCGGTGGGATGACATTCGGGAATGCAGCAGGTTTTGGAGAGCAACCCATGGTCAAAAGTAGTCTAGTGCAGGTCCGCGTTAAGCTACTGCCGCTATTGAAAAAGAATATCGAAATGGATACCGTAACTTTAAAGGGTGCGACGGTCAATCTGGCGCGTGATGAAAACGGAAAATCTAATTGGGATGATCTACTGGCACCGGGCGGTGAAAAGGAAGTAGAAAAATCGGATGGAGCTGCATTAGGCACATTAACGCTGGGTGGGATTGATATGGAAAATGCCAACTTGGTCTGGGATGATAACAACACAGGAAAATACTACGCCATAAAAAACTTGAATTTAAAAACTGGCAAACTGCAAATGAACGAGCCGATCGATCTGGATATGGATTTCAACCTGCATGCCAGAACCGAAGGAATCGCCGGAGCTGTCGCATTAGGTGGCACCATTGAGTATAATCTTGAAGCGGAAATTTACCGCCTGAGCCCATTGGATTTCAGCGCAGATATGCAAGGCGAATCACTGCCCGGCGGTACAGCGGCAATTAACTTAAAAGCAAAAACGATCAATGCCGACCTGAGTGCTGAAACAGCTTCTCTGGAAGGACTACTTTTGCTGGTCATGGGCGCTGAGATCAAAGGAGACGTGAATGCCAGAAATATTCTCGACCCCGTTCCACTGGCGAATGGTGAGATCACTATCACCGCATCAAACTTTACTGAACTGTTTAAAGCACTGGGGCAAGATCCAGATCAAGTACCGCTAAAAAGTCTGAATGGCCATGCAAAATTTAACAGCGACAAACAGTCCATGACCTTTGAAACCCTATCGGCCAAAGCCGTGCTTGAAGGTGGGCAATTTAAAAACCCGGTTGATATTAAGATGGATGCAAACGGTAATGTGAATGTAGAAAAACAAACGCTTAATTTGTCACAATTTTCAGTGGAAGGGTTAGGTGCTTTGATTAAGGGAAATTTTGCAGCAAAAAACATTTTTGAGCCTATCCCTTTACTGGCTGGAAAATTAAATATTGTTGCTCAGGATGTTCCAAATCTGCTTAAGGCTGCAGGCCTAGATGCGTCTGACATTCCATTAAAGAGCTTCATTGCAGCTACTGTGATAAGTAGTACATTAGACAGCATATCGTTAAAAACCATGAAGGCAAAAGCCACGTTGGCAGGTGAGCAAATTCCCAATAGCCCAGTGGATGTCATTCTGGAAACCAGTGTCGACATTAACATAGCAAAAGAAACGCTCAATTTGAAAGGTCTGACCATTAAAGGGATGGGGCTGGATGTGCAGGGAGCTGTAAAAGGAGTACATATTATTAAAGACCCCAAACTTAATGGGCAGCTGAAAATCGCACCGTTCAATCTCCGTAAACTAATGACGCAATTAAAAATGGAAGTGCCCGTAACAGCTGATCCAAAAGTCCTGTCGCAAACTGCTGTTAACACCGATTTTTCAGCCAGCAAGAATTCTTTTGCATTGAAAGGCTTGCAACTGAAGCTAGACGAAACCAATATCAAAGCCGATTTGGCGGTCGCTAATTTTTCTAGCCCATCAACAGCGTTCAGATTGAATATCGACACTATTAATGTCGATCGATATTTGCCTCCTGTTACTGAAGGTAAACAGGACAAAGTAGCTGAATCTGTCACACCAGAAACAGCGCCACAATCTGCTTCAGATTTGCCTATGGATACTTTGCGCAAGCTCAATATCAAGGGTGATATGAATATCGACAATTTGATTATCAACAAAGTCAAACTGCAAAACATCACGCTGGGGCTCAACGCCAAAGATGGAAAAATTAACTTAAACCCGACAAAAGCCAATCTCTATCACGGCAGTTATTCTGGCGCTATATCCCTGGATACAACAGGCAGTCAACCCACAATCAATATTAACAGTGCGTTAAAAGGTGTACAGGCAGGCTCGCTGTTAGAGGATCTTCACGGTGAATCAAAAATTGATGGCGCCATGATAGCCAATGCAAACATTACAGCGGTGGGTGCGGATGCGGATACGATCAAAAAAACATTAAATGGAACAACTAATTTTGTATTTACTAACGGTGCGCTGAAAGGCTTTAATATCGCCGACATTGTTCGCAGGGCCAAAAACAAACTGACCGGACAAAGTATTCTAGAGAGTACTGGACCGGCGCAAACAGATTTCAGTGAATTAAGTGGTAGTACCACAATCAAGAATGGCTTAGTGAGTAATCAGGACCTGTCGATAAAATCTCCTCTACTTCGTGTTGATGGAAAAGGAACCGCGAACTTGGTTAATGAAAAAATCAACTATTCTGTATCGACAACCTTTGTTAGCTCGCTAAAAGGTCAGGGTGGAAAAGGTCTGGAGGATCTAAAAGGCATAACAATACCAATAAAAGTCAGTGGTACGTTTTCTGATCCCAGCTTTGCGCCAAATATGGGCGGTTTTTTAAAGGCCAGAGCCCAGCAGGAGATAGATAAGCAGAAAGATAAGATTAAAGAAAAAACTGCGGGAAAACTTGAGAAACTGGTTCCAGGTCTGGGTGGATTATTAGGTGGCGGTAATGAAGAACAAGCCTCTGGAGATTCTACTGTACCGATAGATCAGGAGGTCTCACCAAAAGAATCTTCACCGCTGGCAGAAGAGAAGAAACCAGAAGATCAGGTTAAGGATAAATTAAAAGAACTATTGCCATTTTAATTGTGTAAATTGAAATAGTTTTTTTCAACTGGACAACCTGAATGTCTAGCATCATTGAAGGTTTTCCAGCAAATAGTATCAAGCTTTATAAAGGGAAATTACTGTCATATTGTTACTTGATTACCAATAATTCTCAGCCAGTTTTTCAGCTATACTACTTTTTTGTTTACGCTAAATAACAATTGGTTGTCATGTTTTTCTGATATTAATAATGCTGGTTATGGGCACTCCTAAATTGTGGTCGGCTGTACCCCGTCAGCGCAAGTTGGACAGATTAACTTGATTGCCTAAGAGACGGATTTAGTTCATCGTTACTACTAAAGCAGGAGTGATGATGACAACAAAAGATTACCAAAAGCCAAGTGCGGAAAAAGCGGTTCGTGATA
>JAJFJG010000105.1 GCA_021774265.1 Nitrosomonas sp.
GCTATCGCCTATGGCATGGGCATGACCGCTGAAAAGGTCGCGCAGCAATGGCAAGTGAGCCGTGAAGATCAAGATGAGTTTTCAGTGATCAGTCATGATCGAGCATTGAAAGCCATCGCGACAGGCGAGTTCCAACAAGAAATCGCGCCTTATACCATAGACGAGAAATACTTGGATTTAGCAACGCATAAGGTCAATGAAAAAATAGTGATAAAAAGCAACGATGAAGGGCCGCGTGCAGGTACTAACCAGGATACGCTCGCAAAGCTAAGACCCGTTTTTGCAGCTAAAGGCTCTGTTACCGCAGGCAACAGCTCGCAAATGTCAGATGGTGCGGGAGCTGTAGTGCTCATGAGTGAGGCTGCTATGCAACGCTTTAATCAAACCCCCATGGGACGCTTTGTCGGTTACGCAGTCGCAGGTGTGCCACCAGAGATTATGGGTATCGGTCCGATTCAAGCGATTCCAAAAGTACTAACGCAAACTGGCATCAAACAAGATGACCTTGACTGGATTGAACTCAATGAAGCCTTTGCCGCTCAGAGCCTAACGGTTATTAATGAGCTGGGACTGGATCGTAGTAAAGTCAATCCACTCGGTGGCGCTATTGCACTAGGTCATCCCTTGGGCGCAACCGGCGCCATCCGTGTTGCGACACTCATGCATGGGTTGCAACGTCGTAAACAGAAATATGGCATGGTGACGATGTGTATTGGTAGTGGTATGGGCGCTGCGGGGGTGTTTGAGGCGCTGTGAGTATTGTTAGGGCTCTTAAATGTATATAAGCGAATTCGTCGAAATTTCCCAGCGGGATGTGAAGCTTCAATATTGGTTTGGAGAGTATCGCGATTACACGCAGGATAAGCCAGCTGGGTATGATCATGAAAATGTATTGCACGACGAACTGGATTGGCTAATAAGGCGGCAAGACAGAAGTTTAAAAAATATCTTAATATCAGTTATTGAGTCTAATAAACCCAGAACAAAACCTGCGCAATGTGCTTCGCTTATTGTGGCCTTACCGATATATATTTCAAAATATATATCGTCTAGTCTGACTGGTTATTGTTTGGGTGATTGTCATGAAAAATAATTGTTGGCAGTTTCAGGATGTAAAAAGTAAATTTAGTCAGCTAGTAGAGAAAGCAATACATCATGAGCCTCAGTTTGTGACTAAGCATGGCAATAATGGGATTGTCATTCTTTCCTTTGATAACTTTAAAAAATGACAAGATCATAAACTTATCTGGTTAGTTTTCTGAGAAATTCTCCATTGATGGGTGAAGAATTGGATGTTTCAATAAACAAAGGTTTACCCAGAGATATTGAGTTGTGAAGTATCTTTTGGGCACTTGTGTTCTTTGCGAAATAATCAAACCGAAACCTGATGAAAACGTCATTTCGTGGTTACAGATTCAAAATGAAGACGATTTATTTCTTAGCGTATTAACGTTTGGTGAGATAAAGAAGGGAATAGAGAAAGCAGTCGATGATGCGAGAAAAAAAGACTGAAACTATGGATGGCAGAAGATTTGAGAAAGCGTTTTGAAGGCCGAATAATCTCGATTGATTTGGATGCGGCTGTTAAGTGGGGTGAAATTTAAGGTGTAGCAGAATTGTTAGGTACGCCAATACTATCTATTGATGAGTTAATTGCCGCTTCTGGGCTTGTTCATAATTGTGTTGTGGTGACAAGGAATACTTCTGATATGGTGCAAGGTAACGTTGAGTTGCTTAATCCTTGGCTTGGGGTCGCGTAAAAGTATTACGGTGGACGGATCGGCAAAATGCTATCCGCCGCTTCAATTTATATTCGTTAAAGTTTATTGTTCAAACACAAATATCTCAACACGTCGATTTTGCGCTCTATTTCTCGCTGAGTTATTTACGGCAACGGGCTCATAGGAACCATGACCTTCAATGCTGAACCGATTTGATGGGACACCCTGCCGGACTAAATAATCGCGTGTGCTGGCCGCGCGATCGACAGAGAGTGGGTTGTTGATGGTATCGTTACCTGAATCGTCAGTATGCCCGACGATGACGACCATAGTCGATGAATTTTGCACCATGCTTTCGGCAAAGCTGTCTAATACGGGACGCATGTTATTTTTAATCTCAGCACGACCTGTGTCAAATGAGTGATCGCTAGGGATGTTAACTTTCAAGCGATTATCTTGTGTCCTAGAAACACTTATATTCGTACCTGCAGTGGATGCTTGCATTTGTCTTTTTTGTTCCTCCATGCGTTGTGACCATGCATAACCTGCTGCTGCACCGACACCTGCGCCAACACCTGCACCAATTGCCGCACCTTTTCCATCGCCAGCCAAGACACCAATTATCGCGCCTGCGCTTGCGCCAAGTAAAGCACCTTGTCCTGTCCCCTGTTGGGTTTCGGACATGCCTGCACAGCCGCCCAATGTGAGTGTCAATGTGGTGGTTAGAATGATTGATTTATAATGCATATGATTTGTTTCCTTTAAGTGATTGCTGCGAAAATAACATGAGATTGCTGAATGATTCGGTATTTAACTTGCGATTCCCTGTGTCTTGCTGCGGGGATGGGCGCAGGGCGCGCGGAGCAAATTTATTTTGCCTGCCCGGTTTCACTGTTTAGCAAACGAACAAAAATAAATGAAGACGCTATACTATTACATTCGCAGTGTCATTAATGAGTAAAGTAATATGTGATTAACTGTTATATTTAAATAAAATTTCGTTAAAGTTGTTGATATTTTAATATTTACCCATATGATGTCACTTGTATAAACTGGATTTTAGTGTCACTTCCGTTATTTCCTTAAGACTGTCATTCATTTAGTGAAAGACAGGCCGATGTTACCCCCTTGGAGTTTTATGTCTTTTTCTACTTTCGGCTTGTCCGATGAAATTATTCGTGCAGTCACTGAATGTGGCTATACAAAACCAACCCCTATCCAGTCTCAAGCAATTCCAGCCGTACTCGCCGGCGGCGATTTATTGGCCGGTGCGCAAACCGGCACGGGTAAAACGGCGGGATTTACGCTGCCAATTTTACACCGTCTTTCTGATAAAAATACTAAAGGGCCATCCGGTGGACGGCCGCCGATACGTGCATTGGTTCTTGTGCCGACGCGTGAGTTGGCTGCTCAGGTAGAAGAAAGTGTGCGTAATTATGGTAAGTATTTAAAATTAAACTCAATGATTATGATTGGCGGTGTGAATATTAACCCACAAATCTCTCGCCTTAGAGGGCGTGTGGATATTTTAGTCGCCACACCTGGGCGCTTGTTGGATCATGTGCAACAAAAAACACTGAGCTTATCTCAAATTGAGATTCTCGTATTAGATGAGGCGGATCGCATGTTGGATATGGGGTTTATCCGCGACATCAAAAAGATTCTTGCCTTACTTCCTAAAAAACGACAAAACCTACTTTTCTCAGCGACTTTCTCTGATGAGATTCAAGCATTAGCAGATAACTTGCTCGATAAGCCCGCAATGATTGAGGTCGCAAGGCGTAATGCGATTACCGAAATGGTGACGCATGTGGTGCATCCTGTAGATCGTGGACGTAAACGCGAGCTATTGGCGCATCTGATCAAGCAGCATGGCTGGTCACAGGTGTTAGTATTTACGCGTACGAAGCATGGCGCGAATAAATTGGCTGAATTCCTGGCGGCGAATGGTATTTCATCACTTGCTATCCATGGCAACAAAAGCCAAGCTGCACGTACCCGTGCTTTGGCTGAATTTAAGACGGGCAGCCTACAAGTGCTGGTGGCAACTGACATTGCTGCACGAGGTATTGATATTAGTGAATTACCACACGTTGTTAATTTTGAGTTGCCCAATGTACCGGAAGATTATGTGCATCGTATTGGTCGCACGGGTCGTGCAGGTTCGGAAGGCGATGCCGTGTCACTGGTATGTATCGATGAGCACAAATTGTTAACAGGGATAGAACGCTTAATTAAGCGTGAATTGCCGAGTGTGATTATTGCGGGTTTTGAGCCTGATCCAAGCATTAAGGCTGAACCTATTAAAAATGGCCGCGGTAACAGCCCAGGTGGGTCATCGCCTGCACGTAATCATTCACGAAAACAAACAAATAATCAGAAACCAACTGGAAAGAAAGCTGTTGGTTTTGGCGGAGGGTATTCATCTGGCAACCAATCTCCTGCGCTGCGTCGTTCAGGAGGGCGAGGGCGCTAACAATTTATTTCTCAACGCACGTAACACAACGCGTACTTGTTGGATTAACAGCTAGCCGACGAACATCAATCGCTTCGTCGCAGATGAAACAGTAACCGAATTCACCTGCGGCAATACGATGCATAGTGCCTTCAATTTTGACGAGTTGCTGTTGGTGTCGTCGTGAGGATTCAAGCGCCATCTGCTGTGATTGCATGGCATCCATGCGGGAGAGTCGTCCCACCCTTGCTTGATCTAACTCCACGGGCTGACTAGTTTCTTTGAAGGTTTCTTCTTGTGCTTGAATGTCTAACGCCAATGCCAGGAGTTGCTGTCTGAATTGTTCGGTGGTTTTGTCATCCATGCTTGCTGTTCAGAATTAATGAATTGTCGGGTTGGTTTTGCCAAAGATGGCATTGACGGCTAATGCGTCAAAACGGTACTCCTGGTTACAAATATCATCATTGATGACGACTTCACCAAATTCTTGTAGGATGCCGTCCACTTCCTCACGGCCCAATGAACGTAACATGGCGTGGACTTTTTCTCTATCCTCATAACAGCCGTAATGAATAGATTGAGGTTCAAAAACACGCACGGTTTCCTCGTTAAAAAGACGTGTGAGTAGAGTTTCTGATTGTAAAGTTAATAATTCATGGTCATTTACTGTGGTGGCGAGTGTTTCGATACGCGACCAGCCATCTATATCACATTGGTCTGCTGTTGGTAGTTTCTGTAGAAAAATGCCAACGGCTGCCTCTGCTGAAGCGGCAAGAAAAAGTCGTGAATTAAGTTGTTCTGATTGTTTAAGATAATGTTCGAATATTTCAGTAACACTGTTGCCTTCTAGTGGCACAATACTTTGGTATGCTTCACGCATTGAGTCCAAATCTAGTGATAATACTAGTTGACCACTACCAAGTAGTTCGGGCAATGGTTTTTGTTCAACAACCGGCATACATTTAGCCATACCACGAATGCGTAAGCTTTCATTACAGTCAATAACTAGCATTGAAATGGGGCCGTTGCCACTCAACTGGACGGTCAAATGTCCCGGCTGTTTTAGGTTGCTGCCAAGCAATAATGTTGTTGCCGTTATTTCACCTAGTATGTGAACAACAGGTGAGGGGTAGCCTCGTCCCGCTAACATTTGCTGCCATACCGAATCAATTCGGACAACCGCGCCACGGATGTCGAGGTCTTCTAGCAAAAACCGTTGTAAAAAACTATTCATAAAGCTCTCTTATGTTAAAACTTTAATTCGCCATGGTTTCTTGTATCGCAACCCATGCTTGCCCCAATGCAATCACACTGTCATCCGGCTGCATCTGCCGTGCGGACAGCACCTGTAATGGCGCTGACATCAGTTTATCTGTTAATGAGCGTAACAATATTTCATTATGGAAACAGCCGCCGCCGAATGCAATATGTGTCAAGCCATATTGTCGAGCAGATTGTTCTA
>JAJFJG010000106.1 GCA_021774265.1 Nitrosomonas sp.
ATTACCAGCAAAGGCCCATGGCGTAGCTCGAAAACTCCAGGAATACAGCAGGCATTATCCAATGCTTATCTAAAATCTCAGGGGCGTTATGCGTTATGCGTTATGCGGTGGATGGATCAAGCTTCACCATTCCAAGTGAAACACCCTGTGCGGAGCCGCATACAGGGTGTTGTGGGGGCTGAGGGTTAGAGACCATCGGCTACCCGATTAATACTTGTAATTGCCAAGTTCATTCTGATCTGCTACACAGAACTAGCCCCGCTACTCTAGGAAACTTGTATTGTGGGGTTACCGAAGCAAAATCAAAAGCGGTGTGGCATCAGAACCAATCCATACGATGGCATTTTGGTTAAATTTTGTGCCTAATGCTTTTGATATTTCTAGATTAACTCCAAGGGCAAGAAAACTTTTTTCTGCTGCCCATTGTTCGGATGGATCTGTGCTTATACCTTCAAAAGCTAAGTGGGTGTGTTGCTTTAATGTGAGCTGTAAGTGTTCGTTATTAACTAAATTCTCATTTAGTTCTTTTTGCTGACTGAGAGGATTAAACGCGGTGATAAAAACCGCGCATTGTAGGCCTGATGTTGTGAAAAGTTGCGAAATTGATCTGGAAGGCTGATTAATAGATAAGGTTGTTATATCGGAGCCAATCATCACCTGATAATTGGCGGAGAGATAATGGCTAATAAGCTCAGTTGGAATCTTAGACTTTTCTACGTAAGACATAAAAGTAGAGTTTTTTTGCTTTATTCGTGACTATGGCTGTGATTGTGATCATGAGTATTATCTGAACCTGTCAATTTATCATATTGTTCGGTGGTCATGCCCTTAAGTTTGTCGACAAAAATGGCCATTGCCCAGATAGTTTCATCATCATGAGAATGTCCCCAGGCAGGCATGGCTGTCATTTTTAAGCCATTTTTTATGACCCAGAAATATGTTTTGATGCTTTCCACCTTTTCTTCGGCGTCTGTGGTTGGTTCTTGTTTATAGAATATCGGTGCTTGAGGGTAAAGGCCTTGCGACAGTTCTGTGAGTTCATGACCCGGTGCTGAATGGCACTCGGTGCACATGGATGCATAATGTTCCGCGCCAGCTAATAATAAGTTTTTGTCATTAAGAGAAGGCGCTTGTAGATTTTTTGCGCGTGATTTTATCGAACTTATGCGTACCCATTCAATGATTTTCTCTGTAATGAGCCAGTGCTTTTCCGTTGCAGCTATGTTGTAGGCACCAGAACCTAGCGCAATGACTCCAATTAATAATAATGCTAAAGATGCGATAATAAATGATTTCATTTATGTTCCTTTTTAGTGATTTAAAAAATTAACGCTTTATCATAGTGTCATGTGGCTATAAATTTTTGAAATTACAATAGACTTTAGACTTAAAATTTGTTTATATCAAGATTTGCCATTCCTTGAATGAACATTATTTCATTATGGTTTTGGTTGTTCTAAACGTTCTTGCAGCGCGGCTCGAATCGTGGCCTCAGTAAGGTGTGGCGCAAACATTTCGATGAAGTCAAAAATAAAACTGCGTAGATAGCTATTGCGGCTGATGCCGATGCGGGTAGTGCTTGGTTCAAATAAGTGGCTTGCGTCAATAGACTTAAGGTGTTTGTCGCGTTTAGGATCAAAAGCCATCTTTGCTAAAATGCCGATACCCAACCCCAGTTCTACATAGGTTTTGATTACATCCGAGTCTATCGCGGTTAGGACAACATTAGGTGTTAGTCCTTTGGATTCGAATGCTTGATTTGTTTTTGAGCGGCCCGTAAAAGCAAAATCATAGGTAATGATTGGATGTTGTGCGATTGCTTCAAGAGTGAGTTCTTTTAATTTGAGTAATGGGTGTGTGGGTGGAACAATAATGCAGCGATTCCATTCATAGCAAGGCAGCATGACTAGTTCGTGAAAATGCTCAATGGCCTCGGTTGCAATGGCAATGTCTGCTTCACCTGATGTGACGAGTGTCGATATTTGAGTGGGACTGCCTTGACGCAGGATTAATCTTACGTCAGGGTAGTGCATGGTAAAGCGTTTAATGACCGCGGGTAAAACATAGCGTGCTTGCGTATGTGTGGTGGCTATCGTTAATGTGCCGCCTGCCGGGTGTGTGAATTCTTGACTGACTCGTTTTAGGTTCTCGGTATCTTGAATGATTCTCTCGGCTATTTTTAGAATAGTTTTTCCCGGTGGTGAGATTTTAACGATTCGCTTACCGTTGCGTATAAAAATATCGACGCCTAATTCTTCTTCAAGTAACTGAATCTGCTTGCTGATTCCTGGTTGAGATGTATGTAGACTTTTCGCTGCTCTGGATAAATTCAATTCTTGGTTAGCAATTTCACATAAATAGCGCAATTGTTGTAATTTCATAATGACAATAAATGACTGTATATAATTATTTATTATAACAATCTAACATAATATTATTTTGAGGTATATAAAACTGCTGTTATTATTCGGCCTTCTAAAAACAGGGTAAGCATAAAAATAAATGGAGTGGGGATATACAATATCTGGCTTTATAGTCGGGTTTATTGTTGGTGTTACTGGTGTTGGTGGCGGTTCTTTAATGACGCCATTGTTGATCCTGATGTATGGTATTTCACCTGCGACTGCTGTGGGCACGGATCTGTTGTACGCTTCAGTGACTAAGACTGGTGGTGCATGGGTACATGGTCGCCGTGGAACGGTCAATTGGCGTTTAGTAGGATTGCTCGCTATGGGCAGTTTGCCTGCTGCACTACTAACGGTAGTTGGTCTAAATATTCTGGGGGTTGAGAGTCAACTATTTTCAGATTTAATTACTACCATGCTGGGTATAGCGCTAATTCTGACCGCGTTTTCGCTGTTATTTCTTAAGCGATTGTCGCGTATGGGTCGGTCACACCTGGGGTTTTTGATAGAATGGCGGGATCGCCATATAAAATCAATAACAATTGCAACAGGTGCGGTATTGGGTGTGTTAGTGACGATTACATCGGTGGGCGCAGGTGCATTGGGTATGGTGATGTTACTTGTTTTGTATCCACGCGTGCCATCAGTAACTTTAGTGGGAAGTGATATTGCACATGCTGTGCCGCTGACGTTAATAGCAGGTGCAGGACATGCCTATCTTGGAACAGTTGATTATAGTTTGCTGGGTAGTTTGCTATTGGGCTCATTGCCAGGAATATACCTAGGTAGCCATATTGGAGGGAAAATACCAGATCGTATTTTAAGGCCAATTCTATCGACCATTTTAATTGCTATTGGCGTTAAACTTGTTTTGTAATACAAATAAAAAGATAAAGAAACTATTACTAAACTTGCTGTTTTGTTACTATTTAGGCAGAAGGTGTGGCGAGTAATAGCTTTTCGTTTACATGATGTATGATGTGAGAATTAATTAAATATGAGTACAAATAAAGATAATAAACCAAAACAGGTGACATGGTTCAATGGGTGCGGTGGACGTATTGGTATCGTAATCGGTACTGAAGGGGATCACGCATACATTGGAGCTGCACTGCGGCACGATGAGGATAGTGATGTCGCGCATATAATGCAATATGGTGCTAAATTTCCACTAGAAGCCGCACAATTGATACCGCCATCTAAAAGCTATTCTGAGAAATAAGTCAGAATGATGTTAGTCAAGTGTGTCTTATCAGGAGACTGCTTGAAATAAGGCCATTATTGAATAAGGTACCTGAAACGGGTATCTGAGGAGCTAGAATATGTATCGTTACGATCAATACGACCAACAAATAGTTAAAGAGCGCGTGGCACAATATCGCGATCAGGTGCGTCGTCGCTTATCTAATGAGTTAACCGAAGAAGAGTTTCTGCCGTTGCGGTTGCAGAACGGGTTATATATGCAAGTTCATGCGTACATGTTGCGTATTGCTGTACCGTATGGGTTGCTTTCATCAGAGCAAATACGCATGCTCTCGCATATTGCACGTAAATATGATCGGGGCTATGGTCATTTTACAACACGTCAAAATATCCAGTTTAACTGGATTAAATTGGAAGATACGCCGGATATTTTGGCTGATTTGGCTTCAGTTGAAATGCATGCCAATCAGACGTCTGGAAATTGTATTCGTAATATTACTTCCGATGAATATGCAGGCGTAGCCGCAGATGAAGAGATTGACCCACGACCTTATGCTGAAATCTTACGCCATTGGACGACTTTTCATCCTGAGTTTGGTTATCTGCCACGTAAATTCAAGATTGCAATTACTGGTGCAAAAGAGGATCGTGCGGCGATACAGATTCATGATGTTGGGTTGGCCGTGATCAAAAATGACCAAGGTGAGATTGGTTTTCGTGTATTAGTTGGTGGTGGATTAGGTCGTACGCCAATTATTGGTCCAGTGATATGTGAGTTTTTGCCGTGGCAGCATATGATGACTTATATTGAGGCTATTATGCGGGTTTATAATCAATATGGTCGTCGTGATAACAAGTTTAAAGCACGGATCAAAATACTGGTGAAGGCATTGGGTGTCGAGGAATTTACACGACAGGTTGAAGCTGAATGGCAAGATATTAAAGATGGCTCAGGAACGCTGACAACAGAAGAGTTTGATCGAGTGTCGACTTACTTCACTGAGCCAGATTATGAGAAGCTCACACCCAATAGTGCTGATTTGGATTCATTTAAAGCTGAAAACTTAGCGTTTGCTAATTGGATGCGGCGTAATGTTAAGCCGCACCGTGTTCCTGGTTATGCCATTGTTGTACTGTCATTGAAAAAGACAGAAATCGCGCCAGGTGATGTCAGTGCTGAGCAGATGGATGTGGTGGCTGATTTGGCTGACCGCTTTAGTTTTGGTGAATTACGAATTACGCATAAGCAAAATCTAGTATTGGCGGATGTTAAGCAATCTGACTTAATCACACTATGGAAAATCGCTGCGGCAAATGGTATGGCGTCACCTAATATCGGTTTGTTAACTGATGTGATCACATGCCCTGGCGCAGAATTTTGCACTTTGGCAAATGTTCGCTCGATTCCTTTGGCACAAAAAATTGCTGAGCGTTTTGATAATCTTGACTTTCAACACGACATTGGCGAGATTGAGATTAATATCTCAGGCTGTATGAATGCTTGTGGGCATAATCCAGTGGGCAATATTGGTATCACAGGTGTTGAAAAGAAAAATCATGATGAGTGGTATCAAGTGGCAGTGGGTGGTTCAAAAGGTAACCATAGCTCCATCGGTAAAATTATTGGTCCATCATTTACCTTTAATCAGGTGCCTGGAGTGATTGACAGACTGTTGCAGGTTTATTTGCGTGAACGTATTGAAGCTGAGCGTTTTATCGATACAGTTCGTCGCATTGGTGTTCAGCCGTTTAAAGAACATGTGTATGCCTCAGAAATTGAGGCGGAGCCAGAAGAAGTAAATAATAAGATTGAGTTTAAACCAGCTCAATATTCTGTTCCTTTTTATTCTCCGAGGTTTTAGCAGAAATGATTATTAAGAATAAAGCGATAGTTGAAGATGAATGGGTGGTTCTACGGTTGGCTGAGGACGAGCAGCCAGAAGCTGTTGCGATTGCTGCAGGTAAAGTGATTGTGCCACTCAAGGTTTGGTTTGCCCAACGCGACGAGCTGCAAGATCGTGCCGACTTAGGTGTTTGGATTGCCAGTGACGAGCGTCCTGAAGTATTGAAAGATGATATTGATAAATTTAACATTATTGCTGTAGATTTTCCAAAATTTTCAGATGGTCGCGGCTATTCAATTGCTTATAATTTACGCGCTCGTCTTGGCTACACGGGTGAGTTGCGAGCAATTGGTGATGTGTTACGTGACCAATTGTTTTATATGCAGCGGGTTGGTTTTGATGCGTTTGCACCGCGTGCAGATCGCAGCATTCAGGATGCATTGAAAGGGTTATTCGATTTTTCAGAAGTTTATCAAATTTCAGTGGATCAGAAATTGCCTTTATTTCGTCGTGTAAAGCGTACGGAGAATGTCGCCACAAAATGAGCGAACTACAACAAAAAGTTGAACAGGTCGTTGCTGTGCTGACAGAGGCTGTGCATGATTATGCCCCCGTTGCTTTTGCCAATAGTCTGGGCGCAGAAGATATGGTGTTGATGGATCTTATTGACAGATATGGTTTTGATATAGAGATGTTCAGTCTTGATACGGGGCGTTTGCCACAAGAAACCTATAATTTAATGCAGGCGGTTCGTACGCGTTACAAGTCACCGCTGCGTATTTATTTTCCCAACGTGAAACAAATTGAAGAATATATAGCAAAGAACGGGGTGAATGGGTTTTATGAGAGCGTTGATTTACGTAAAGGATGTTGCCATATCCGCAAAGTTGAACCATTGCGCCGTGCTTTGAATGGTAAACGTGCATGGGTTACCGGTATGCGCCAAGTTCAGGCGGTGTCACGGATTAGTCTTAAGCTTTCTGCTTACGATATGGATAATCGGATGCAAAAATTCAATCCATTGTTGGAATGGCGTCATGAAGATGTATGGCAATACATAAAGGAAAATGAAGTGCCATATAATAAGCTGCATGATGACTATTACCCAAGCATTGGTTGTGCGCCATGTACACGTGCGGTGACACCGGGTGAAGATATTCGTGCAGGTCGTTGGTGGTGGGAGTCATCTGAGAATAAAGAATGCGGGTTGCATGTGGGTAAGGTTATTCCAATAAAATAAATATAGTTAGCTAGAGAAAGCACAGAGAATAACGATTAAATAACCAAAATTTAACACGCACTATTTCCTGTAGTGTTATTTGAATTTTTACAAATTGAGAGAAATAAAATGAGCGACCATCCTTTTACCCATTTGGATGTATTGGAAAGTGAAGCCATTCATATCATGCGGGAAGTTGCGGCTGAGTGTGCTAATCCTGCTTTATTGTTTTCTGGCGGCAAAGACTCTATTGTTATGCTGCGTCTGGCGGAGAAAGCTTTCCGGCCCGGACGCTTTCCATTTCCGTTGGTTCATATTGATACAGAACATAATTTTCCTGAAGTAATTGAGTTTCGTGATCGTCGAGCTAAAGAACTTGGCGAACGTTTAATCGTATGTAGCATGGAAGATTCGATTAAAAAAGGTCGCGTGGTATTGCGTTCGGCGGATCAGAGCCGTAATCCATTCCAGTCAATTACTTTGCTTGATGCTATTGCTGATCATAAGTTTGATGCTTGTATTGGCGGTGCGCGTCGTGATGAAGAAAAAGCGCGGGCAAAAGAACGAATTTTCTCGTTTCGCGATGAATTTGGTCAGTGGGACCCTAAAAATCAGCGCCCTGAGTTATGGGATATCTATAATACTCGTACACATCCGGGTGAGAATATCCGTGTATTCCCAATTAGCAATTGGACCGAGTTGGATGTCTGGGAATACATAGGGCGCGAACAACTAGAGGTGCCGCATATCTACTTTGCACATAGGCGTGAAGTTATTCGACGGAATGCAGGCTTATTACCCGTCTGTCATTTAGTGCAGCCAAAAGATGGAGAGAAAGTTGAAGAGGTCATGGTACGTTTCCGTACCGTGGGAGATATGAGCTGCACTTGTCCTGTTGAATCAGATGCTGCGGATATCGCTGCAATTGTTGCGGAAACTGCGATGACACGTATTACTGAACGTGGAGCGACACGCATGGATGACCAGACGTCGGATGCTTCCATGGAATTGCGTAAAAAAGAAGGTTATTTCTAGGACGTTAGTAAGTGTTTTGCAAAAGTTTTGCTGAGTGAAAAGACACCGCATTCAATCAGTTTTGCCAAGTTTTATTTTTTGCGGTGATATAAATTTTCAAAAGGTTTTCAAATGTCGGTTAATGAGAGTGTTCCTTTAGAACAAGCTGAGTTATTACGTTTTATTACTGCGGGTAGTGTGGATGATGGTAAAAGTACCCTAATCGGACGTTTATTACACGACTCGAAATCTATTTTTGAGGATCAATTAAGTGCCATTACTAATACCACGCAAAAGCGGGGAATGACTGGTGTTGACTTATCCTTGCTTACTGACGGCTTACAAGCAGAACGAGAACAAGGCATCACCATTGATGTTGCTTATCGTTATTTCGCAACTCCAAAACGTAAATTCATCATTGCGGATACTCCTGGGCATGAGCAGTACACCCGCAATATGGTAACTGGCGCATCTACCGCTAATCTTGCGGTTATTTTGATTGATGCTCGCAAAGGTGTGCTGACGCAATCACGTCGACATGCGTATTTGGCGAGCTTGGTTGGCATCCCACATATTGTCGTTGCGGTAAATAAAATGGACTTGGTGGATTATTCACAAACGGTATTTGATGATATTCACAAAGAATTCTCAGCATTTGCGAATGACTTAGGTTTAAAAAATGTTGAATATATTCCAATGTCGGCGCTTAACGGCGATATGGTTGTAGAGCGTGGTGATAATTTGCCTTGGTATAAAGGCGTGACATTGATGAGCTTGTTGGAAGGTGTCGTCATTGATCATGACATAAATCTTGATGATTTTCGTTTTCCAGTGCAGTGGGTATGTCGTCCCATGACACAGGAGCTACACGATTTTCGTGGTTATATGGGACGCATAGAGTCGGGATCTATTCAAGTCGGTGACGCTGTAACTTTGTTACCTTCTGGATTGACTTCGCGCGTTAAAGAAGTGTTGGTTTATGAGGGCCCTATTGAGCAAGCCTCTGCGCCACAATCTGTGACATTAACGATTGAAGACCATCTGGACATTTCGCGTGGAGACCTTTTGGTAAAAGCCGAAGAAGCGCCACGGGTTACGAAAGAATTTGATGCTATGTTGTGTTGGTTGTCAGAACAACCGCTTGATCCTCAGCGTAAGTATTTGATTAAGCATACAACGCGCGTAGTTAAAGCCATTGTTAGCAGCATTGATTACCGCATTGATGTGAATACACTTGAGCAAGAAACAGTCGATACCTTGAAAATGAATGATATTGCGCGAGTTAATTTCAAAGTGCAACAACCGCTGATATGTGATGACTATGTGCGAAACCACGCGACGGGTAGTTTTATTCTGATAGATGAATCAAGTAATAATACGGTTGCTGCAGGTATGATCTCCGCACTGAAAGAAAAATAATCGGTAGTTCTCAACACAAACTCCGGCAGGTTTTAAAATCAATTTAGCTGTCACACCTCGACAGCTAAATTGACTCGTTACATTTACAAAAAATTAATCGATTTAATATGACAAAGATAGATTCAACGTGCCACGTTACATCCGCAGTTGCTACAGATGCTCCTCATTTTGGATTTGGTTTGACAATTGCCGACCTATATTGCCGCGATGGTTTAGTAAAGCTTGATCAGGAATTTTTGGGTTTTCTCCAAGCAGGAGATGCGACATTATTCACTAATTTGAGTCATGCACGGACAAATCCCGGTGAACTTGAAGCAAAAGATGAGTCAGCTTTGCTAATCGCAATTGCGCCGTGGGCAGAAGATTTCATCGCCAAGTTGTTTGGTATCGAAGCTGAGGTACGTTCTCTGGCAGAAAAACATCATGAATTGGCGCCCCTTTATTTTTGCAAACGGCAATTTGTACAGCGTCGTGCAAAAAGTAAGGTAAAACCTGCAGAGTTGGAAGAAATTGATGGTTTGGCAATAGAGCGGCAGTTGAGCGCTGAGTTTGGCGAGCCTTTCTCAGAGTTACTGTTCGCGACCAAAGTAACCCAATGGCTAGACAATGAAGCAGAACATGAAGCGGAACTAAAGCTTGCATTGCATTATGCAGCTTGGGCATTGAGAACGCCTGCAGGACAAGCACATAGTCAAAATGGTATTTTGTTTAAAACACCGGCTAAACTAGATTTCTCACATTTGATATCAATGAATACGAGTGATTCAGCTGGGTACACGGTTCATAAACTAGATCATTTGCGTCACCGTGAAGGCTTTGCACTGACCGATAAGGGTACGGATTTAGTGGGTGCGTTGGACGAGGCAAATTATTGTATTTGGTGCCATGAGCAAGGTAAAGACTCCTGTTCTAAAGGGTTAATACAAAAATCTAAGGATCCTGAAGTAAAACCAGCGTTCAAAAAGAGTGAATTGGGCGCATTGCTGACGGGTTGCCCGCTAGAAGAACGCATTTCTGAGTTTCATAAATTGAAGACACAAGGCGTCGCTGTAGGTAGTTTAGCCATGATTGTGTTGGACAACCCCATGTGTGCGGGTACGGGTCATCGTATTTGTAATGACTGCATGAAATCTTGTATTTATCAAAAACAGGATCCGGTGAATATTCCTGAGGCTGAAACACGCACGCTTAAAGATGTGTTGGAGTTACCTTGGGGATTTGAGATATACAGTTTACTCACACGTTGGAATCCGCTAAATTTACAGCGCCCCGTTCCCAAGGAAGCTAGTGGTCGCAAGGTGTTGGTTGTTGGCATGGGGCCAGCAGGCTATACCTTGGCGCATCACTTGATGAATGAAGGTCATACCGTTATGGGAATTGACGGTCTTAAGATCGAGCCATTGCCGGCTGAGGTTTCGGGTGTTAACGAGCAAGGTGAGCGGGTTGTATTTAAAGCAATTGAGGATGCGAGTGAATTAAAGGAAGACTTAGATAAGCGACTGCCAGGTGGTTTTGGTGGTGTTGCAGAATATGGCATTACGGTTCGTTGGGACAAAAATTACCTCAAGCTAATCCGCTTATTGTTGGAACGCCGGGAAGAGTTTGCATTATTCGGTGGCGTACGTTTTGGTGGCACACTGACAGCAGATGATGCCTTCGCCTTAGGGTTTGATCATGTGGCATTAGCTGCAGGTGCAGGGCGCCCAACCATGCTTGATTTGCCAAACGGTTTGGCGCGTGGCGTTCGCACCGCATCTGACTTTTTAATGGGACTGCAACTAACGGGTGCAGGGCAAAGTGATTCGATAGCAAATATGCAATTACGTCTGCCAGTTGTGGTGATTGGTGGGGGATTGACTGCGATTGATACGGCTACAGAAGCACTCGCTTATTATCCTGTTCAAGTAGAAAAGTTCTTGCAACGTTATGAAATTTTAGTGGCAGTAAAGAGTGAAGAAAGTGTCCGTAGTTTATGGGGCGAAGAAGAGTGTGAAATTGCGGAAGAATTTCTCAGTCATGCGTGGGCGATACGTGCTGAACGCAAAGCAGCAAAACAAGAAGGCCGGGCACCGAATGTACTAGGGTTGCTGCAATCGTGGGGTGGCGCAACACTCGCTTATCGGAAACGTTTGGTCGATAGCCCATCTTATTCGCTTAATCACGAAGAAGTTGAAAAGGCATTAGAAGAAGGTATTTGGTTCGCTGAAGGTTTAACACCAGTCAGCGTGAATATTGATCAATGGGAACATACAAAGTCTATCAAATTCAAGGTGCAGAGCTTGGATGAAGAAGGGAATTGGCAAAAAACAGGCGATGTTGAATTGCCTGCACGTGCATTACTCGTGGCTGCCGGCACCCAACCAAATACCGTACTTGCGAAAGAAGATGAGAAAACGTTCAAACTCAATGGGCGCTATTTTACCGCATGTGATGAAGACGGTAATCCAGTGGATCCAACCTACTCCAACCCTAAGCCTGAGGTCGTGTCGGTATTAATGAGCCGTTATCAAGATGCACTGGATGGGCGATTCATCAGCTTCTTTGGTGATTTACACCCCTCGTATTCTGGCAATGTAGTGAAAGCGATGTCTAGCGCGAAGCAGGGCTTTCCTATCGTCAATAAAGTGCTGAACCGAGTCGAGCCGGCGTCACCAATGTCAAGTCAGCAGTTCTTTGCAGATATGAACATACAATTACGTTCAACCGTGCATATGGTAGAAAGACTCACGCCGAATATCATTGAAGTCGTCGTGCATTCACCCATGGCTGCTGAGCATTTTAAGCCGGGTCAATTTTATCGTTTCCAGAATTTTGCGGCCCATGCACCGGTTGCGGCAGGTACGCGGTTAGCGATGGAAGGTATTGCATTGACTGGCGCATCGGTAGACATAAAGCGTGGCTTAGTGTCATTAATCGCGCTAGAAATGGGTGGCTCTGCTGATTTATGTGCTTTGCTAAACCCTGGCGACCCTGTCGTGTTGATGGGGCCAACGGGTACGCCAACAGTCATTTTACCTAACGAGACTGTGATGTTAGTCGGTGGTGGTTTGGGTAATGCCGTGTTGTTCTCAATCGGTGCAGCTGCACGCGCTCAAGGATCAAAAGTATTATATTTTGCGGGTTACAAGAAACTCATTGATCGTTACAAAGTGACTGAGATTGAGGCTGCATCAGATACCGTGGTTTGGTGTTGTGACGAACCTCCAAGTTTTGAGCCCTCTCGGACGGGCGATATGACTTTTAGTGGCAATATCGTGCAAGCGATGGTCGCTTATGCAAATAATGAATTGGGAGAGCAGTCCATATCGTTAGCAGATGTTGACCGAATTATAGTGATTGGTTCTGATCGTATGATGGCTGCTGTGGGTATGGCGCGCCATAATCAGCTTAAGCCTTATCTTAAAGCCAATCATTTTGCGATAGGTTCAATTAACTCTCCGATGCAATGCATGATGAAAGAAATTTGCGGTCAGTGCTTGCAGCCACATAAAGATCCGGAAACAGGGAAAATTACTTACGTGTTTTCTTGTCTTGACCAGGATCAACCGCTAGATAAAGTTGATTTTGGTGGCTTGACTACACGCTTGGGTCAGAATAGTGTACAAGAAAAACTGACTAGCCAGTGGATCGGTCACTGTGTCAAAGAAATGAAAAAGTAAGTCGCAACGTTGTTTATCGTTTATGCTTTGTGAGTCTTAAGGAGTGCACTATTCATTAGGGCTCACGGGTTGGTTTGTTAATCAATTGGCACAAAATCAATCGGTGATTCCCTGGCCATTCACAGTGCCATAAGACCAATTTCATACCATGCAACAAAAGCTTACCTTACCAGCCTCTGGCAATATTCTTCGTTATGCGGATTTTAATGGCTCCAGCGATGCGTTGGTGCTTGCACAAATAGGCAAACAAGCTAAACCCATTACAATTCTTACCGCCAATGCGTTGGACGCTCAACGTTTATTGGAAGAAATTACTTTTTTTGCACCCGAATTAAGAATTCATTTGTTGCCGGATTGGGAAACGTTGCCTTACGATACGTTTTCACCGCATTACGACTTGGTGTCTGAGCGCTTGGCGACGCTTTACCAAGTGATGAATGGCAGTTGTGATGTTCTAATCGTACCCGTGACGACAGCGCTTTATCGCATGTTGCCGCGTGAATATCTTGCAGCGCATACCTTTTTTGTGAAGAAAGGAGATACGCTTAATTTACAGAATTTCCGTGATCAAATGACGTTGGCCGGTTATACCCATGTGACACAGGTGCTTTCACCGGGAGAATACAGTATTCGTGGTGGTTTGATTGATTTGTTTCCAATGGGTAATCCACTGCCTTATCGCATTGATTTGTTGGATGACGAAATCGATACAATTCGCACTTTTGATGCCGACACACAGCGCAGTATTTTTCCTGTTGGTGAGATACGTTTGCTACCTGCTCGTGAGTTTCCGCTGGATAACGATGGCCGCGCCTGCTTTCGAGGAAATTTTCGTGAACAGTTTGAAGGCGATCCTTCAAAAAGTCGGATTTACAAAGATGTTAGTAAAGGCGTCGCACCCGCAGGGATAGAATACTACTTGCCTTTGTTTTTCGATGAAACGGCAACGTTATTTGATTTTTTACCTGAAGATGCTTTGTTGTGTCTGCATCAGGATATTAAGCCAGTCATTGATGATTTTTGGCGCGACACGCAGTCCCGTTATAAATTATTACGCGGAGACAAAGATCGTCCGCCGTTGCCACCTCATGAGTTATTCCTGACTAGTGATTTGTTTTTTGGAGAATTAAAGCCCTACGCAAGGGTTGAAATTCATGCAACCGCACCGAATTCAAAAGCTGAAAAGATAAAAACCACCTCCGTGTTGCCTTCTATTCAGGTTGATCGTCAAGCGGATAATCCGCTGGAGAAATTCACGGCCTTTGTTGATGAATTTGTATCATCGGGTGGGCGTGTCATGTTGTTAGCTGAGAGTGTCGGGCGACGAGAGTTAATCTCGGAATATCTAAATCGCTATCAATTACATCCTGAAAATTGTGCTGATTACACGAAATTCCAGGATGAAAAACAGGCATTTATGTTAGGTGTTGCTCCGCTACATAATGGTTTCATTCTTGATGATGAGCGTATTGCATTTGTCACTGAAGCTGAGTTGTATGCCACGCATTTGCACGGGCGGCGTGAACGGGAATCACGTAAAGCCACATCAAGTGATGCGATTCTACGGGATCTATCAGAAATAAAACCGGGCGACCCAGTTGTGCATGAGCAACATGGTATTGGGCGTTATCAAGGTTTAATCAGTATGAACCTGGGTGAGGGCGAATCAGGTCAGCTGAGTGAGTTTTTGTCGCTTGAATACAATGGTGGAGACAAGCTTTATGTTCCTGTCGCGCAATTACACTTGATCGGGCGTTATAGCGGCGCGTCTCCTGAAACCGCGCCGTTGCATAAGCTGGGTAGTGGGCAGTGGGAAAAAGCCAAACGCAAAGCTATGCAACAGGTTCGTGATACAGCTGCGGAGTTGCTTAATCTTTACGCACAACGCGCAGCACGTCATGGTTATACATTTAAACTTCATCAACATGATTACGATGCGTTTGCCGAAGGCTTTGGTTTTGAAGAAACACCGGACCAAGCGGCAGCGATTAAAGCAGTGATTGAAGACTTAACGTCGGATAAGCCGATGGATCGTTTAATCTGTGGTGACGTCGGTTTTGGTAAAACCGAAGTGGCCTTACGTGCAGCATTTATCGCTGTTGCAGATGGTAAACAGGTGGCGGTGTTGGTGCCGACGACACTATTAGCCGAGCAACATTTTCAAAATTTTTCTGATCGTTTTGGTCTGATTGCTGAGCAATGGCCGGTAAAAATCGCAGAATTGTCACGTTTCCGTTCAGCTAAGGAACAAACAGCATCGTTGGCGGAGTTGGCTAAGGGTGGTGTTGATATTGTCATTGGCACCCATAAACTGATTCAGAAAAGCGTCAAATTTAAAAACCTGGGACTTGTCATCATTGATGAAGAGCATCGCTTTGGTGTGCGTCAGAAAGAACAACTGAAAGCCATGCGTTCTGAAGTGGATGTATTGACGTTAACCGCCACTCCTATCCCGCGAACATTGGCCATGTCTTTAGAAGGCTTGCGTGATTTCTCTATCATTGCCACTGCACCGCAACGACGGCTGGCGATTAAAACATTTGTGAGTGGGTTTTCAGAAGGCACGATCCGTGAAGCGTGTTTGCGTGAATTAAAGCGTGGCGGGCAAATTTATTTTCTGCATAATGAAGTGAATACCATCCAGCAAATGGGTGAGAAATTGGCGAAGTTGTTGCCGGAAGCGCGAATGAATATTGCCCATGGACAAATGCGTGAACGTGAGTTGGAACATGTGATGAAAGACTTTTATCAACAGCGTTTCAATATTCTGCTTTGTACCACCATTATTGAAACTGGCATTGATATCCCGACGGCTAACACCATCATCATCAATAAAGCGAATAAGTTTGGTTTAGCGCAATTGCATCAATTACGCGGACGTGTTGGTCGCTCGCATCATCAAGCTTATGCTTATTTACTCACGCCTGAAGAAGAGGCATTAGGCTCACAAGCTAAGAAACGATTGGAAGCAATTCAAGCCATGGAAGAATTAGGCGCGGGGTTTTATCTGGCCATGCATGATTTAGAGATTCGTGGCGCAGGAGCGGTATTGAGTGAGTCGCAAAGTGGCGAGATGCACGAAATCGGCTTTAGCCTCTATAGTAATATGCTGGATTCTGCGATTAAGTCGCTAAAAGATGGACATGAACCGGACATGCAATACCCATTAGGGGTGGCTACTGAGATTAAGCTGCATGACCCAGCTTTGTTGCCTGATGATTATTGTAGCGATATACATGAACGTCTAGTGTTATATAAACGCATGGCCAATTGTGTTGATAATGAGCAGTTGGATGACATGCACCGCGAACTAATTGATCGTTTTGGTCTGTTGCCAGACCCAGCTCGGACATTGTTGGACTGTCATCGTTTACGCATTGTCGCCAAACCAATGGGCATTATACGTATTGATGCTAGTGAGGATAGTATTCAGATACAATTTACACCAGAGCCGCCGATTGATCCGGCAAACATCATTAAGTTGATACAAAGTAGCCGTGAATATTCGCTTTCTGGGCCGGATCGCTTGAAGGTGCAAGTGGAGATTATTGAAGTGTCCAAACGTGTTGACCGGGTAATGAAATTGCTGACTGACCTTAAGGGAGCAAATGCTTTATAACCTTTTACGCCCGTTGCTTTTCAAACTGCCACCCGAAACAGCTCACTGTGTTTCATTTTATGCGATTGAAAAGGCCAGAAAGCTGGGCCTGCTGTCTAACCGACCGATTGCCTGTGAATCGCGCGAAGTGATGGGGCTTGATTTTCCGAATCCCGTCGGCCTTGCAGCTGGGTTAGATAAAAATGGAGCGTATCTTGATACGCTGGCTGCTTTGGGGTTTGGTTTTATTGAAATTGGCACAGTCACGCCGCGCCCACAACCCGGTAACCCTCAGCCGCGTCTTTTTCGACTGCCACAAGCCAATGCTATTATCAATCGACTGGGCTTTAATAATCACGGTGTAGATAAGTTGATTGAGAATGTTAAACGATCAGACTATCAAGGCATACTCGGTATCAATATTGGTAAGAATTTTGATACTCCAATCGAAAATGCGACAGACGATTATTTGACTTGCTTACGCAAGGTGTACGGTTACGCGAGCTATATCACGATCAACATTTCTTCACCCAATACCAAGAATTTGCGTCAACTACAAGATGCTGGAGCGTTGGATCATTTGTTGAGTGCGTTAAAAAGTGAGCAGGAAAAACTCACTGAGCAGTATGATAAATATAAACCGTTGGCGGTGAAGATCGCGCCCGATTTGGTGTCTCAACAAATTGTGGAAATTGCAGCATTATTGATGAAACACAAAATTGATGGTGTTATTGCAACCAATACCACACTGTCCCGTGCGGGCGTAGAAGAACAACCAGAATCACAGGAAGCGGGTGGGTTGAGTGGCGCGCCGTTGGCCCAAAAATCCACAGCAGTCATTCGCCAGCTCCACGCCGTGTTACAAGGCGTGATTCCTATTATCGGGGTGGGTGGCATTATGTCGGCAGCTGATGCAAAGGAAAAATTGAGTGCAGGTGCGAGCTTGGTACAGATTTACACGGGGATGATTTATCGAGGCCCTGATTTAGTACAAGAAATTGCGCAAGCGGTTTGTGCAGATGAACAATGAAAGATAAGCTGATAGAAAGTATTGATGCCATCTTGCCGCAAACGCAATGTACGCAGTGTGGTTTCCCGGATTGTAAGTCTTACGCGACGGCGATTGCTCAAGGAGATGCGGAAATTAATCAATGTCCACCGGGTGATGAGGTGGGTGTTCGTCAATTGGCTGCGTTATTGGGTGTTGAAGCTAAACCATTGGATTCCTCATATGGCGTGCCAAAGCCAAAGGCTGTCGCGTTGATTGATGAGAAGCTTTGTATTGGGTGTACTTTCTGTATTAGGGCGTGTCCTGTTGATGCCATTGCGGGTGCTGCTAAGCAAATGCACACCGTGATTACAGCGGAATGTACCGGTTGTGAATTATGTGTTGCGCCGTGTCCGATGGATTGTATTCAGATGGTGCCGGCACAAGCGGGAGCCGGAGACGGCGTTAAATTAAATGCGGCAAATGTTGCACGTGAGCGTCATCAAGTTCGATTGCACCGGCTTGACCGAGATAAGCGTGAACAAGCTGCGCGATTTAACAAGAAAGCCGACACTAAGCAGGTTGCGCAAGCAATTGTGTCCGATGAGGCGCGTAAGAAGGCTACCATTCAAGCAGCATTGAAGCGTGCAGCGGTAGCAAAGGTGCAAGCAACTGAGAAAAGAAATCAACCCAACCCATGAACGCAAGTAAACGCTATGAGATTTTTTCTCGTTTACGAGCCGCAAACCCGCATCCGACTACAGAATTAGAATATAACTCGCCTTTTGAGTTGTTGGTGGCAGTTACATTATCGGCACAGGCAACGGACAAAGGTGTAAACATCGCCACCAGAAAGCTATTTCCACAGGCAAATACGCCCGAAGCCATTGCAGCCTTAGGTGAAGACGGTTTGCGCGACTTCATTAAAACCATTGGCTTATTTAAAACTAAAGCCAAAAATATTATCGCAACCTGCCAAATACTCATTCAAAATCACGGCAGTGAAGTGCCACGGACGCGAGAGGAGCTAGAAAAGCTGCCAGGTGTGGGACGTAAAACGGCGAATGTCATTTTGAATACCGCATTTGGTGAGCCGACCATGGCAGTTGATACGCATATTTTTCGTATATCCAATCGTACACGCATAGCAACAGGAAAGAATGTCATGGAAGTTGAACTAAAACTTTTGAAAGTTATCCCTAAAGAGTTTCGGCTTGATGCGCACCATTGGTTAATTCTTCATGGGCGTTATCAATGCATCGCTAGAAAACCAAAATGTGCGACTTGCATCATCAATGATTTATGTGAGTATAAAGAGAAAACTAATGTTTTATAGGTGTTCTTATGTATAAGCCATCCCGAGACCAAGCGCGCCAATTATTTTTTGATACTTGGCAAAAATACCGTCAACGTGAAATTCTCTCCGGCATGGAAGATATTGCGCTGGAAGTGATTTTGCTTCACCCGGAATATCACAATATATTGGATGACGCGGATCAATACCTTGATAAAGATTATCTGCCGGAAATGGGCGACACCAACCCTTTTCTACACATGAGTATGCACATGGCAATCAAAGAACAGCTTTCTATTAATCAGCCTGTGGGAATCTGTGAGCGGTATGAACGTTTACTTGCTAAGACAGATAATGAACATGATGCCGCGCACCAAATGATGGAATGTTTGGCAGAAATGATTTGGCAAGCGCAACGGAACCAAACGTCGCCGGATGCGGCGATTTATTTTGAGTGTTTGGATAGATAGCGCATATAATGAATTTGATATTGTTGGATTAAACTTGCCTCGTGGTCTTGCCGCGGGGATAGGTGCAGGGTGCGTGGAGCAAATTTATTTATATGTTCCCAGAACTCGGCTTGTTTATTTCTTAGCTTTAATAACCTTAGTGTCATTAAATAAATATTTATAAACTAAAGCCATTGATCCAACAATTCCAAATATTATAAATAAAAACCCAAACATAGAGCCTGTCGCTCCAGTGTGGATATAGTCTCCTTTTCTACGTGTTTCTAGTGGAATTGTAACAAGAGGTGTGCCAATATCGTTATCTGGATTACCCTCTAATAATAAAATATTATATTTACTGCGTGGATCTAATGAGATCGTAATGGGAATGCTGCCATTACTATATGTAGTCGACGGTATAGATAATGCTTCTTGCTCTTCATTTTGTTCTATTTTTACTACTTTAATTGCAATTGGTTGTTCGCGTAGCTTAAATGAGAATAGGTCGATTATTATATTTAGTAAGCCTGCTGGTACAGGTGAACAGAAAGGTGGATAAGATGGATGATTTCCTTCAGGTACAACGTATGCGTTAAACCCAACAGGAAAAACCCCAGAGTCGATTACACATGCACCACTAGTGATCGATTCTTGTTGTTTATCTCTGTGGTTATCTGGTCTATATATTTTCCATTCACTTTTAGTATCTTCCGCATAGGTACTAGAAAGAAATACTAAGAATAATAATAAACTCAAATTAATTTTAATCAGAATCTTTTTAATCATATATTTCCTATCAATGTTGTTCCGTTAACTTCAAAGCGAGGCGGTCTGATTCAGCCGTCACTGACAATAAGTTCACGCATGATTTGTTGAGCCAAATAAGGGAATCAGGCCATGGCGCATTGTAGTATGGCTTTCTCACAAATACGAGAACTTATTCCGGACATAAATTTGAGGCGCTGAGGAAACAATATCATTCAGGTCGAGCTTTCCGTGCTGCATCCAGATGGTCGCAATTTGTAACTTTGGCCATGGCACAACTAGTAGGGCGAAAGAGCTTGCACGATATTGTGGGAAATGTTTCTGTCCAGGCGCATCGCCTCTATCATTTGGTTAGCGCGCAAAACTGACGGGCTCTAACTTATCACGAATTAACGAATTCTGGAGACACACAGTCAATTATCGAAAGATGAGTATGCGCCCCCCTAACTCTCAGCTTGCACAGCCTAAATAGGCGATTCTCCCTAAACTTTAGATGCTTAATCTAAGCCGCAATCGTTATTAGGGTCAAGACTCGAAGTAACCGGAAAACGATCTTTCCAATAATTGAAAGCGGCATCTTCCCTAAGTTCTGGTGCACTATTTACTCCATCACCAAATTTATCACAAGAGTGGCTAAACTCGTGCGTTAGCAACGCTGCATAGCATGCACGTCGATCAGCCTGCGGCATGGATGCGATATTGCCCATAAAAGTGTCAAATATCTTAATTTTTTGGTTGAAAGGTGACGCTTTACCTAATAGGCAATTACCATCCTTATCACAATTTGTTTCATTCATGCATTTCACTTTGCCATTTTTTGTAAATCGATTTTCTAAACAATTGCCTACATTGATACCTGTATCGTTTTCCAATTTATTTTGAAATGCATTCCAGTCGTCGACGATATTCCATGCAACCGCCCGAATATCTTTTTCTTGGGTGCTATCACAATCAATCACATCGTCAAGCGCAGTCAGCGTACTATTGTATGAAGAGTCATTGGTGTTATTGTCTGATGTGCCATTATCATTGTCCCAATCCTGAGGTTCGGTTGGACAATC
>JAJFJG010000107.1 GCA_021774265.1 Nitrosomonas sp.
ACAAAGCATCTGCTTTAACTTATGGGTTTGAAGTGTCAGCCGATTGGAAGCCCCTAGATAGATGGCACCTGCAAGGTAACTACAGCTATCTTAAAATGCACATTTCCTCGAATGAACAGTTTAAGAATCTTGATCCGGCAAGAGGTGATCCTGATAAGCATAGCCCGCAACACCAATTTTCACTTCGTTCAAACTACGATATTTCAGAAAAACTGCAGCTTAATCTTTGGCTGCGTTATACCAGCAAAGTTGCACTTTATAATATTCCAGACTATGTCACGATGGATGCGAAAGTGGCCTATAAGCCAGTCAAAAATGTTGAATTATTTATCGTAGGCCAGAATTTATTCAGTAAAAGTCACCGGGAATTTGTGTCCGATATTATTCCTACAACCCCAGCGCTTATACCGCGAGGGATTTATGTTGGGGCACGGTGGCAATTCTAATGAGGATAGACGAACATATCTGTCTATTAAGGTTACCAGATACTTTCGTGAAACGAAGTATATTTAACCTTTTATTGGCTTTATGTTTAAGTTTTATCATGCTGGCTTCACAATCAATAGCCATTGCCAATAGTCAAATAGAATATCAAGTAAAGGCAGCTTTTATTTATAACTTTATTGCATTTACACAATGGCCTGACAATGCTAATAAAACTATAAATCTTTGTCTATATGGAGAAAATTATTTTGGCGATGAAATTAATAAATTACAAAGTAAGCCTGTTAATAATCACCATATCAAGGTGAAACATATTTATAACCCAGAAGAATTGAAAGATTGTCAGGCGATTTTCTTTTCTAAATCCGTTACAAACAATTTACCAAGTATTTTAAAAAATCTTCAAAACAAACCTATCCTCACACTTGCTGATGACCCAGATGCAACACCTCAAAGCGTGACAATTAATATGAACGTAGTAAATGAAAAAATTGTTTTTGAAATTAATTTAGGCGCTGCGCGCAGCTCAGGATTAGACATCAGCTCAAAATTACTGCAATTAGCAGTCAAAGTGTATTAATTGTAAATACTTCCTTAAAGTATCGAGTCTTCAGGTGGAAGGGCTGGAATTACAGATAAAACTGCGGCACAAGAACAAATCAAAGGTTGGAAGCCATTCTCGGCATAGATCCGATCACGGCAAGTGTATTGTGTCAACCACAGGAAATACTACGAAGTTTAAGAACAACAGGCAATTTTGCGACGTGGTCCGGCTTAGTTCAGTGTGGTAATCGGTAGTACTTGGCATCAGCAAACATGGCGTTGTAAGTATCAGCGCCCACTGATTTAACATAATCTTCATTAGCGCCACCAGTGAGCGATGACGGCCTCACCCAATCTGAACACAGTAGTAATTCAAGTTTATTGTTTGCCGTTAGTTTAGTGCGCTCGTCAATTTCATGTCGCCCTATATTCATAGAATGCCCTCCGCCATACCTGTTTATATTCGGACTGGCAATATAATTTACCGAATTAAAACATAAAATCATAGTAGCGCGGGAAAGTAACCGTTTATTCATCTATTCTATAAAAACGACCTCAAAATTTTAAATGAGCTACACCTCTTACGCAGCACTAAATGACGATATTGATGATTACCCTCTCCCAACCCCTACGCCTCTTTATTTTTCGTCTTAGCCGGTTTTTTCTTCACAACTTTAACGATTTTTTCCTTTTCCGCTTTGGGCGGTTCTTTTTTTGCCGTTTTGGTCGTTTTTCTTATTGTCGCTTTAGCAGGCACATGCGCTTTTGTCTCAACGAGTTCTTTCTCTTCCGCTTTGATCGGTTCTTTCTCTGGTTTCAATTTCGACGGTTCGTCTTTTTTAATTGTTAATGCAGCTGCAAAAAAACCGTCTGTACCGTGTGACTTTGGTGACAACTGCAAGAATTCGCCAGTTTCGAGCGAGATCTTCTGTTGTGCCAATAATTCTGCGCAATTTAACAAGCTAAATTTTGGGTGCGTGACAAGAAACTGCTCGATAATTTCCTGGTTTTCTTCTGGCAAGAAACTGCAGGTTGCGTAGACTAATCTACCACCTGATTTAAGCAAGTTTGCTGAGGCAGCCAAGATAGCAGCTTGTTTTTGTTTTAACTCTTGCACACCTTCGGGTGATTGCCGCCATTTTAAATCGGGGTTGCGGCGTAGGGTTCCTAGGCCACTGCATGGAACATCGACTAATACACGGTCAATTTTCCCTGCCAAACGCTTCACTTTCAGATCGTTCTCATTAGAAATTCGTTGCGCATGCAAATTAGATAAACCCGAACGCTTCAAGCGGGGTTTTAAGTTGTTCAGTCGTTTCTCCGAAGTGTCTAGCGCATAAAGACGCCCTTTGGAGTTCATCAGGGCACCAAGTAGCAAGGTTTTACCGCCCGCACCAGCACAAAAATCGACCACCATGTCGCCACGCTTAGGCGCCAATAAATAACCCAATATCTGGCTACCTTCATCTTGCACTTCAATATGACCACTAAGAAATAGTGAATGGCGATTGATTGCAGGTTTTCCAGTAATACGAATTCCCACCGGCGAATAGGGCGTGGCTTCGGCCTCAAACCCGTCTTGTTTGAGCGCCTCCAACACGTTATCGCGCTTGGCGTGAATGGTATTGACGCGTAAATCAAGTGATGCGGGTTGTTGTAGCGAGCGCCCCAAGTCAAGAATATCTGCATCGGGCATAAATGCCTGCAATTTTTCCACCAGCCAAGCTGGAAATTCTGCCTGCACTGCCAACGGCTGCTTATCCACGGCTATGGACTTAATCGCAGTCAGCCATTTAACTTCAGATTCGCTCGCATGTGGCGTTAGTTCACGTAAATTCATCCCCTGAAATTTCGCCAAATACGCCAATAAAAGCGCACGCGGCGTCACCAAATCCATCAAGCATTCAAGATAATATTTATGCCGCAAAACACCAAAAACGGTTTCCGCAACAAATGCTCGATCATTTGCTCCCAATAAAGGGTTCTCACGAAAAAAACGTCGTAAAACCGCATCAGCAGGATACTCCATGTTGAGCACACTGCGAATGGCTACGGTTGCTGCTGTTAATTGAGCTGAGATAAGTTGCATTTCTTTCCTAAAATGTAGCGTGTGACGGCTAGTTGCTGCAGTTTGCTATTTATCGTTGGAATAACTTAAGTTAATACTAGTCACTATTTTCTCTAGCTCCAAACCATCTTTTTCTGTGGAAACAATGCGTACAGGGAGCATATGGTGGTTAGTTGCAAACCAAATTTTTCGTTTCATCTTGTCATTTTCTTCAAGTTGTTTTGTTAGCACGATTGTTTCGAGTTCTCCAATCGGTGTCTCCAATATTTCTTTCTCTATGCTATAGCGCACCCGTTGAAGATAGCGCCCATCAGTTACATGCAGATCGACAAATTTCCCGTCTAACGGGATAAAAAAATAATTGTAAAGTAAACTTAAACGAT
This sequence comes from Nitrosomonas sp., assembly GCA_021774265.1. Taxonomy (GTDB): domain Bacteria; phylum Pseudomonadota; class Gammaproteobacteria; order Burkholderiales; family Nitrosomonadaceae; genus Nitrosomonas. The sequence goes on from JAJFJG010000107.1 coordinate 3,439, forward strand.
CCAATGTGCCAGTAGGCAAGGCTTCTTTTTTTTCCTGGTTTTTATGCTGTATAAGCAGAAAATCATTTTCCCAGTCAAAAATAGCAATGCTGGGTATTTTCTTACCACGCTGATCAGAAAAACGACTGGGCTCCAACCCCTGTTGCGTAATGATGCCCCGACTATCTCGCACAATGCTACCTGGTCTAACGAGCTTAAATACGCCGCTTGCACGGGCTTCACTGGTGATATGGTAAATTAATACATCATTTTCCTTCTTGATTCTCAGCGTTTCATGTAACTCTCCGTGTCCCACACCTGTTTTAACTTCAAAACTGATATCAATGCGAGTCGGTAAATTTACTGCAAAAATTGAAAAACTTAATCCCCATAATAAAAGAAAAACTACGAAAAATTTCATTCCGGCAATCCTGGCGAGTATAAAACGGTATTGCGCGTGGTCGTTTCACATATTTCCACGCGATTTTCTATATTTTTTAGGCGTCCCTCAAGGAACCAACGCACGGCTTGCGGATAAACATAATGTTCTTGTTGCAATACGCGAGCGGCAAGTATTTGTTCGGTATCGTCTGGCAATATAGGTACAGCCGCCTGTAAAATAATAGGGCCATAATCAACTTTTGGCGTCACAAAATGCACGGTACAACCGTGTATCTTCACTCCTTCATGTAATGCACTGGCATGAGTCTTCAACCCTGGGAAAGACGGCAATAGCGACGGATGAATATTAATCAACCGATTCTGATAACGATTTACAAACCTATCACTAAGGATACGCATAAAACCCGCTAACACTATCAAATCAGGCTGATAGCCATCAATCTTTTCAGCCAATGCCGTATCAAATGAAACACGATCAGAATAATTCCGGTGATTTACTACTAGCGTTTGGACACCTCGCTCCTCAGCAACCGCAAGCCCAGCAGCTTTTGGGTTGTTACTGATAACAGTGATATTTTCTGTCGGCAGTTTGGCGTCCAGCAACGCCTTCATATTACTGCCGCGACCCGATATTAAAATGACAAGAGACTTCATTAATGAACGCGAATCACACAATAACTGTTGGCGATTCATCGCCACTGCGAGACCTTACTTGCCCCATTTGAAAAGCTGTTTCATCCAAATCATTGAGCAGTTTTATGGCTTCATTCGCATGCTCCGGTGCCACGATGAGCGTCATACCAATACCGCAATTAAACACACGGTACATTTCATCGTCCGGCACATTACCCTGTTGTTGCAACCAGCTAAATAAAGGTGGTATGTCCCATGCCTCTTTTTGCAAAACAGCCATCACTGAATTCGGCAATATACGCGGCAAATTCTCAACCAAACCACCGCCTGTAATATGCGCCAATCCTTTAACCGGTAATTGTCTCATCAACGCGAGTAGTGGTTTTGCATAAATACGCGTGGGCGTCAAAATAACTTCGCCGAGAGGTTTACCATGAAAATCCGACGCGAGGTCAATTTGTTTACTGTCAATAATTTTGCGTATCAACGAATAACCATTAGAGTGTGCGCCACTGGACGCCAGACCAATAACCACATCACCTGCTTGTACCGAGGAACCGTCAATAATTTGGTTTTTCTCCACAGCACCCACCGCAAAACCTGCAAGATCATACTCACCAGATGGATACATACCCGGCATTTCAGCCGTTTCACCGCCAATCAAGGCACAGCCCGCTTGTTCACACCCAGCAGCAATACCACTAACAACGGCCGTCGCCGTATCGACATTTAATTGACCACAGGCGAAATAGTCCAGGAAGAATAAAGGCTCAGCCCCCAGTACCAAAATATCATTAACGCTCATCGCTACCAAATCGATACCGATGCTGTCATGCTTGTTTAGCTGAAATGCCAGCTTAAGCTTAGTCCCCACACCATCGGTACCCGAAACTAAGACTGGATTTTGGTATTTCTTGGAAATCTCAAATAATGCACCAAAACCACCAATCCCCGTCAGCACCTCTGGACGCATCGTTCGCTTAGCATGTGGTTTTATATTTTGAATCAGGCGATCCCCGGCGTCAATGTCGACACCAGCATCACGATAGGACAATTGGGCTGAATTAGGGCTTTCAGAAGTCGAAGAAGTCAAATTGGATTCTCTCACGGTTACAGGCGTACTATTTTTTATAGCCGTGATTTTACCGTAAATAAACATTGAATACGTTGAGGAATACGCAATAAAACCGAATATTACTATCATCGTCTAAAAACACAACAATTACAAAAACAAAAACCTGTTTCATTCAAATGACTTTGTTTCGATATAACTACAATGTGAATACTCCACCGGCTACAAGCCGGTGGAGTATTCACAGATGGCTAAAGCTTAAGGAACAAAATGGACGGGCACAAAAAAGCCGAGGCTATAGATTGGCAAATGATGGGTCTTCGGGACATATGATCAATGACTCTGACCTCGTTGATTGCATATAACGAAACGAGTTCGATGCACATAATAAGGTGGGTAAAAGTTAAATTTCTGCTGTTTGACAGCATACACTTTTGACAAAACTAGGCTAATGGGTGACTCCATCGATTCCTGCTTAAATTATTTTGGAGATATCATTATCAGCAATCTGCAGCGCGCCAGATGGACAGGCAACAACTGTCTGACGGATCTCAGTCTCACTTGCGCCTTCCTGATCAATAATAAACTGTTCATTAACGATCTTGAACACGGCAGGAAGATTATTGACGCAATTTCCTGCATGAATGCAGGTTTCGGCGTTATACGTTACTTTCATTATTTACTACCCCTCTAAAAATTATTAAATAATTGACTGGATGGCCAGTATCTAGCGTCACATCACCCCTCTATAGGGATTCACGTCCATTTCAAACTAGGCAAACACTTTCCTCATGTCAAGTTCAAGTTGCCTTGTACAACAAGATTGAAGCAAGCACATATTAATAAATTCATCTATTTATTTTTAACAACGAAACTTTAAGATTTCTTTGTTATTCCGCTACGCTGATGCCAGAACCACCCATTTCTTTCGGAACGTCTTTTATCTTCGGCAGTCCGTCATTGATATGTAACACCGTCTCTTGATAGTTCACATGAACACTAGCTTGATAGGGAAATTGTGGGATAGTCGCTGCATACACATCTGTAAGAGCCATACCAGGATGCTCGGTAAAAAGATGACCGCCGCAGGTTTTACACCATTTTCGATAGCTATTTGGTGTCTTATTGTAAGTGCCGATGTTATCAGCGCCGCGAGTGACCTTTACGGCTTCGGGCTTCCATAAGGTAAATGCATTGACAGGACCTGCTGACCACTTCCGGCATGATTCGCAATGACAATAGCCCATCACAACTGGTTCACCGATGACAGTGAGTTGTACCGCGCCACAAAAACAGCTACCGACGTAAGTTTTTTCATTAATCATAATGTATCTCCTCAATAATTTGAGCAACAGAAGTACAGCACATAAACGAATATTATATGACCGGTCGTATAATTTGTAAAGAAGTAAATTTACCACGCTTTGTTGGGAAAATTTCATTGATCAGCGAATTACGATAATCGAATAAGCCGGCTTCTAACTCATATAACCGATAGGTTCAGACCCATTGCTGTCCTGCTTATTTTATCGCTTACAACAGCCTCATCTGTAATGAGTTAAAAATTCGGCCGCGACATCATCCAGGGCTGCTTCGCAGGAAAACCCATGCCCCTGCTGGAGCTGATCGAAACATTCCCAATCAATCTTGTACTTACTCACAAACTTTGAAAATCTGATCTCCCAATGCAACGTTTTCATATTCCTATTCAGATACGCCAATAGTATAAAATCAGTCATTTGAATTTTATTTTCGGTTGATAGATGGATGTGTTAAGATTTTTATCTGACCATCCTTCCGAGAAACTGAAGAAAAAACTGGATTGGACGCTTTCACATTAAAAAGGGCGATGCAATATGTTCAATTTAGGCTCTACCGAACCTGTAATAGGTAGCGCAAGCGCTATCATTGAGTGTTCATCCACAGAGTTATTTAAGTATGTTGGAGAAGAACTGTTCCAGAATTATCCTAAATGGTCGCCAGAGGTTAAGGAACTTGAACAAATCACGCTTGGACCTGTCAAACAGGGCACCATAGGACGACAGGTACGTGTCGATCAAGGGCGTCGTTCAGAATCCAAATTTAAAATTTCCACTTATAATTCTGATACACGTCTAACTTTTACCGGGATTGATAATCCTTTCCGCTGTACATACGAGCTAGATGAAATCACACTTGGAAAATCAGTCAAACTGACTTTCTCTTTCGAACTACTTGAACTCCTGGCTATCATGCGACCATTTGAGGGAGTAGTCCGTATTGCGGTAAAGGATGGCGCCCGCAACACTGTGCAAAATATCAAACGATTAATTGAAACAAATGTCGCCGTGGAAACACCTCCCAACCAAAAATCATTCTAAATCAGATGATAGGATTCCAGCATCCGGCAGGAACTCATTACATGTTTTATTTAATATTTATAACAATTTCGCGACACCAATTAGTTATCGTAAAGGGGATGAGATGGCTCAAGACTTTCTTTTGAACATGCAAGAACCACGGGTAGACGACCGTCCGATGTGGGATGTGGTATTTGCGGTTTATGGCTACCCGGCGCTTTTGCTGGCACATAAATTAAAGGTTTTTCCGTTACTTGCCGACGGATCGCGCACACTATCAGATATTTGTGATGCATTAAAAATCGAAGAACGCCCCGCCGAGGCAATTTTAACCGTCGCCACCTCTTTGGGATTTCTAACGTTGCAAGATAAACACTACGCGCTTACACCGCTTTCTGAGGATTATCTGCTTGAAACAAGCCCTAATTATTTTGGCTATTTTTGGGACCTGATGATTGAAAATTATCAAGTTTGTTCCTTCCAAAGCCTTGAAACAGCAATCACTACAAATACCGCACAAGTTCGTGGCGGGAAAGATCTATTTAATTCTCCCGAAGAGCAAATCGAATTACTACATCAATTCACTCATGGTATGCACAGTATCAGTCAGCCTTCTTCACTCGTATGGCCAAAACTCCTGGATTTATCGCAGCATCAATTGATGCTCGATATTGGAGGAAGCTCAGGAGCACATTCGATTGGAGCCACATTAAAGGCACCCAACCTGCAAGCGATAATTGTTGATTTTCCCCAGGCATGTGAAATAGCTCAAGAATATATTGTGCAATATGGGGTTCAAGAACGAGTTAAAACACATGCGGCCGATATCTGGAATGACCACTGGCCATCTGCCGATCTTCATTTCTTCTCGCATACATTTCACGATTGGACGCCAGAAAAGTGTAGTTTTTTGACTGACAAAAGCTTCTTCAGTCTAGAGCCAGGAGGGCGTATTATAATCAATGAAGTGCTTTATAATGATGAAAAAACAGGCGCTTTTGCAGCGGCCGCTTTCAGTATGATCAGAATGGGCTGGACAGAAGGAAAACAGTATTCAGGTCAGGAATTGACAGAAATGTTAAAAAATTCCGGTTTTGTTGATATTCAGATTCATCCAGCCTTTGGCTACTACAGTATCGTTACAGGTATCAAACCTTAAAGCTTCAATTCTGTCGTGTGCTGTCAAATATGGAGTCCAGCATGTAAAGCTGCGATTAGGATTTCATGAGATTTTGATCGACGGGATCGGAGTAATTAATGCGCTTTCTTGACCGGAAACAAGTATGCGGGGTAAATGTGAAGTCTAATGGTGCTAGATATTCTGGCGACCCAAAGTCAAATCCATCTGCTAATCCTAAATAATTCTAATTGTTCTTTATGAAAGATAAATATCTGTACTTTTGCAGTAGCAACCAAAAATACCATTTTCTCTTTCTAGAGTACGAAGTACAGAATTATGAAGTTTCTGAGTGGCCGCTCCACAACAATCTTCTAACAACAAACAATCAAACCCTCTATCATTAGCTTCTCGCATGGTTGATAAAACACAAACATCCGTTGTGACCCCAAGCAAGATAATGTTTTTAATACACTTCACCCTTAGTATATGTTCTAGATCCGTTGCATAAAAAGCACTGTTGCCAGGTTTATCAACAGTGATTTCACCTGCTAATGGTTCAAATCCATCAAAAAAATCACACCCTTTTTCTCCTCGGACTAAAAGTCTACCAAGGGGTCCTTGCATACCAACTGGCGACCCCGTTTTTTCAGATTTTAAACGCTTATTCTCCTGAAGATCTGCAAGCTCGGGTCTATGGCTTTCTCTCGTATGAATAATAAGGAACTTGTGTTTTCTAATGTGATGAAGAAATTTCTTGGCAGGCTCTATAGCAACAAGCAAATGACTTATGTCTTCACCTAACTTACTAAAGTAACCGTCGGCCGATAAAAAATCACGCTGCATATCAATCACAATAATAGCTGTATTTTTCTCATTAAATTTATTATCAAGAGGCCATTGATAAGGTTTTGACTGTACTGATTTGAAATCATTGCCCATATTTGATCATCCTTTAGTTATTTGATGGTCTATATCCATACAGCTATTTGAAGCATTTTCTGATTAATTATCATCGTTACTCTTTGAAATATTGTTATCGCGATGTCAGTCCCAGTTTTTTGAATAAAGTCTGATCACTGTTTACTTCAGGGTTACCAGTCGTGAGTAGCTTGTCACCATAAAAAATTGAATTAGCCCCAGCCAGAAAGCACAGCGCCTGTATCGCTTCTGACATTTCTTGTCTACCTGCGGATAAGCGTACCATTGCATTAGGCATGGTAATTCTTGCTGCTGCAATGGTGCGTATAAATTCAAATGAGTCAAGAACTGCTGTTCCGTACAAGGGCGTGCCTTCCACTTGTACCAGGTGGTTGATTGGAACGGATTCGGGATAGGGTTTCAGGTTTGCTAACTGCGCAATCAAACCAGCACGAGATTGACGTGTTTCACCCATACCCACAATACCGCCGCAGCATACATTAATTCCCGCATCGCGCACCTCCTGTAAAGTATTCAGACGATCCTGATAATTCCGCGTGGTAATAATCTCATCGTATATTTCGGGTGCGGTATCAAGATTGTGATTATAATAATCCAAGCCTGCTTCACTCAATTGTGTAGCTTGTCCGGGCTTCAGCATCCCTAGCGTAGCACAAGTTTCCAATCCTAAGGCTTTCACTGCACTCACCATTTCCGTCATTCTGACGATATCCCGTTGCTTGGGGCCGCGCCACGCGGCGCCCATACAGAATCGCGATGCACCTTGTGACTTAGCGGCTGTAGCTGCAGAAACGATTTCATCTAATGACAGCATGCCCTGGTTCTCAACGCCAGTATGGTAGCGCGCTGCTTGCGGACAATAACCGCAATCTTCAGGGCAACCACCTGTTTTTACCGAAATTAACGTAGATAATTGCACCGCGTTGGCATCATGATGCTGGCGATGAACTAGCTGCGCACGATGAATTAAATCATTAAATGGCAAATCTAATAATAGTCGGATCTGTGGGATGCTCCAGCTTATTTCCTGTTCATTGATATCGGACGATTTCTTTAACTTTATGTCTAGCGTTTTAGCTGGCGATTGATTTATAGTTGCCATTTATTTCTCCCTCAGATTTTATATTTAACAACCATCTCCAATATATTGGCTGACTATCTGTTTAAATGTTTCAAGTACTCACGCCATCCGCCAAATTGACTAATATCTGTTGCTTGGGCTATAGCATAATGCTCACACAGAAAACCAAGTATCGTTTCACCGCTCGCCAGAGTAATTGTGCCTATTCCAAGCGGCTTTGGGATGCCAGCTACAAAACTACCTAATTCAAGTATGGACAGCTCCCAGACTTCAACATCAATGGTAAATCCTTGCTCATTCTCTTTGACACGCACCATGCCAGGGCGGCGAGGCGGGTCTTCCTGAAGAGCAAACAATTGATAATCCGACGATGTTTTGGTGCATGCCAATAACTTTCCTTTGCGGGCAGTCAGCTGTTCATTGAGCGGTAAACCGGACATATGCGCGCCGCAAACGGCTAACCGCACCCGATCAGATTGAACTGTTTCTGAAGACGCTTTATTCTTCAACGGAGCAGTATCTATAGCACCCGTAGCGCCTAACGGTAACGCATATACTTGCTGTATACGATTGGCAAGATGCAGGAGTGGCTGATCCTGATGTGCCGGTGCGGCCAGCGTTACGCCAAAAGGCAAACCATTATTCTGAAATCCAGCGGGCACAGCAACGGCTGCATAGCCCAGGAGATTCATGAAATTGGTGTAATATCCAAGATTTGTATTCAGATTTATGGGGTCTTTCAGCATGGACTGAATGGTATAAATAGTGCCCGCAGTGGGTGTCAATAAGCAATCAATATTTTCCCAGACACGGTCGGTCTGACGCTTTAACGCACGCAGTCGATACAGACCGTTATAAGCATCCGCTGCCGAAAATTTTTCTGCGCTGGCGATGATTTTACGTACAGGTGAGATCACTTTTTCACTATTTTGTTTAAAAAACTCTTGGATTGCTGCAAAGCGCTCGCTTACCCATGGCCCTTCATAGAGCAGACGCGCGGTTTCCAGAAAAGGATTAAAATCGATCTCGATGATTTCCCCACCCAAATCACGAAGGCGAGCGATGCTTTCTCTAAATAACCGTTCGCTTTCACTGTTACCAAAAAATTTAAGCTGTTGATTCCGCGGAACACCTACTGTGAAATGTGGCGCAGCGTTGAAATCAAGTACGTATTCTTTGCTCTCGCACGAATAGATATCTTCAGCATCATAACCGGCAGACACTGCCAATACGCGTTCTGCATCGGCAGCATTAAAGGCAAAAACAGATAGGCAATCCAAAGAACGACACGCGGGGATTACACCGCGCATTGAAAGCCAACCTGGGGTGGGTTTATAGCCAACAATGTTATTAAACGCAGCGGGCACTCTACCGGAACCCGCTGTATCCGTTCCAAGACTGAAGCACACCCAGCCTTTCGCCACGGAAACCGCCGATCCAGAGCTGGATCCGCCAGAAATATATTCTGGATTAAATGCGTTGCGGCATGCGCCGTAGGGTGAGCGTGTACCGTTCAACCCCGTAGCAAATTGATCGAGATTGGTCTTGCCGATTGGAATAGCGCCCGCCCCTATCAATTTCTGCACCACGGTTGCATTTTTTTTGGGGATATAAGAAAACTCCGCACAGCCAGCGGTAGTCGGCACGTCTGCCAGATCAATATTATCCTTAATAGCAAATGGCACGCCATACAGCGGGAGCAAGGCCATCTCTTTGGTTTCTATTGCTTGAGCGTAACGCAACAATGATTCGAGCGGTAATTTGTGGATCCATACATGATCGTCGTCATTTGCAATTTGTGCATGTATCGCCTCAACTACTTGGCTGGGTTTTAATTCACCAGTAGCATAACGATGCAGTAAGCTGGGAATGCGTCCAAGTGGAAGTATCTTGTCCATTTCAATCTCCTTGTATAACCAGCAACATTTGGCCTGTAGACACATAGCCGCCTTCTTTGCAAAAAATCTGCTGTACTGCACCGCTCACCGTAGCATCTACTGAGAATTCCATTTTCATCGATTCAATAACCAACAATGATTCACCTGCCGTTACATGTTGCCCTTCTTTAACCAATATTTTCCAAACTGTACCTGTTACAGGTGAACTAACCGCGTAAGCGCCTTCTGGCATATCCAGCTCACTCTGTACATCAGCTTCTTCCAAATCAACTTCACTCACATATTCTGCTTGACCATGAGCCTTCCAGCGTTCGCGCTCGGCCTCAAAAGCAGTTTGTTGCCTGGATTTAAATTCCTTGATGGATGCGCTGTCTTGTTGCAGAAACTGATTGTACTGTTTCAAGCTGAAAGTGGTTTCTTCAACACGCAGTTTAAACTGACCAGTAATAAAATCCTTACGTAGCGCAAGCAACTCACTTTCGCTAACCGGATAAAAACGAATTTGATCAAAAAAACGCAGCAGCCAAGGTTTGCCATCCTTGAAATCAGATGTCTGGCGATACCGATTCCACATTTGCACCGTACGACCAACAAATTGATAACCGCCCGGGCCTTCCATGCCATACACACATAAATAGGCGCCACCTATGCCCACTGCATTTTCTGGCGTCCAAGTCCGCGCAGGATTATATTTCGTTGTTACCAAACGATGGCGAGGATCTATCGGCGTGGCAACTGGGGCACCTAGATAGACATCACCCAACCCCATCACCATATAGCTCGCTTCGAACAAAATCCGCTGTACGGTTTCAACGTTGTCGAGCCCGTTCATACGGCGAATAAACTCGATGTTACTCGGACACCACGGCGCATCTTTACGCACCGATTGCATGTATTTCTCAATCGCCAGCCGTGTCGCCGCGTCATCCCAGGATAATGGCAAATGCACAATACGTGTGGGCACCTCCATTTCATCAATTGCTGGTAATTCGTTTTCAGCTGTAATCAGAAAATCCAGTAATTGTTCGCGTGACAACCGCTGTGAATCAAAATGGATTTGCAATGACCGAATACCTGGCGTCAGATCTATGATGCCTGACAACGCATTTGAGTCGAGCGCATTCTGTATCCATTCCATCAAAGCATGAGCGCGAAAACGTAGATTTAAATCAAGTACTAATGGTCCATATTCAACCAATACATATTTATCGCCGGACTGGCGATAAATAACTTGTACTTGTTGTGCATTTTCTGGAATACGATGCAAAATGGGACTATCCAATTTCAAGCCATCGGATTGAAATTGGAGCAAAGGCGTTTTTGCTGGATGTAAACTTTGAATCAATTCATTTTGGCGTTTCTCCAAAGTTTGCGCTTGTTCTATGGTTAATGGGTTAAAGCGTATTTTATCGCCCGGTTTTAATTGCCCCAGTTTCCATAACTCAGCCTGTACAATCGTTACTGGGCAAACAAAACCGCCCAAACTGGGGCCGTCTGGCCCTAAAATAACCGGCATATCACCGGTAAAATCCACAGCACCGATAGCATAGGCATTGTCGTGAATATTGGATGGGTGCAATCCTGCTTCACCGCCATCACTGCGCGCCCACTGCGGCTTCGGACCCAACAGCCGCACACCAGTACGACTAGAATTATGGTGCACATTCCATTCGGTAGAAAAGAATTGGTGTATATCTTGTTCGGTAAAAAAATCCGGTGCCCCATGTGGGCCATATAAAACACCAATCTCCCAGCTATCGGTATAGTTCGGAATGAGCGCTTGCGGTAACAAGTGATGCGAATGAGTTTGCTTTGCTGAAATATGCAAGACATCGCCAGTTCGCAACACACGCCCGGCATGTCCGCCAAATTGACCCAGTGTAAACGTGGCTTTGCTACTCAGATAATCGGCCACCTGGAAACCGCCCTGGACAGCAAGATAAGCGCGGCAACCATGATGACTGGTTTTCCCAAACTGGAGTAATGAGCCTGCTTTAACATCATGTGATTGCCATAACAACAGTGATTCGCCATCCAAGCGTACTTCAATCGGCGCACCCGTAATTGCAATGATGCAGTCACAATTGAATTTCAGCGTCGGACCGCTTAAGGTGACCTCGAGTCCAGCCGCATCTTCGGCGTTGTTTATCAGACGATTCGCCAATCGAAATGCAAGCGCATCCATTGGCCCTGACGGTGGCACACCAATATGCCAATACCCAAGCCTTCCAGGATAATCCTGCACGGAGGTTTGCACGCCGGGACTCAGCACATCAATGGTATTGGCAATATAATGAAAACCATTTAAAAAATTGGTATTGTGCTGCCCGTCACGAAATGCTGTACAGTGCAAAATCTGTTTGAGGTAGTCCAGATTAGTTTCAATACCGTGTAGTGTCGAAGTGTCAAGTGCATTGAGCAAGCTGGCAATCGCCTGAACACGTGTCGGTTCATGTACAATAATTTTTGCCAGCATTGGATCATAGAACGGGGAAATTTCTACACCGCTTTCTATCCAGGTTTCGATACGCGCCGAGGTAGAAAACGTAGCAGCCGTGAGCGTACCGCTAGAGGGCTGAAAATCTTTAGCAGGATTTTCAGCATATACACGAACCTGCATGGCCGAACCCGATGGTTTTATTTCAAATGAATTTAGCGGTGGTAAATCCCCGGCAGCTTGCCGTATCATCCATTCTACCAAGTCAATGCCGGTAACTTCTTCAGTCACGCCATGTTCAACCTGTAAGCGCGTATTAACTTCCAAAAAATAAAATTCGCCACTGGTGGCATCAAAAATATATTCTACTGTTCCAGCAGACTGATAATTGACTGATTTGCCAAGACGAACCGCAGCATCCAATAATGCTTGGCGCAAACGTGACGTCAAGTTTGGCGCAGGCGTTTCTTCCACCACTTTTTGATTTCGCCGTTGCATTGAGCAATCACGCTCCCCTAAAGCAATCACTTCGCCCTGGCCATCACCAAAAATCTGCACTTCAATGTGACGAGCATTCTCGACGAATTTTTCCAGGAATAGGCCAGCATCCTTAAAATTATTTTGCGCCAGAAATTTTACGGCGTCATAGGAATCAATCAATTCATCCTTATTCCAACACAAACGTATACCGATACCACCGCCACCAGCAGTGCTTTTCAGCATTATCGGATAACCGATATGCGTAGCTTCATGCAGTGCTTGCTCGACATTGTCCAGCAAGCCGGTTCCTGGTAATAACGGAACCTCGTTCTGTATGGCTAATTCACGTGCTGTATGTTTCAAACCGAAGGTCCGCATCTGCTGCGGACTGGGGCCAATGAAGGAAATGCCATGCCCCGTACATTGCTCAGCAAAATCCGCATTTTCACTCAGAAAACCATAACCTGGGTGAATCGCCTGTGCGTTAACCTGTTTGGCAACTTCCAGAATTTTATCTGTACGCAAATAGCTATCTGCCGCAACACCACTGCCAATACAATAAGCTTCATCGGCTTCCATTACATGTCGCGACAATGCGTCTGCATCCGTATAAACAGCCACACTTTTCACACCCATGTTGCGCAATGTCCGAATAATACGACAAGCAATCGCTCCACGATTGGCAATTAATACTTTCTCAAACATACTTTGCTCCTTTTTTCTGGATATTGCTAAACCGATGATTAACACTTAAATCAGATTAGGGCGTTTCTTAAAATTCAGAGCTCACCCACATGCATGTAAGGCGCGGCAAAATTTTCAGCGCTGCACATGATTGCTATGTCGGCAAAAAAATTCTTCTGCAAACAGTAGCTGGGATGAGTTCTAAATTTTCAAAGGTGCCGATTATTAATCCCAGACCAGCAGACGAATCGGCGTGGGGTTATAAGCATTGCAGGGATTGTTTAACTGCGGACAATTAGAAATTAATACCAGCACATCCATTTCAGCCTTCATTTCAACATACTTACCCGGCGCCGAAATACCGTCAACGAACTCCAGTTGGCCGGCTTCAGTGACCGGTACATTCATAAAGAAGTTAATATTACTAGGTAAATCCCGTTTGCTCATACCCAATTGCTCACACAAGGGTTCATGCGCCAGCGCATGCAAAAAATTGTCGCGACAACTATGCATCGGGTATTTCTCCAACGCATAACGCACCGTGTTGCTTTCCGCAGCACAAGCACCGCCCAGCGTATCATGGCGTCCGCAAGTATCTGCTGCAATGGTGAGCATCACGTTGCCCCAATTGGAATACAATTGACTGCCGGTGGTTAGATATAATCTGTTTTGACGGCGTATCGTATCAGTCGCACTGTAACGTTCCAATGCATCGTTGGCATTAAAGAACAGCGTATCGACCGCCTGATTACCTTCTAAATCGACAATACGAAAAGTCTGCCCCTTGTTCACCCGCTTAACCCACGGCTCTCCAGCCGCACAAATCTCATCTATCTTAGCGAGGTTAGGATCAAAGCTACTTTCAGTCAAATTCTGCGCGTTCATACATCACCTCCACTAAAAGCTGCATAAAAACGTTGTGTATTGTTTAATCCACGGATATTTTCAGCAATACTTGCGCACGCTGCGGTTGTGTCAGGTGGCGTTGCTGACAATGACAAATTAACAGCACTGGGCTGATAGAACTCTGCCGTATCCAGAGGGTGTGGCGCTGCTGACAATACCATTAACGTATCCATCTCAAAGCTCAGATCGACATAATCACCGGCTCTGTTATGACCTGCATGAAAAACCAATTCACCATTTTCATCAGCCACAACTTTGCTAAAAAAATTGATATTAGACACGATATCCCGCCGACCCAACCCCCACTTTCCCAGTTCAATCAGCATGCCATCCAGACCACTGCGATGCATCTGATTGCGGTGCTCCTGATAACGCGCGATACCATATTTCTGCTGAATTAATGCCGCGTCACTCAGACCACATACCGTATCATTCCAACCAGCGGTATCTGCGGTAATACAACAAAAAATGCGTCCCATGTCGGAGTGACAAGCATGTCCTTTAGTCAAACAGAATGTATGCTGCGATTTCAGTGTGTCCGCCATGTTGTAGCGCTCTAATTTTTCTTCCCGATTATAGAAGAGTACGGCGGCATTAGCGCCACCATCCACATCTGTTAAACGCAAAGTCGTACCACGACGCACAATCCCAGACCAATGGCACCCACCCGGAATATCCTCTTGCCAAAGCAATGATTTTTGTTGATTCATAACTGACTCCTTTTTAAAACAGTTCAGTGTTTAAATTTCAGCAATTGATGTAATTTTCAAACTAACTTTTACGGATTTTATTGATTAAAATATACACAGTAGTCACACCCAGAATACTGCCCAAAACGATAGGAATCGCCCATAACTGCCACCAGGGTGCATCGACTGAAACCACATAAGTCCGTGGCCAAGCAATATTAATCAGCTCAAATACAGACCAGACAAAAGCCACCACATTAATGACCAACCCCCAAACGCCCAATTTTAATTCGCCAAGCGCCGGGTTCCAGCGCCCAGTAAGTCGCGCGAATAAACCGACGCCCGTTGTCATCGCAAACATGGCATACAAACCCCCTGTACCGAAAGCAATCACCGTCGCCACAGCGCCATCATTTAATCCAAACAGCAAGCCTAGCCCCGCCATTGTGACTGTAAAAAGTATGGCATTACGCGGCGTTTTACCGACGGTCACATTGCTCAACACGATCGGCATATTTCCTTCGCGTGCCATGGAATATACAATGCGTGAGGTATATTTTACGACTGATGCGCCACAGGCAAGAAAAGCGATCATAACAATGGCTGCAAAAGGTTTTTCAATCCAAGCACCGAAGCTGCTTGCAATCAAAGGTGTGACCGGATCAGATGTTTTACTAGCATCCACCAGCGCGTCATGATCGAAAGCCAATATCAGCGCAGCAGAATTAAACAGCACAACGGCCCCTACGGCACTCAGCGCAAGAAAAATTGCACGGGGCACCATACGCTTGGGCTGGTGTGTTTCCTCAGCCGTTGTGGAGCAGGCGTCAAAACCAATAAATGCCCAGCCTGCAATAGCAAGTGCCGTCATAAAAGCAGCCATTTCGGTAGGTGCAGTTCCTGTCCCCATGTGTTGAAATAATTCGGAAAAAGAATGCTGACGAAAGAAGAAAAAAAGCAGTAACGCGATACCAAACGACCCAATGATCTCTGCGTAAACACCCAATGCAATAATCGACTTAAAAACATTCACATGGGCGAGATTTAAAAACATACAAATGAGCAAAAATACTGCGCCCCAGAATACCATCATACCGCCACTGCCAACTGTCGAGCCCCAAAAGGTTCCCAGCCAAATACCGCCGGTATAAGCCGTCGTGGTCAACATGGCAATGGTCGAACAAACGTAAATAACCCCGGCGTACTGACCGGCAATGACCCCGCCCAACTGGCGCGACCATTTATAGGCGCCGCCAGCAATGGGGAATTGTGAAGAAAGCTCAGCGTAAACAGTTGCCACAAGCAATTGCATCACCAAGCAAATGGCCAATGCAGCAAACCAGCCGCCACCCGTTACTGTTGTTTGCACGCCGATAATAGCGTACAGCCCTACAACAGGGGAAACAACTGCGAAACCCAGGGTAAAGCTGTGCCACACGCCCATACTGCGATGCAGTTTGTCAGGAATGGCCGGTTCGTTAGATGTGGAAGTGCTTTGTTGGGGTGTTATTGACATAACGAAGTCTCCTTTACTCAACGGATAAACGCCGAGATTAAATGTATAAATTCACATTCTCATCTCCCGGGCTTTTATCCCTCCGTGGAGCCTCG
>JAJFJG010000108.1 GCA_021774265.1 Nitrosomonas sp.
CCCCATTTGCCGTTAAACCGCTGCTTGAGCCATGCAAAACATTAACAGCGCCAGCATCGCTGATAAAGACAATGTCTTCACGAAAGACTCCAACAGCGAGGTCATCTTTGCCGTCGCCGTTGAAGTCCCCAGCTGCAAGGCTAGATCCAAAACGATCGCCCCCTTCAGCCCGTCCCTTAATGCCGGAGCTGTTTTGGTGCCATATTTGGTCCCCATTTGCCGTTAAACCGCTGCTTGAGCCATGCAAAACATTAACAGCGCCAGCATCGATGATAGAGCCAATGTCTTCACCAAAGACTCCAATAGCGAGATCATCTTTGCCGTCACCATTGAAGTCCCCCGCTGCAAGGCCCGATCCAAAACGATCTTCCGCTTCAGCTCGTCCCATAATACCGGGGCTGTTTTGATGCCATATTTGGTCCCCATTTGCCGTTAAGCCGCTGTTTGAGCCGTGTAAAACATTAACAGCGCCAGCACTGTCAATAGAGCCAATGTTTTCACCTTTGACTCCAACAGCAAGGTCATCTTTGCCGTCGCCGTTGAAGTCCCCAGCTGCAAGGCTAGATCCAAAAAAATCGCCCTCTTCAGCGCTTCCCTTAATGCCGGAGCTGTTTTGATGCCATATTTGGTCCCCATTTACCGTTAAGCCGCTGTTTGAGCCATGCAAAACATTAACAGCGCCAGCATCGATGATAGAGCCAATGTCTTCACCAAAGACTCCAACAGCGAGGTCACCTTTGCCGTCGCCGTTGAAGTCCCCAGCTGTGAGGCCCGATCCAAAACGATCACCCGCTTCAGATTTTCCCTTGACATGGTTACCAGACAAAATAGTATTTTGATTAATCAATAAATCATTCATGATAATTATCTCCGTATAATGGGCATCTCTCTGTTGGCATTGATCTCATCAATCGCTGCTTTATTCGCACCTCTTTTATCCAGTTAGAGTCTTTTCTCATATCTTAAGCATAACTTGATAAACTGAATACTATTTAGCTCTTAATTCACGTTGAAGTATATTCCCTATACCACTCTACCCAGCGTCCGATTCCGTATTCCAGCGGCGTTTTGGGTTCATAACCCACATCCCGCTTCAGATCCTCTACATCGGCATAGGTTGCGACCACATCTCCTGGCTGCATCGGTAAATAATTCTTTTTTGCTTCTTGGCCGAGGCAGTCTTCAATGATTTTAATAAAAGCCATCAGTTCCACCGGCTGATGGTTCCCGATATTATAGACTCGATAAGGAGCGGAACTGGTTCCAGGGTCAGGAGTGTCAGTGGTGAAGTTTGGGTCGGGGGTGGCGACACGATCGATCACTCGAACAGTACCTTCAGCAATGTCGTCAATGTAAGTAAAGTCGCGTTGCATTTTGCCGTGATTAAACACATTGATCGGGCGGTCTTCTAGTATAGCGCTAGTGAACAGCCAAGGTGACATATCCGGACGACCCCAGGGGCCATAGACAGTAAAATAACGCAGGCCGGTAGTTGGCAATCCGTAAAGATGGCTGTAGGTGTGAGCCATCAGTTCGTTGGCCTTTTTACTCGCGGCATAGAGACTGACCGGGTGATCGACATTATCGTGCACTGAAAAAGGCATATGAGTGTTAGCACCGTACACGCTTGATGAACTGGCGTAGACGAAGTGTTCGACATCGTTATGGCGACAACCTTCAAGCAGGTTGCCGAAGCCAACCAAGTTGGTCTGGATGTAGGTGTATGGATTCTTCAAGGAATAGCGCACGCCCGCCTGGGCAGCGAGGTTAATGACGCGACCGGGTTTTTCCTTGATAAAAAGGTCTTCAATAGTTTGCTTATCGGCTATGTCACCTTGGATGAACTTGAAGTTTGAATAAGGCGTTAACTGTGCCAATCGTTCGTGCTTTAGATGCGGATCGTAATAATCGTTGAGATTGTCGATACCGACGACTTCGTCGCCGCGCTTTAGAAGAATTTGAGCAACATGCATACCAATAAATCCAGCAACACCGGTTAACAGTATTTTCACAAATCTAGTTCTCGCCAATTGCGTGGTAGACAACCTCATGGATCTTATGCTCGGTCCTCCGGCCAATCGAGTAGTAAGTAATACCCTCACGGATCATACGCTCGGGACTAAATAGGTTACGTCCATCAAAAATCACAGGATTTTTCATTTCAGCCTTGATTAGATCGAAATCCGGCGCGCGAAACTGCCTCCACTCGGTAACAATGATCAACGCATCAGCATTGCGCAATGCCGCTTCCTTAGTGTCCATCAGCATCAAGTCATCGCGCCGTCCATAAATACGCTGACACTCATTCATCGCCACAGGGTCAAAGGCCTGTACTTTTGCACCCGATTTCCATAGTGCCTCGATGAGATTACGACTCGGGGCTTCGCGCATGTCATCGGTATTGGGTTTGAAGCTTAAACCCCAGATGGCGATGATCTTTCCGGAAAGTTTTTCTGCGCCTCCAAAGTTCTCGACGAGTTTTTCAAAAAGTCTGGTCTTCTGACGGTTGTTTACTGCCTCCGTTGCCTTGAGCAGCTCAGCATTGTAACCAACTTGCGCGGCAATGCGCTCCAGTGCCTGTACGTCCTTGGGAAAGCAACTGCCACCATAACCACAACCAGGATAAATAAAATGGTAACCAATACGCGGATCAGCGCCGATACCTTTACGTACGTTTTCAATATCTGCACCGAGGACTTCGGCCATGTTGGCAATCTCGTTCATAAAACTAATTTTGGTTGCCAACATGGCATTGGCAGCATATTTAGTAAGCTCGGCACTTTTTACATCCATAAACATGATCCGCTCATGATTGCGATTAAAGGGCTCATAAAGCTCACTCATGAGTTTATGGGCTTCAGTTGATTGCGTGCCGATAATGATACGATCGGGCTTCATAAAATCGCTGACAGCTACTCCTTCCTTGAGAAACTCAGGATTAGAAACAGTGTCAAAAGCGATCTTCTTGCCGCGCTCGGCAAGCGCCTGAGTAATGCATGCTTGCACCTTGTCCGCAGCGCCAACCGGCACCGTTGATTTATTGATGATGACCTTGTAGTTTTGCATGTAACGGGCGATGCTTTCGGCCACAGCCAGAACATATTGCAAATCGGCAGACCCATCCTCATTCGGAGGAGTGCCAACGGCAATAAACTGGATTTCGGCATGCTTAACTGCAACAGCCACATCAGTGGTGAAATGCAGACGACCTTCATTTAGATTTCTCTCTACCAGAGCAGCAAGGCCGGGCTCCCAAATTGGCAATATGTTTTTATTCAGATTATCGATCTTGCTCTGATCAATATCAATACAAATTACGTTATGCCCCACTTCCGCCAAGCAAGCTCCCGTAACCAACCCAACATATCCAGTGCCGAAAATACTAAGATTCATTAATAATGACCTAACATATTCAAATTAAATAACCGCTTATGTGATAGATAGAGAGTAATCCTCATACCCTCTATCCATTGACATGCAGTTACAAAAAAACCTATCATCAGCTCTCGCCTCTTGAGGTGATGAATTAAGCCCACAAGGATTAAACCCATAAAGAAAGAGCAAATTCATCGCGAACCATCAAATTCTGTAAGTTTTAGCAGCTTCTAAAAATCATTCTCTGCTAAAACTTTATTCCTATGGTTTCCTGACAGAAGAGCTTCTCACATATAGCGAAACCATTGATATAAGCAAAATCCTTATTTATATTAGAAATTAGATAAGGTTATGTCGCATTAAGCGCAAAAATGCATATTTCGAATGAGCTGACATGCCATCCTCTTAAATTAGACGAAATTATTCTGCCAGCGCATAAAATTTCTCAGCAAAAGACATCTTGTCAGTTCCCTCCATCATCATCTGACCTTTGCGAATCATGTGCATTAGCTCGATACCAGCCAAGATGTTTTTAGCTGATTGACAAGATTTGAATCTGAGTATTGGCTTCGTCGCATGAGTATGCACTTGTCGGATAAATCCTTTTTTTGTATAATATCACATCATGCGTTGGCGTTAAAATCCGCCGCCTCGCTGTATCGTGTGGGCACGGATGAGTATCGCGCTTCCCCGGCACACAAGTCGAGGCCATTATTACACCTAAGCTCATGTCTTTGATCCGGCGCTATGTTGGAGGCGGGGGTGGCATAATTAACGTTCCTAGCATTATTCATACGGAATATCGAGAAGCCCATTTTCGATAATCAAATCGAGGTTAAACGTGCTTAATCGAGGAAAGCTAGTGGGATTTCTTTGCACTCTAGATATAGAGTGTATTCCTTATGTTAGCTGGAAAAATAATCATGAGCTGCAGCATTCTATTTGTGGCGAAAGTGATATTGATATATATATCCCACATGAATATCGATCATTGTTTCTGAATCTAGCCGTTCAAAAAGGTTGGCTTTGTGTTGAAAACCCAGTTGCAAGATACCCTTGGATAACTCATCTGTATACGCACGATGACACCATGAAATGGTTTCATTTACACGTGTATTTCAAAGTAATAACCGGAGAAAGTTGGCTGAAAGAGTACCAGCTTCCGCTTGAACGATTATTGATTGATAATCGTACTCGGTCAGAGATGGATGGTGTCTGGATATTAAACTCGCAGGCACAGGCATATCTGTTTGCAATTCGCCACTTGCTCAAAGGGGGTTCCATCATTAGCAGATTGCTGTATCGTAAAGAGATACTATCCTATCGTAATGAATGGGTAAGCTGTGACACTAATCTCAATTCAATTCGCAACTACGGACCAATTAAGCTCAACACCTATATATCCGGCTCGGGATTAACCTCTACTGAAATCTCAATGCCAAGACTTTTTACTGCGTTACGGCTCCGTCTTTCAGTTATACCGTTCCTGAGGATATCGCCATGGAGCCTACCTGTAAGACGGATTAATAGTTTATTTCAGCGAATACTCAATCGTTTCTTATTTAGAAGAAAGAAAATAATACCAACAGGGGGCTTGGTTATTGCGATCTCTGGTGTGGATGGGGCCGGGAAATCGACCATGCTCAATGAGGCACACAAGTTTTTTTCAGGTTTTTTGACTGTAAAGCGATATAACCTTGGTCGGCCACAAGGGAAAATATTGGAAGCGGTTCGTAAAGGCTTTAATCGCAAACAACAAGTAAATAAGGATAGCTTCACTCAAGCAAATAATTCAATCACGCCACTAAAGAAATCCGTTTCGGTGACAGTATTAGCATTATTGCGTCTTCGTAAGGCTCGTAAGGCTGTTAGTGATGCAAAGCGCGGGTATTTGGTTCTTGTCGATCGTTGGCCTACGAATGAGCTAAACAAAATGGACGGCCCGAGCATTGTGACCGGGCCAGGCAGCGGAAAACTGCAACAATTCTGTGCCTCTGTTGAGCACTGGGCTTACTCCCGCATGCCCTTAGTCGATGTTTGTTTTTTCTTGGAGCTCCCGCTTGAGGTCGCACTGGAACGTAATCGATTACGAGTCAAAGAAGGAAAAGAAACTGATGAGGAGATCGTGGCTCGTTTCAATCAAAATCAACATAATTCACCACTTTCGTGCAAAATTGTGACTTTTGATAATGGAGGTGAATTCTCTGTTAATCTTAAACAATTGTTGGCTATGATTTGGAATGAGGTGGTTAGTCATTGAGTGAGAATGAGCATCTGAACGCTATTAAACGCAAAGTGATTGAGTGTTTTGGTATGCCTGGCGTTGGAAAGTCATATTATTCCAGTAAGCTTGGCGAGATGCTCGAATCTGATGGGCTTCGAGTTGGGAATTGCATTATGGCAATTAGCCGGATGCCTTCCACTAAACGATTTGCAAAAAAGTTTTGGTTAATTATTACCACTATATGGGTAAATCGTAGCGCAAACGCAACAATATGGAAATTAATACGTTTACATCAACCATCCAATATCAAGACTTATAGCAAGCTCCTGATCAACTGGCTATTTGTCTATGCTCTGATTCGTATTGAATCACGCGATTCCGATATTGTGTTGCTAGATCAAGGACTATCACAGGCACTATGGTCTACTAAATACTATGGTCGAAGCGAGCCAGATAACCATCTAGTTGCAAGGCTAGTGCTGCGTCTGCTCAAGCATCTTAATATCGCTCACTTGTCCATTATCTATGTCGGTGCAGATGATTCTTTAATTAAAAAAAGGATCTATTCCAGAGAGAACGGCAGCAGTCCACTAGATCGTGATATTGATGAATTCATACGCGCCAAGGCTGCAACCGATCAATCCTTCGCTATTTTTGAATTACTGGCCGAACAGGAATCTACCCTAACCATTACACATTTTGATAATAATGGTAACAATTCGGTCGAAGATTTGAAATTGGCTTTGCCAATGGTTGCCATCTCGCCCAATTCATCCAAAAGGCAGCCCTATTGAAAATTATCCTTTTCGCCAACATCGATTGGTATTGAAATGGTTTAAGGGCACCTCTAAAAATACCTAAAAAAGCGAATTATTCCAGCCCGGAGAACGATTTCACATGATTTTTGAAGTTTTTTATCTGAGATTAGATTTTTACCTCAATCTAAGACGACATTGGATTGTCATTCACTCTTTTTTGCCCTTTTTAGGCAATTTCGGGCGCAACGACTCTGTCGAAACTAAAACGCTTGTTGCCAATCAACGTCGCCACACGCTTAATGTTATAAACGAGGTTGAGTAACCCTATTTGTACTTTTGCTCTAATATGACCTATGTTGCGCACGGCGATCCCGCCCAGCTCATTCGTCATTGAGCCAAACACATGTTCGACCCGCACACGTATCCGTGACTTCTCTTTGTTGCTAGATTTTTGTGCTTCCGTGAGCGGATGATTGCGAGAGCCCTTTTCGTGAATGTGACTTGCGTGTCCTGAAGCGATCAAATTTTCTTCCTGCGCGTTACTGCGATAAGCAGAGTCCGCGTAAACATTTACTCCTACTACTTCGGCAGGTTGCAACACTTCTTCGAAAACCTGACTGTCACGAACTTGTGCTGAAGTAACTTCCCATGCAGTTATCAGCTTGGTGCCTCGATCCACATTGGCGTGATCTTTGTAACCATAAAACGACTCGTTGTTCTTCTTCACCCAACTCGCATCAATGTCTTTTTGCGCCAGCTTGTGAGGACTCTGTCCCCATTCCATTAGTCTGGGCCAAGCGCAATAAGGCTGCTGCTAAACGCTTCTTCGACAAAGCCATGCAAGCCAATGGCGTACGCTCTATTTGGCTGCGCCATAACCTGGAGAATTTCAAGAAGCGCCTAAAGGCACTCGAAGCTAAAGTGGCTAATGACGGCATTATTCTTAGCGATGCGCAAGTCACCGCACTTGAAAAGAAGAAGTACGATGATGAAGCCTATGGAGAAATTGAAACAGCCCATCCTGGTTACTTAGGTTCACAAGATACGTTTTATGTTGGCAACCTCAAGGGTGTTGCCCGTATTTACCAACAACCTTTATCGATACCTACAGTAAAGTAGCATTCGCCAAACTTTACACAACCAAAACACCCATCACAGCAGCCGATATACTCAACGATGAGGTGTTACGATACTTCGAGCAATACGAACTACCCATGTTGCGTATCTTGACGGACAGAAGCACCGAATATTGTGGTCGCGTTGATCATCATGATTATCAACTATATCTGGCGATAAACGACATTGATCACACCAAGACAAAAGCCATGTCACCTCAGACTAACGGGATCTGTGAGCGTTTCCACAAAACAATCCTAAATGAGTTTTATCAAATCACATTCAGGAAAAAACTTTATTCAACCATGGAGGAATTACAGAAAGATCTAGACGAATGGAAGAAATACTATAACAATGAACGCACTCATCAAGGAAAAATGTGCTGTGGGCGCACACCACTGGAAACATTGATTGATGGACAATCAATTTGGGCTGAAAAGAATTTAGCTCAAATCTAAACTGACAGACACCTAAGAAAACGGGTAACTGTCAGATCAGGTCTGAGCTAGTATACACTTAGTCTGTATGCACTAACTCTCTCAGCTGTTCTAATTCGTTCTCCAGTAACTCAATCTTTTGTTCCGCATGTTGAATTTTCTCTTGTGCTGCGCTGACTTCACCAGTCAATTGCAGACCATTTGTTTCAGATAGAACAACATCAAGAATATTGATAATTTCAGCCACATCACTCGTACGGAGAATCTGCTGTGCATAATATTCAACTTGCTTATAGTACTTATCTGAAGCAACCATAGTCTTCGTGAAGCCCGTCATTGTGGAGCCTTCTAAGTTATCTGTTGACTTAACCAATCGCAACGGCTTTTTTTCATTTAAAGTTTGCATAACTTACCCCCAAAAAAGAACACTATGAAATGACGCGCTTCCCTATAGAAAGATGATGATGAGCCATTAAGTGCTTCAACTACTGGCAAACCAACAATACATGATGCTAGATCATAGCTTTCTGTTGCTATAGCATGTCCATTAAAAGTAACCGTGTTTAGCATTAGTGCTGCCGCGATTTGTAGCTTTGTTTGAAATTGTTTTAATTTGTTCATAAATTCTGGCCTCTGTATTAATTAATTTATTTTGGTGCTACCAATATATCAATCAAATATGACAGCTATATGACACTTAAATTTAGGCTATATTTAATTTTTAAGTTAGCTGTTTTTAAACACCTTTTAAATTCACTTTTTGTCAAAAATAATTTTTTGCAATGGAGCCATTATTTTTTATTAATTCTCACGAAACGATCGCCTAAATTAAACTAACGACAAAAAACCTCCTTCGCTTTAGCCAAAATTAAACTAAGGACAAAAAACCTCCTTCGCTTTATTGTGAATTAATAGTTTTAAATAAAGGAGAGGGGATTTTTGTGCCACCTTATTTATTTTGGAGCTAAATGACCTCCAGCAAAGCCGGAGGCTTATTATGGGCGTTTTTGAATAAATCAAATTTTGACCATAGCTTCCCATTTTTATCTGGCCACTAGATTTTAACGGACACAGGCTGAGCTAGGCCCGATTTTATGGACGGATAAGTTGATGGTATTTTATCAACTTATCAGGAGAAACTATGAAGCGAATACCCCGTCGATTATTTACAGAAGAATTTAAAAGAGAAGCCATAAAGCTAGTCACAGAACAACACCTCAATGCAGCTCAAGCTGGCAGGCAGCTAGACATTGATCCGAAGTGTACCCCGTCAGCGCAAGTTGGACAGATTAACTTGATTGTCTAAGAGACGGATTTAGTTCATCGTTACTACTAAAGCAAGAGTGATGATGACAACAAAAGATTACCAAAAGCCAAGTGCGGAAAAAGCGGTTCGTGATATACGACGCGCAACACGTCGGAGTTATTCAGCCGAAGAAAAGATACGCATAATATTGGAAGGACTTCGAGGCGAAGACAGTATTGCCGAGCTATGTCGCCGGGAAAGAATCAACACTAATATTTATTATCGTTGGTCAAAAGAATTTCTGGAAGCAGGGAAGAAACGGCTGGCCGGAGATACTGT
>JAJFJG010000109.1 GCA_021774265.1 Nitrosomonas sp.
CGACCCACAGTAGCCACTCATCCCATATCACCAAATGACAACATGCCTACAGAAAGCGGACAGTCATTTCCGTTGAACCAATTTGTTTTATCGCTCTAGCTTTGATGAAATTTATGAACATGTATCAATTAGCATCCAAAACTGACTATTTACGAGGCAAACATTAGTTTGTCTGCCCCACAATAACATCTTATGACGAAATTGAAATTCGTTTTATATCTCTTGCTTCAATCTGACGACGCGGGATAGCAAGTAGCAAGACACCGTCTTTCAAGACGGCACTGATTTCATCAGTATTTGCATCTTCGGGTAGCGACAAAGTTCGCTGGAAGGCACCAACACTGCGCTCGGTACGATAGTAGTGTTGGTCTTTGGATTTACTTTTCTCCTCTTTTTGTCCACGAATTATTAATTGATCGCCTTGCACATCGATAGCAACATCATCTGACGATAAACCAGGTACGTTGAGTGTGATTTCGTAATGATTTTCATCGCCAGAAATATCAATTTGTGGGCGATAAGGCATTCCAGCGTATGTGCCGACGACATCATTATTCAGGAATCGTTGCTCTGGGAACGAAGAACGCAGAGAGGGTATGCCATAAGTATTAAACACATTGTCGAATAAACGATCCATTTCTCGATGTAATTGAAGCAATGAGTTTACGTTTGAATGTGTTTTCACTGCATTAGCATCATTTCGAGTTACAGGAACTTGTCGAAGAGAGTCTTGATTGTCATCTTCATGTTTAAACCAGTTCCAAGGGTTTAATTTTTCTAAGTTCATGGTTAAGCACCTCCAATAATCAGAAAAAAAAGCAAAAGTAATCTGCTTAATTGGCGCTGCGGACAGATGTCCGCAGCAAATTTCGTGACTATGCTGCTGCCATATTACTTTTGTATTCGGATTTGTCTCTGATTTTGTGCTCAGTAGTATCTGTACTCTGGCTGATCGAAATATGGCGAGGTTTCATTGCCTCAGGTATTTCTCTCACTAGGCTAATAGTTAATAAGCCATTGCGAAGACTAGCCTCGGTGACCTCAACGTGATCGGCAAGATTAAACTTACGTTCAAAAATTCGGTTGGCAATCCCTTGATGAAGGTATTGGCGTTCCGCCGGCTTTGTTTTTTCACCACGAACTGTTAGTACGCCTTGTTCCACTTTAATATCGAGTTCACTTTGGTCAAAACCAGCAACGGCCAAGGAGATGGCATACTGGTTCTCATCAATCACCTCAATATTGTATGGTGGATAAGAAGCGGCAACGTCGGAAGTGAGTGCGTTATTGATTAGCGACCCGAGTCGATCAAATCCAATGCTATTGCGATAGAAAGGGGTTAAGTCGATTGAGTTCATAATATATCCTCCAAAATAAGCAACACAAAATAAAGTCAACTTTTCTCAGCGATATTCCAGTATGGACATATCATTGAGATAATATAACTATATTCACATGGAAATATTTCAAGTCAAAATAATGAATTTTTTCTGTTGGATAAATAAATATATCTAATTCAACAAGTTAAATAAGATATAGCTAAGGCCAATGCTTTTTCCGATCGGCTCTCCTATTACCAAATGGGCAATAGTGTCCAGAAAAGATTCCTTTTTTGATCGCACAAAAGCTGAATCCTTATTAGGATTACTACCTTATTGCATATAGCACGCTATGCATTTGAGAGACGAAATCAACGCTGATGATATGGCCGCTGCGTTAAGCACGTCTGGATGTATTAAGTGCCTATATTTCCCGGTTTTACTTTACCTGTGAGCCAATCCCAGTCCAGTTTGGTTGGGTGTGCCATATAGTCATCTGCATTTTCCACTACATTCCTCAGGTAGCTTCGCCGTAGCTCCAATTTTATGTTGGGCGAGTGTTCGCCTTCCACGACAGGTGTGAACATTCCATCCACAAAACGTGTACTAAAGTATGCGAGCGGCTTGTTCTCATCGTCTGTCATTATGAAGGCAATAGTGTTCTGTGAATAAATGCGGTTAATGGCAACAAGTATCCCATTGAGTAGCGGTAAATGTCGGTGTTTGAAGAGGGCATAATTACAAATATTAATATAATATTTGATAAGTACATTGTTGGGTAATTTTTCACTCATTTGTTTTTCCCCTACTAGTTTTAAAATAAATAAAGCACCCCGCCGCAAGCAGCGGGGTACCAACTTCGTTCTTCAATCTAT
The DNA here is from genome assembly GCA_021774265.1 of Nitrosomonas sp. Lineage (GTDB taxonomy): Bacteria > Pseudomonadota > Gammaproteobacteria > Burkholderiales > Nitrosomonadaceae > Nitrosomonas. Next base: position 2,195 of record JAJFJG010000109.1, read on the forward strand.
AGATTTTCATCCGAACTCGCCCCAAAGGGTTCGGAATATAATCCTGAAGAGATTTAACTAGCTACTCAGTTACTCATTTTCGGTGAGGGGGCTTATAAGTTCTGAAAGAAACTCAGAAATATCGTCAAAATAACCACTTCCATATTTATTTCCTTCAGTCTTTTCTATGATTTTATCAATTTGATCATGTAATTTTTCGTAAAGTGCCTCATTGCCATAACCAAGCGCCTCGGCCATCTTTAGCTGAAAACGCGTATCCTCTAGTAAGAACGTTAATGATGTGTTTTCTTTTTCCGTACGATCTTTTTTCTCTGCTAAAGATTCGGCTAAATTGAGATTTTCCTCAGTCCTTATGAAGGGCAATGGAATTATATAGTCGGTTACTATTAGAGAATTTAATGCAACATGCAAAGCAGTTTTGGCTTCCTTAGTTTTACCAGCATCTATAAGCGCAACCACATCCTTTACGGCTTCTGGATAAGTCGCTAGCGGAATGCTTATGGTACTGACAATAACTTCACTAGCCATATCTTTTAGGATGCCTCGCGCTTTTTGAATATCATTATCTTCGAGATAGTTTTCCGCATCCTTTTTGGCTTTTTCAATATCTTTTAAAGTAGAAATTAAATCGTGAATAGTAATTTTCGTATCAATGGTAGCAAGTGCAAGATCAGGGTCTCGCGCAAGAACAACGTCTAATTTACCCACTGATTTTTCTAGCGCATTTAAAGCGTCGTGTTTGTTATCATTTTCCAGCGCTGTTAAAGCTTTCTTTGTTTCTTCGATAGCAGCTACCGCTTCTTTGACAATTTCTTCTCGTTTCTGGCTAATCTTATCTTCTACTTTAGCGTTTTCAGTTGGATCTGATACAGAAGATTCAGTCAAATTTCTGGATTTGTTTTTGTTTTCTTCTGCATAAAGTGGTGATGAAAATAGAGTGGCCAGTAAAATACCTAGGCATAGCGTAAATATTCTAACTTTCATAGTATATTCTCCTATATTTTTTGTAATAACCTGCTGTTATTAAAATAAACTATTCTAGGATCACCTGATACAGTGATTACCTAAAGTAGTACAAAATACACATAGGGTTGTGAAAAAGAATTTCAACTCGGCGTGTCAATATTTGCTATTGATAACATAATTTATCGATAACTAACGACCACAGTACCTACTCTTTATTCTTAACAAGCACACCAATAGTCCCCTTAATTCTTGTCTAAAAGTTAAGGAGTTATCAAAACCACCAAAAACCATACCTAGCCGTCATACAGCGTCAGGTTTTGCCAGTATAAATTTATAGTCTATTAAGTTGAATAGTGCCGAACAAGATTTGAATCGCTACTGCATGTTGACCGACCGCTTTTAAGGTTGACCAGTCGTTCACTGGAAACTGGTGACTAGCTGTTGTTGGCCGACTGCCGCCGGTCGAGACTGATGGTTAAAAAAATGAATAACCCCGCAGCAAGCTACGAGGTATCAACAGAGATATGATTTCAATTGTTCGCTGCAAGCAGCAGGGAATTAGACCCGGTAGAGATTCAAAGCGGAATAAAAAAATCGATACATTATTACCGGCTATATTTTTCAAATTTACCTCATCTTTGAGGACAAAACACGGATCATAGGATACCGGGTCTAATCCTATAAAGGTAGCTAATGTTGCGTAGTATTTTCCTTAAGCATCTAATCGTAAAGGAAAATTCTTTCTTTATGAACTTCCAAAAAAGAGTTGGTTTCAGGCCTCAAATTCGGGAGGAAGGAAAAAGAGAAAAACTCTTTATTATTAATGCCCTAGAGAATTCCCTACAGAACACTAGGTACCTTTATGGGATTAGACCCTTTATGCCTCCACGCGTATTACCGGCCATAATTTTAAAGACCTTCGTATCATATATTTCTAGGCGCCGGATCAGCCGCCACTGGCATCGGTGACTTAATGATTTCAGCCTTTATAGAAGAAGGTTTGAGCAAAGAAGAGGCCCGTTCGCGTCTATGGTTCGTTGATCAGAATGGGCTGGTCGTTCAAAGCCGGGATGATCTTATGGCTCATAATTTACCCTATGCGCATGACCATGAAGCACTGGATTTTATCGGTGCCATGGGAACCATAAACCGCATGTTCTCATTGGCGCTACCGGCGCGCCCAGCACTTTTACGCAGGAAGTTATAGAGACAATGACAGCACTGAATGAGCGTCCAGTTATTTTTGCGTTATCCAACCCAACCTCACGCGCAGAATGCACTGCTCAGCAGGCTTATGAATGGAGCAAAGGCAATGCTATTTTTACCAGCGGCAGCCCGTTTGATCAGGTGAAGCATGACGGCAAAATATTGAAGCCCGGACAGGGCAATAACGCCTATATCTTTCCCGGCATAGGTCTGGGCGCAATAACCTGTCGTGCCACAAAGATCAGCGACGAGATGTTTCTGGTCTCTGCTAGAACGCTGGCCGACATGGTCAGTGCAGAAAATCTGGAGACGGCTACGCTCTTTCCGCCCTTAAGCGACATACGTAAAGTCTCCCTAAATATTGCTGTCAGTGTCGCCGAAAAAGCTTATGAACAGGGACTAGCTCAGGAACCAAAACCCACTGACTTGAAAAAGTTCATTGCCGAGCAGATGTATGAGCCTTCATATTAGACATAAGGAGTTTTTGCATGTGTAGATGGATTGCTTACATTGGAGAACCTATATTTATGGATGCTCTTATAACAAGACCGTCCCACTCTCTGGTTGAACAGTCCTTAAATACGAAACTTAATCTCAAGGCCGACGGCAGTCTTTGGACCACAAACGGCGATGGATTTGGTGTTGTCTGGTACAACCTGAAAAACGAGCCGGGCTTATTCAAAGACGCTATGCCAGCCTGGAATGATGAGAATTTACATGAGATCTGCGCCCAAACCAAAGCACACATATTCTTCGCACATGTCAGAGCCAGTACAAACGGAAAAGTACAGCGGAGCAACTCTCATCCTTTTAAATATAAAAACTGGCTGTTCCAGCATAATGGCGACGTCAGTCATTTTCCTGTCATCAAACGTGATTTACAGTTTGATGTAGCGCCCGAGCTTTTCTCTGAAATTCAGGGAACAACAGATAGTGAAACCTGCTTTTATCTAGCCTTAACATATGGCCTTGAATCAGACCCCAAAGCCGCATTTGAAATGATGATTGAGCGCCTTGAAAAATCTCAGAAGGATGCTGGGCTTAATATCAGCCTGAATTTATCATGTACCGTTAGTGACGGAAAAAGTATTTATACAATTCGCTACGCCTCTGGTGATACATTAATAAAAAGCCAGTTTTATTCGACAGATATGTCCTGCGTCAAAGATTTGAGCGGCACCTGCTCTGTCTTACCGGAGTCTGGCGTGATTATTGTTTCGGAACCTTTGGATCGTCTTGGTGACAAATGGGTGGAAACCCCCAGAAATTCTTTTGTTGCAATAGAGGATGGTGAAATCTATATACAGGATTTAATGGTATAAAAAAACGGACATTCATTCTGGGTACGTATTATTTTAATGGTTAATAGACCCTTGCATATTCAGAGCCGTCGGTTATTGATGAAATTTGAGTCATATCACTCTGAATGAGCAATTGAACAGAGAAAATCTATGTTCGGAAAAACTAACTGCTGCTTTCCGAATGTAGCTTCATTTGATTTTCAATACCAGGTTCAACCGGAAGGAGAGCAACCTAGCAGATTCCCCATAGCACTGTCTAGAAACTTAGTCTCTAACTGCATCTCGTACAATATTTTCTATGATTGGATCAAGTTCTTTGGCCATATCATCCAGGTCGTTATTACCATAACGAGCGAAAATACTACTTGGGTAATAGTAGCTAATGGATGCTGAGCCATCGGAACTTTCTGTTAAATACAAGCGTAGTGGTGCTTCAATTCCAGCAGAGATACTTGCTTCCAGCATACGTACAGCATAATCGTTACGAAATACCATGACTACAACATTTCCAGGGATTTCTACACCACGTGCTTTTGCGCCTTTGCTAGCACTTGCCTGCGCAACAACTGCCAATCCGTTAGCTAAAATTGCGTGCTCTAACCGTTCCGAAAGCGTATCGAAATCGAAACTCGAAGTTACTGTGCGCATAGTAGATTGATCGACTACATTTGTAGCTTCGACTTTAGAGGCAAGCAATATGTTTACAGCCAGCAAAACGCCACAGATAAAAGCATACTTGAGCCTCACCCTAATTAAATACATACAGCCCCCTTATATATCCAAATATTTTAAAAAATTTCGTCCACAGAATTCTGAGTCGCAAACTAACTTTGGTCGATAATTTCTCGATTTCCTTATTTTTATATTTAGTACGATTCATCAGCTACATCACCTTCATGGCTATTTCTACTTTGTACAAAGCGAATTCAAGAACCAATCTGGGGTTCTTTGCCTAAAAGACCGGTTTGTCACCGACCTTTCCCAAATCCCTTGCTATGACTATCTTTCAGAGGAAATACCGATTTTAAAAATCGACGGTGAATTTATTTATAACCCCTTGAAATATAATCACATCACCTCTTTTATTAATTTCATATTTATTCATTAGAGGATATATTCATATATTTCAATTGGTTATTTTCGATATTAAGGACCTCCTCATTGTTTTAAGAGTTTTTTTAATTAGCTTTTATTGCTTTTTTCTTGATTCAACACTAATTAGTGTCAATATTTGTTACAAACCTTAGAAATACATGAATTTTATGTGCCGATAATTATTCATTATATTCAATAATTTAAGCATAATATAAGAGCTGACTTCAAAATCGATATTTCGGCTACAAGCCAATATATAAATGCCTCTCAGAGGTGCCAGGTTACAAACCGGTCTTTTAGTCAAAGAACCCCGTATACGGATCTCGCGCTTCCACCATGGAAGCCATAATAAAGAGACTTTTTAAAAGATGTTCAACGTGGTTCATATTTGGAATAATTTATGAGAAGTAGGCGACCTCTGTCATGGCTATGTTCGCGGCATGCGCTTATAGAGAACTTATCCAGCATGCCATTCCTACGATTCAAACCAAACATCAGTGATATATCGAAGAGGCAAATAGCTTATAAACACTGCTTATCTTGATGATGAAGACTTGTAGATCATATAAATACCAGGTCATCTTACTCATTGCTTAACATAAACTAAAAATCTATCTCAATTCCCATCACATCAGCGAACCGGTTAAATGCGATAAAAAGTTCCATGGTGCCAAACGCTTCCAGTATTTCAGAGTCTTCAATACCAAGGTCGATTAGTTCTCTAAGGCTAGCATTATCGATGCGGTGCCAATGCTGATTAGCTTTGCGTGCAAATTTTACTAGCGCCACCTCCTTTTCAGTAAAATCGTCAGGCAATATGTTCTGTAATATTGCATTGATTTGTGGTTCACTGACTTTCATACTACGTAGTGCTGCAGTATGTGCTGCAACGCAGTATTTACAATCATTGTCATGAGAAACCACTGTCGCAATGGCCTCCTTGACCTTGCGCCTCAATTGGCCATTGAGTAATATACTCTTAACTTTAAACCAGTTAGCTTCAAGTAATGGCGGGTGTTCAGCATAAGCTTTAAACAAATTAGGAACTCGCCCCCCGAAGGCTTGCTCAATTTCAAGCAAAATGGCGGAAGTTGAATCAGGTGTCGATTTAGTCAATTCTTGTAACATTTAGCTATACTCCATATTAGTCGCCATTCTCGATTGTACAATCGCGTAAATCTTCACGTATAAAAGTACGTTGCGGGATAAAATGAGTACAGTCGCGAAATAAGAGCAGGTGCAACTTTAGCGACACATTCTCTGGAACGATAGCTTTTCATCTTCAGTGTTTTGATGATGTTACCAAGAGAGCTTTTATTACGATGTTGCGCTCATTCTTTTATTCTTTCGTGGTCATAGCCATTTTGAAATAGAAGTTATTTAGTCAGGGAAATCTCGTGTTCCTTACAAAAGCGATTCAAAAATAGCGCAACTTATTTTAAGTTAGTCAGTTAAATCAATACTTATGTAAGCTTCTTACTCGGATAACGACATATTAAATATGTAATTTTGTTGGGGACGGAGATTGTTAACAAGAACAAAAGGGGCTAAATATATTGAAAAACTCATCCTTATCAGGCCCAGTGCCCACGAAACTGTGCAAAACGGCAAGATTTTAGTGTGAGGTAGTAATGTACGCATTGATGTTAACCTTATGCTGCCCATTGCATTCCTTGCAACTCAAGCCGCTTGTCCATATCTAGATCAAATACTCCATAAGGATTAATATGGCTATGCGGTAAAGGCGACAAGGCTCTCATATCTCTAGCCGTCATTCGATCTGACCATTCCGGTTCTTTCAGTACTTGCTGAATCATCAACGTATTGATATACACAAGACTTACTTGCAGTAGATGCAGTGACAGAACAGCTATCTCCTGATCTTCGATATTGTTTGTCGCAATCTCCCCGTTCTTGCCAAAG
>JAJFJG010000110.1 GCA_021774265.1 Nitrosomonas sp.
CTTGACAGGCTAGTCGACCTAGGGCACACAAGTCAAGTAGTTTGTCATGAAATTTCCTCATCTTCTGTAAGGATAACTCCTACACCAACAAAATTCCCCCCAAAACACAATACCTTACAATGAACAATGTTTTTTTGAAATTTTTACTAATTTACTCTGCATACTCCGCAGGAGCTTCTTGCCATCAACTCGGCCTCCCACTTTTAAGTTTGTACACCTCGTCATTTTTCCGTCAGTTTTTTTAATGCCTAACTGCTATTTTTTGTGAGTTAGATCCGTCAGCTAAATAACTTTTACAACTTTACCGACAGATCAGAACAGCTAAATTATTAATTTACAAATCGGTTTCAAGAAAGCTATGAACTAAATTTTAAAACCAACCATTCATTGCCAGTTAGTTGCATACTTACAGATAGCACCCAGAAATTCCTTTTGTGTAAAAGGCTTGGTTATATAATCATTAAATCCCGCCATTCGCCCGCGCGCTCTACTCTATCAAACACCCTGTTTTGCCAGTAAGCAGACTACCGGCACTGTTTGAAAACGAACGCTCTTGTTGATCAACAGGCACGCTTGATTACCGTCCAATCGCGGCATAATAATGTCCTAGAAAATAATACCCGGATGACTATCTACAATTTTAGACATGGCATCAAATCCATCTGTTGCGAGAATAATTTCAAAGTTTGACTTAGAAAGATCCCGGCACTACGTCGAATGCTGTTACTATCATCAATCACCATCACCTTAACACCTGCCTGTTCATTTATCTCATTCACAAACACTTCTTAGAATGGCCACCATAAGATTATTATTTTCTCCAAAACGCCGGGGTAAACACGACTAACAGCGTAAAGAATTCAAGTCGTCCTAAGAGCATAGCAAAGCTACATACCCACGTCTGAAAATCATTTAGCGAAGCGTATGTTGTTCCAGGCCCAATTTCGTTAAGCCCCGGGCCCAGGTTATTAATACACGCAACTGAGGCTGAGAATGCCGTCACAATATCGAGGCCACTTAACGTCAGAATAAGTGTCATCATTACAATGCTCGTCGTATAAATAAATAAGAAAACCAATACCGCGAAAATTATTTTGTTTGAAATAACAGCGCCGCCCACTTTTGCTGGGGTTATGGCGTTAGGATGCATGATAGTGGTCATCTCCCGGAACATTTGCTCATACAGAATTCGGGCACGTATTAACTTAATGCCTCCACCCGTTGATCCTGATGAAGTACAAAAACCAGATAAAAACAACATCCACAGTGGCGCAAATATGGGCCATAAACCATAATCTGTACTGCTATAACCCGTAGTTGTGGCGATAGAAATCACGTTAAAACTCGCATAACGCAATGCCGTTAAGGGGTCAGAATAAACACCAACTAACCACAAATAAAATGCAATTCCCAGGCAACTTCCAAACAAGATTAAGAAAAACAAACCAACTTCAGGATCATGGCGATACGAATAAAGACTTTTTGAGCGCAATGCTAAAAAATGCGAAGCGAAATTGATACCGGCAAGTAGCATAAATACGATGGCCACGGACTCAATCAGCGGCGAGTCCCAATAGCCATAGCTTGCATCATGGGATGAGAAGCCACCCAACCCTAACGTGGTAAAAGCATGCATTACTGAATCAAACCAATTCATTCCAGCCAGCTTATATGCAACCATGCAAGCCAGTGTCAAGCCTGCGTATACCATCCACAAGCCTTTTGCTGTTTCAGCAATACGCGGAGTTAATTTGGTTTCTTTCATTGGGCCCGGTGTTTCAGCTTTAAACATCTGCCTACCACCGACACCAAGCATTGGCAGAATAGCTACGGCCAATACAATTAACCCCATACCACCCAACCAGATCATTTCACCCCGCCATAAATTAATTGACATGGGCAATGAATCAAGTTCAGTTAAAACAGTACCTCCCGTAGCAGTTAGTCCTGAAGCCGCCTCAAAATAGGCCATACTGAGATTTAATTCGGGAAGGAACAACAACAAAGGAAGCATGGCGAAAGTAGGCAATACCGACCATACCAGCACAACTAACAAGAACCCATCACGAATCTGCAACTCACGTTTGTAACGACGAGTCGCAAGCCATAAAAACAAACCACCACCAATAGTAACCATGATGGACTTTACAAAAACATAACCCGCACCATCATTGGCCCAAAGCGAAAGGGACAAAGGAACCAGCATGGTAAACCCAAATACCAGTATCATTTTGCCCAGCACATTTGCAACAGCAAAGAGTCGGTTCATTTTAGAGTGGACACTTGCTTATAAAAAACCAACATTAACTTGAAATAACTTCTCCACTTTTTGAATCATCTTTCGGTTAATCACAAAAATTATCACGTGATCATCAGACTCAATAACTGTATCATGATGAGCAATAATCACTCGTGCTTCACTATCTGGTACATTATGATTTTCTTCACCACTAAAATAATTCACATAACCATCATCTTCAGATGCTGACATGTCTCTTACAATTGCACCAATTGTTGCGCCTTTAGGTAATCTAATTTCTTCAACTCTTCGTCCAACCACTTTTGAAGACTTCATATCGCCATGCGCGACTAATTCAAGTGCCTCAGCAGCGCCACGCCGCAAACTATGCACGGCAGCCACATCGCCATGTCTAACATAGGCCAGCAATGAACCAATCGTCACCTGTGCAGGCGATATAGCGATATCAATCCCACTGCTTTGCATTAAATCAACATAAGCACTGCGGTTAATCAATGCGATCACTTTATGAGCGCCCATACGTTTTGCTAATAATGACGACATTATATTATTCTCATCGTCATTAGTAAGCGCACAAAACACATCCATCTCAGCAATATTCTCACTTTCCAATAACGTCTCGTCTGTCGCATCTCCATGCAACACCAACGTGCTATGTAATTCAGCAGCCAAGCGTTCACTATTTTTCTGGTCATGCTCAATAATTCTAACCTGATAATTTTCCTCCAGAGCTTCGCCAAGACGTTTACCAATCTTGCCGCCACCAGCAATCATAATGCGTTTAACAGGCTTATCCATTCGGCGTAATTCACTCATTACGGCACGTATATCCTCTGAAGCCGCGAGAAAGAAAACCTCATCTTCTGCTTCCACCACCGTATCACCTTCTGGAATAATTGGGCGATTCTTACGGAAAATTGCCGCGACACGTGTGTCTATATTTGGCACATGCCTATGCAACTCTTGAAGCTGTTGACCAACTAATGGCCCACCATAAAATGCGCGCACGGCAACGAGACTTACTTTACCACCTGCAAAATCTAGCACCTGCAAAGCTTCTGGAAACTCCATGAGTTTCTTGATATAGTCTGTCATGATTTGCTCTGGGCAGATCGCGAAATCTACACAAAAATTCTCAGAGGAAAAGATTTCTGGATGTGCCAGATATTCTGACGATCGAATACGTGCAATTTTTGTTGGCGTGTTAAATATTGCATAAGCTAATTTGCATGCGACTAAATTGGTTTCATCATTCGCTGTCACGGCCAAGATCATATCCGCATCTTCTGCGCCAGCTTTCTCCAATACTGATGGGTGTGAGGCGTTTCCAACCACCGTGCGCAAATCCATACGATCTTGAAGTAATGCTAGTCGGTTAGCATCGACATCCACCATGGTAATGTCATTTGCCTCACTGACCAGACTTTCAGCTGCTGATGAACCAATCTGACCCGCGCCGAGAATGATAATCTTCAATTAAATCGTCCGCCTTGAGAATATGATATCGCGATATTTCTGGTTATTTGATGATAAAAATTACTGATGTTCACGCACCCAGTCTCGCCATTGTGCAAATAAATCAGGGTCTAGTGCGGCAATAACTGAACGCCTCCATGGCTCCCCGGCCCAGTATTCATCTTGATGAAGACCACACTTATAACCACCAGCTTCTTCTAAGATTAAACAACCTGCCGCATAGTCCCAAGGTTTCTGACCGCCATGTAGGTATAAATCAAAATAACCTGCGGCGGTATAACACCACTCCAATGCACATGCGCCATAATTTCGCTGAGAAGCATACGGTGGATTAGCCGCAACTTTCGCGGCCAAATCCCGGTCGAGTCGTTTTAAATCAACATTGGCTATCGCACTAGAAAACATCGGGGTTGATTTCCTAATCGGCAATAGCTTTCCGTTCAAATAAGCGCCTTTGTCTTTTTCAGCATAAAACATTTCATCGGTTGCCGGATTATAAACCACACCTAGAACCGTTTTACCATGACGCATGAGTGCCACAGATACTGCAAAATAAGGCAATGCATTGAGGAAATTTGATGTGCCATCTATCGGATCAACACTCCATAAACCTTCATCACCCGCGAGCCATTGTTGTTCTTGTTCCTGGCCAGACATCTCCTCGCCCATAACTGCCGCAGGATAAATCTTATATAACTCTCTCAACAACACAGCTTGTGCTGCAACATCGGCTTCAGTAAAGCAACTGCCATCCGCCTTTATTTGGCGCGACACTTGGTTATAACGCGGCATAATCTCTTTCCGAGAAACCTCTCTAACAAGTGTTATGACAGCATTCAGCATATTTACCCTTCCCGCCATTTGATCGAACAGCCCATACTTGGAATCTGATTGTCCGGACCTTTACCAGTTTTAGCAACTTGCAACATACCCTCAAATAAGTCACGCCTTACATCTACCGGGGCGGTTTCTTTACGAGACGCATCTAAGCGGCCTCGATATTGCAACTCTAATTCGCTATTAAAACCAAAGAAATCAGGCGTACATACTGCACCATATTCCTTAGCAATACCCTGCGTCTCATCCCAAACATAAGGAAATGGGTAATTCAATTCCGTGGCAATTTTAGTCATATTCTCAAAGGAGTCTTCAGGATATTCGGCAGGATCATTTGACATAATCGCAATCGCATTAACACCATGAGTCGACAATTCATGAACATCTCGGACAATGCGATCCTGAATAGATTTTACATAGGGGCAATGATTACAAATAAACATCACCAGCAACCCATTCTCCCCTTTAGCCGATGCCAAGTTATATCGTTTATTATCGACCCCAGGCAGATCAAAATCTACAGCCTTCCAACCAAAATCACAAACGGGCGTTTCCAAGCTTGCCATGCGCTTTCTCCAGCATAAGAAATTATTAATTAATTATATTATCATGGGCGCATCATTAATTGCTCATCCCTCACATCAAAATGTTGCCTCGTTTTTATTGTAATGAACAAATTGCCATTAATCAGACACTTGAATTACCCGACAATGTTAGGCATCATGCTGTACGCGTCTTAAGACTAAAACAAGGTGACACAATCATATTATTCAATGGACAAGGCGGTGAATTTCTATCTGAAATTATTTCTATCAACAAAAATACATCGACTATAAAGATTTTTCAGTACAATAACTATGAGTGTGAGTCACCACTCACGATAGAACTTACTCAAGCTATTTGTAATAATGAAAAAATGGACTGGATTATTCAAAAAGCGGTTGAAATGGGAGTAAACCGTATACAACCCATCTCAACCACTCGTAGCGTCATAAAATTGTCTGGCGAGCGCGCAGTCAAACGCCTACAACATTGGCAACATATAACCATTGCAGCTTGTGAACAATGTGGTAGGAACCGTTTACCCGAAATTCTGCCGGCATTATCTTTGCTACATTGGTTAGATAAAGTAAAAAAACGCGAGCTATCAACTCACACGAACTTATTGCTTCTACCAACTGCGGAAAAGAAATTGAGTGAATTATCTAAGCAACCTAATAACCCTTCATTTACGCTGCTTATTGGACCTGAAGGTGGCTTCACACCCGAAGAAGAACGCGCCGCGCTACATACTCGCTTTGTACCTATCCGCGTCGGAACACGTATACTTAGAACCGAGAGTGCTTCTCTAGCTACTATTGCTGCACTACAAACACTTTGGGGCGACTATTAGCTTTCCTTTATAATTAAGCAGATGAAACTAAATTCTGATTTTGTCACCTGGTTCCGTTCAGTTGCGCCTTATGTCAATGCATTTCGAGGCAAAACCTTTGTCATAGCATTAAGTGGTAATGTTTTGGCTGACGGTAAATTTATTGAGCTAGTGCATGACATTAACTTACTTGCAAGTTTGGGCATACGGCTTGTATTGGCGCATGATGCTCGACCGCAAATTGAATCTCGGCTAGAAGAATCGAAGTCTCAGCTTGAGCCAGTAGAGAGTTTACACGTCACTGATCCAACAACATTAAATAGCATTAAAGAGTCTGTCGGGCGAATTCATATTGAAATTGAAGCGCTATTATCCATGGGTTTACCCAATTCACCTATGGCCAATGCTTCTATACGCGTTAGTTGCGGCAATTTTGTCACCGCAAGCCCAATTGGTGTCGTCGATGGCATCGATTTAATGTATACCGGCAAAGTTCGTAAAATCAACTCGGTCGCCATTAGCTCACACCTAGATGCTGGCGAGGTCATACTTATCTCACCATTGGGTTACTCACCCACTGGTGAAATTTTTAATCTGACTCTTGAAAATGTCGCAGCAGAAGTTGCCATAGCACTTAACGCTGAGAAATTAATCTTTTTAATTAATGACAAGTCTGAAGCTTTGCCTCGCGAACTCACCGTTGCGGAAAGTACCGCAATACTCGAGAATAAAACAGCAAGCTACTCAAATGAAATTACACGATATCTTCACTCAGCAATAAATGCTTGTCAGCTTGGTGTCGCACGTACTCATCTTATTAATCGTCATATTGACGGCGTCATCCTACAAGAATTATTTACGCACGATGGTATCGGCAGTATGATTTCCCAAGAACCATTGCAAACACTCAGAAAAGCACAAATTGAGGACATTGGTAGCATTTTACAACTCATTGAACCACTTGAAGCCAACGGTACACTTGTTCGACGTCATCGTGAATTACTAGAAATTGAGATTACTAGATTCTGCGTTTCTGAGCACGACGGCATTATCATCGGCTGCGCTGCACTCTATCCTTTCCCCCGCGAAAATGCTTGCGAATTAGCTTGTTTGGCGGTAAGCCCAGACTACCGTAATGCTGGTCATGGCAACGCGCTCCTTAAGCACATTGAGGCAAACACAATAGCGCAAGGTTTAAGAAAACTATTTGTTCTGACAACCAGTGCTACCCATTGGTTTATTGAACACGGCTTTAATGAAGTCACAACGGATGACTTACCCCATGCAAAGCAGGAGCTATATAATTATCAACGCCGCTCAAAAGTGTTGATGAAGAAATTATAAATTAATTTATCTGGAGAACTTAGAATGACCCGAATGGTTAAATGCATTAAATTGAGACAAGAAGCGGAGGGGTTAGATTTTCAGACTTACCCTGGTGAATTGGGCAAGCGCATTTTTGATAATGTCTCTAAAAAAGCTTGGAGCGAATGGATTAAACTTCAAACTTTATTAGTTAACGAAAACCGTTTGAATTTATCCGATATAAAAGATCGTCAATATTTAGCCAACCAATTAGAAGCGCATTTTTTTGGCGATGGCGCAGAACAACCCATGGGATATGTCCCACCTGAAAAAGGCTAGATTAGTATTCCTCCAACCTGGAATTTTAGGGTACAGTTAGCTTTTCGGTGTTACTGGTAAAGCAGACTTACAGACTATAGTTATTCCCTTGTCAAAAGACTTTACACTCCATGCGGCGCTGAAAAGATAGTCCGTAGGGTATTGGCATTCACAAGATGCCCCGTCACTGGCATTGTAGCAGTTGCCAAGGGAACAAGCCCACAGTGTGGGCACTGCATCTTTTGACGGAATATCTTGTGAACGCTGCATCCTAAAATATCAAGTTGAAGGAACACTAGTAACATTTACGTTATGCCAACTGAGATGGAATTAAAACTAAGCTTAACGCCAGACGATTGCACATATCTACTGCAATTACCGTTACTCGAATCGCTGAGCACTTCACATGCAGAAACACATAAACTCTACACCATCTACTATGACACGCCACAGCTTGATTTAAAGCACCAACGTATTGCATTACGCCTGCGACGAATTAATGATCACTGGCTTCAATCTATCAAGGGGAAGGGAAAGGTATCTTCAGGCTTACATCAACAACATGAATGGGAAGCGGAGGTTAATAGTGAAAAACCTGATTATTCAAAAATCACAGATCCTGATTTAATAAAGCTATTTAGTAATATCAATTTGCGCCAGCGAATGCATCCTATTTTTGTTACAAAATTCACACGTTACATGCGCCTGCTTCAACTGGAAGATGGCAAAAAAATTGAATTTTGCCTTGACCAAGGTACTGTCACAGCCAATCACTTCAGCACACCAATTTGTGAAATAGAGCTCGAACTCAAGTCAGGTAATGCAAATACATTATTTCAATTTGCCTTAACGCTACAAAGTGTATTGTCATTCCCACTCAAACTTGAAAACACCAACAAATCAGAACGTGGTTATACCCTCTACACCAAGACTCTCCAGACATAAAAAAGGCTGGTCTATCTATCACCAGCCTTTTTTGCGATTTAACGTGCGTACTTATTTAACAACGGCTGTTAAGTCGCCTTTTGCATAACTAATCGCCATATTATCCATCATGATCGGCTTAATTTTATTAGCTTGACCGGCACAACCAAAAGCTTCAAAACGTGCCTTACAAATATCCTTAGCAGCAACAGTCGCTTCCGCAAGGAATTTGCGAGGATCGAAGTTACTTTGGTTATGTGCCAAATGACGGCGAATAGCGCCAGTCATTGCAAGGCGGATATCAGTATCAATATTGACTTTACGCACACCATATTTAATTCCTTCCTGTATTTCTTCAACTGGCACACCATAGGTTTCTTTCATGTCACCGCCGTATTTACGGATAATCTCAAGCCATTCCTGTGGCACCGAGCTGGATCCGTGCATGACCAAATGTGTATTTGGAATGCGCTGATGAATTTCTTTGATTCTCTCAATCGCCAAAATATCACCGGTTGGCTTGCGCGTAAATTTATATGCGCCATGTGAGGTTCCAATCGCAATCGCTAAAGCGTCAACATTGGTTTTTCTAACGAAATCGGCAGCTTCTTCAGGGTCTGTTAGTAATTGATCTTGAGATAATTTACCTTCTGCGCCATGACCGTCTTCCGCTTCGCCCATGCCTGATTCTAGCGAACCCAAGCAACCTAACTCACCTTCAACTGAAACGCCTACGGAATGCGCAATCGCAACCACTTCAGCAGTAACGTTTACGTTATATTCAAAAGAGGCGGGGGTCTTAGCATCCGCCTCCAAAGAGCCATCCATCATTACGCTGGAAAAACCGCTTCGAATAGCGTTTACACAGACGGAAGGTGATGATCCGTGATCTTGGTGCATCACGACAGGAATATGTGGATATGCTTCCACTGCAGCCTCAATCAAATGACGCAAGAATGCTTCACCAGCATATTTACGAGCACCTGCTGAACCTTGCATAATAACCGGGCTGTTACATTCGTCAGCAGCCTGCATGATGGCTTGAATTTGCTCCAGGTTATTCACATTGAAAGCAGGTAATCCGTAGCTATTTTCAGCTGCATGATCCAGTAATTGTCTTAATGATACGAGTGCCATTTAAGTCTCCTTCTAATAGTAATTAAATGTTTTAATTATTTCTGTTGCTAATACTTTTCATGAGTTCTAAGAAATTCGCGATGGTTCTAATTTTTTTAATCGCTCGTATTCCCCAACCCGAACAATCTTCAGGGTATTAGTTCCACCAGTTTTACCGACCGGTTCGCCTATGGTCATCACTATTAAATCACCGTTACGCACTGCGCCACGTTTAAGTAATACGTCTTCCGCCATACGTAGTATTTCCTCGGGATCAATCAAAGAATCACTAAATTTAACTGGGTAAACACCGCGAAAGAGCGTCACTTTACGAAGTGTATCTTCATTAGGGCTAATTGCAAAAATCGGCACTTTAGAACTTCTACGTGACATTAATAATGCAGTGACGCCACTTTGTGTTAAAGCCGCGATCGCCCTTATTTTAAGGCCACTTGCAGTTGTAAACATCGTTGCACGTGCAATCGCTTCTTCGATTGTGCTTGGTTGTACACTTGGCATCCGTCTATCATTATTAACCAAATATTCTTTTTCAGCTTCAAGGCATACTCTAGCCATCGCTTCTACCGATTCCACCGGATAGCGCCCTGCTGCTGATTCAGCAGACAGCATAACCGCATCAGTCCCATCCAACACTGCATTCGCTACATCTGACACTTCTGCCCGAGTTGGAATCGGATTGGTAATCATAGACTCCAACATTTGAGTTGCTGTAACCACCAATTTATTATTAGCACGCGCGGCCCTTATGATTCTCTTTTGTAAAGCAGGTACAGCCGCGTCACCCACTTCCACAGCTAAATCACCCCGCGCAACCATCAGCGCATCAGACGCATCGAGAATATCATCAAGTGCCAAGATCGCTTCTGTACGCTCTATCTTTGCCATGATCATGCATTTACCGCCAGCTTCAGTCATAAGCGCACGTGCTTGACGAATATCATCACCAGAACGAGGGAAGGATACAGCCAAATAGTCGGCATTAAATGCAACAGCCGTCAGGATATCATCCATATCCTTGCTAGTCAGCGCTGGCGCACCAAGACCTCCACCTTTACGATTGATGCCTTTATTGTTAGAAAGCACCCCGCCTTGTTCTACAACACAAAAGATTTCAGACCCTCTAACCATTGACACACCAAGTACAATACGACCGTCATCCAGCATCAATGTTGCACCTGTCTCTACATCATTTGGCAGTTCTTTATAATCTAATCCAACGCGTTCTTGGTTACCTAGCTTACAGTCGGCATCAAGTATAAATTTATCACCGATTTCGAGATTTATGTGCCCATTTTCAAATCGCCCAATACGGATTTTTGGGCCTTGTAAATCTGCTAATATGCCGACAGAATTTCCAGCTGAATGCGCTATTTCTCTTACCATTTCAGCGCTAGCAATATGCTCTTCACGCGTACCATGAGAGAAATTAATCCGAACAACATCTACACCTGCCTTAATCATCGATTTGAGTACTTTCAAATCTTTCGTAGCAGGGCCAAGTGTCGCAACAATCTTTGTTCTTCGGAACATTAGTTTAACTTTTCTCTTTGAGATTAACGGGCACGTACTTCTAGGATTTCAACTGCTGGTAGTTTCTTACCTTCAAGAAACTCTAAAAAGGCACCACCCGCTGTAGATATATAAGAAACTTTATCATAGATATCATATTTTTGAATCGCCGCAATTGTATCGCCGCCGCCCGCTAATGTAAAAGCATTGGTATTCGCAATAGCATTGGCAATGGTTTTAGTACCTTCACCAAATTGATCAAACTCAAATACTCCGACAGGACCATTCCATACAACGGTTCCAGCTGTCATAATGATGTCAGCAAGTTCCTGCGCGCTCTTTGGGCCTATATCAAAAATCATTTCGTCGTCTTGAACGGCATCAACTGCTTTTATTACGGCAGGCTCATTAGCATCAAATTGCTTGCCAACGACAACATCAACAGCGATTGGTATTGATGCATTACGCTTACTCATTTTTTCTATTAAATCTTTAGCAATCGGCACCAAATCATCTTCACACAATGATTTACCAATGTTATTACCTTCAGCTTTAATGAAGGTATTTGCAATACCGCCACCGACAACTAATTGATCGACCTTCTCTGAAAGCGCTTCTAAAACTGTGAGTTTTGTTGACACTTTTGACCCGCCAACAATGGCAACCATTGGTCGTGCAGGGCTTAACAAAGCTTTCGTTAGCGCTTCCAACTCTTCAGTTAATAAAATACCGGCACATGCTAAAGGCGCATATTGTGCAATACCATGAGTTGAAGCCTGCGCGCGGTGAGCCGTACCAAATGCATCCATAACAAACACGTCGCATAGTTTGGCGTAGTTACGGGCAGTCTCTTCATCGTTCTTCATCTCACCCACGTTAATGCGACAATTCTCTAAAACCACTAATTCACCTTCAGCAATTTCAAAACCACCATCAACCCAGTCTTTTATCAAACGTACTGGCTTACCAAGCCGTTTAGCAATATTATCTGCCACAGGCTTCAGCGAGTTTTCTTCGGACCATTTACCTTCTTGAGGACGACCTAAATGGGAAGTCACCATGACTTTGGCACCTTGCTTCAGACAATGATTTATTGTCGCCATAGATGCCGTAATACGTGCATCCGAGGAAACTTTGCCTTCTTTAATAGGCACATTAAGATCCGCACGAATAAATACACGTTTACCCTTGAGATCGAGATCGATAAGCTTGATAACAGACACTATAAACTCCAGATTCAACTAAATAAAACATAAAGGATAGCAACTGCTACCCTTTACATACAAAACATCAGTAAATATAATTGCGAGTTAATAAAATCATCATCTTATTAACACATTAAATTACTTGGCGACAACGCGAGCCATTTCCAAGACTTTGGTAGAATAGCCCCACTCATTGTCATACCATGCAATGACCTTAATGAAACTACCATCAAGCGCCATACCAGCTTCTGCATCAAACATAGATGTGCAGCTTTCACCGCGGAAATCGGTTGAGACAACTTTTTGATCGGTGTAACCTAATACACCCTTCATTTCACCTTCAGATACTGACTTCATCTCAGCACAAATTTCTTCGTAGGTTGCATCTTTGTTTAATTCTACCGTCAGGTCAACAACAGACACATCAGAAGTTGGCACACGGAAAGCCATGCCAGTCAACTTCTTATTTAATTCTGGGATAACACGACCTACAGCTTTAGCAGCACCAGTTGCTGAAGGAATAATATTTTCTAAAATCCCACGCCCACCACGCCAGTCTTTGTTAGAAGGGCCGTCAACAGTTTTTTGTGTCGCTGTTGCAGCATGTACGGTGGTCATTAGGCCACGCTTAATGCCCCACTTGTCATTCAAAACCTTAGCAATTGGTGCCAAGCAATTAGTTGTACATGATGCGTTGGAAATAATAGCTTCACCATTGTAATCTTTGTTGTTTACACCATAGACAAACATTGGCGTATCGTCTTTTGATGGTGCTGACATAATGACTTTTTTAGCACCCGCCTCTAAATGCTTCTGGCAGGTTTCTTTGGTCAGGAAAAGGCCAGTTGATTCGATGACAATATCAGCACCTACCTCGTTCCATTTCAATTCAGAAGGATCTTTAATTGCGGTTAAACGAATGCGCTTACCATTTACAACTAATGTGTCGTTATCAATAGAAACATCACCTTTAAAACGACCATGAACAGAGTCATGCTTTAACATATATGCTAGATAATCAGGCTCTAGCAAATCATTAATTGCAACAATTTCAATATCAGGAAAATTTTCTACTGCTGAACGAAAAACCATGCGACCAATACGACCAAATCCATTAATACCTACTTTAATTGTCATGTTTGAACCTCCTTAAATAAAAACTGTATTGCGCAGAAACAATACACCTTATTCCTATGCATTTAATTCTGCTAATTTATAATTACAAAATGCCTTTAACTTTACTGACGACATTATCAACTGTGAAGCCAAAGTGTTTGAACAATTCGCCAGCTGGCGCTGATTCGCCAAAAGTATCGATACCGACAACATCACCTTCAAGACCGACATACTTACGCCATGTGTCTGTAACACCGGCCTCAACGGCAACGCGATTAACACCTGGCAACAACACGCTATCTTTATAAGCTTTGTCTTGACGATCAAAGACGTTGGTGCATGGCATTGAAACAACGCGCACCTGAACACCAGCATCAGCTAATGCTTTCTGAGCATCCATTGCTAACCCAACTTCCGAGCCGGTTGCAATAATAATAGCTTGTGGCTTACCGCCTGCAGCTTCTGATAATACATAGCCACCTTTATCAATCTGCTTAATGGTAGCTGCACCACGTTTTTGGAATGGCAGGTTCTGGCGACTAAAAATCAGGACTGAAGGCCCATCTTTACGTTCAATTGACCGCGCCCAAGAAACAGTTGATTCAACGGTATCGCAAGGACGCCACACATCCATATTTGGGATATGACGTAGCGTTGCAATTTGTTCCACTGGCTGGTGTGTTGGACCATCTTCACCTAAGCCGATAGAATCATGGGTAAACACAAATAAGCAGCGAATCTTCATCAATGCAGCCATACGCAACGCATTACGTGCGTATTCTGAGAACATCAGGAAAGTCGCGCCGTAAGGAATTATACCACCATGCAATGACATACCATTCATCATGGCACTCATACCAAATTCACGCACGCCATAATAGACATAGTTACCACCTGCATCATGGCTCACACCTTTGGAACCAGACCAAATAGTCAGATTAGACCCAGCTAAATCAGCAGAACCACCAATCATTTCTGGCAATACCGGAGCGATGCCTTCGATTGCATTCTGTGATGCTTTGCGGCTCGCGATGGTTTCTTCTTTTGCGTTTACCTGGTTAATAAAACCTTCCACGTGGTTTTGCCAGTTTGCAGGAAGCTCATTTGCCATACGACGTGTAAATTCAGCCGCTTCAGCCGCATATTTCTGCGAATACTCTGTAAATTTCTGATCCCATGCTGCCTCCAGTTTCTTACCTTTATCTTTTCCATCCCAAACATCATAAACATCTTGGGGAATTTCAAACGGTGGGTAGTTCCAACCAATATGAGGACGCGTCGCCGCAATTTCAGCGTCACCCAATGCCGCACCATGTACGGAATGTGTATTTGCCATATTAGGCGAACCTAAACCAATAACAGTTTTACAGCAGATCATGGTTGGCTTATCGCCCGCTTTCTTGGCTTCCTCAATGGCTGCCTCAATAGCAACCGGATCATGACCGTTAACGTTTGGCACGACATGCCAGCCATAAGCCTCAAAGCGCTTAGGCGTGTCATCTGTGAACCAACCTTCAACTTCACCATCAATGGAAATACCATTATCATCGTAGAAGCAAATCAGCTTACCTAAACCTAAAGTACCGGCCAATGAACAGGCTTCGTGTGAAATACCTTCCATTAAGCAACCATCGCCAAGGAAAACATAGGTGTGATGATTAACAATATCAAAGCCTGGGCGATTAAATTCAGCCGCAAGGATTTTTTCTGCTAGTGCCATACCTACTGCATTGGTAATACCTTGTCCTAATGGACCTGTTGTGGTTTCTACGCCAGGTGTATACCCATACTCAGGATGACCTGGAGTCTTGGAATGCAGTTGACGGAAACGCTTAATTTCTTCCATTGGCAAATCGTAACCGGTCAAATGCAATAATGCATAAATTAGCATGGACCCATGTCCATTTGATAAAACAAAACGGTCACGATCAAACCAGTCTGGATTGGTAGGATTATGGCGCATGTGATGAATCCATAGCACTTCGGCTATTTCGGCCATACCCATCGGCATTCCAGGGTGACCCGAATTAGCTTTTTGCACAGCATCCATTGCCAATGCGCGAATTGCACTCGTTAAATTCTTAAATACCGGTGCGTCAAAATCCTTAAATGTACCCATTGACACTTACTCCCTTAAATTCATCAAACAAAAAATCGTCTACTGCAACAAACGGCCACAAGCCGACAAATACTATATTATCTCTTAAGATACGATACTCGACAACTACAAGTAACTTTCAGGAATGAAATGTACTCGCAACGCTAGGCGCACCTTCGGAAAAGGCGACCTCTTAGCAAGCACACTTATTATAAGAAATTAAACTGATAGAAAATGAAAAGCACTCGTTTTATTGTGAGACAACACAGCTTCGAAAAAAATTGAAATCGTCTTTGTCTTTATAAGCCACATCATTGATTAATAGACCCCTATGATAGCCAATCAACTTAATGGCTCCGTAACCGGATACCTAATAACTTAATTTTGCGATAAAGATGTGTCCGCTCCAGTCCTGCACGTTCTGCAACACGCGTCATATTTCCACTTTCTTGATCAATTAAACGTTCAAAAAAAGTTTTCTCAAATAAGTCACGTGCTTCTCGCAAAGAAAGATTTAGCGGTATATCTGGTGCCGCCACTGACGACGGCACGGCCGCCGTTGAAGCAGGATATTCTAATGCTTGCTGAACCGCCTCAGCAGAAATTTCTTCGCCCGTACAAGTCAACGCTAACGACCGTACAACACCCGAAAGCTGCGTGAGATTCCCTGGCCAATCATAGTTACGCAAGCAATTAAGCGCGGCTGTACTAAATTGTAACAATGGCACTTCACCCGACTCAATGAAACGCGACAACATTTGGCTAGCAAGTTCTGGAATATCCTCGCGATGCGTCCGTAATGCTGGCACACTAATACTTAAACCACTAAGCACTTCATATAACTTTGGATGATAAGCACCTTGTGCAGTTAATTCAGCCAATGGCAATGATGTGGCACACACTAGCCGAACATTATATTTATCCACTTTACTTAGCAATAATAATAAACCTTTCTGGCCTAATTTATTTAATTCACCCACATCTTTAAGAAACAGCAAGCCATCTCTTGCCTGTTCAAGCAAATCTAATGGCGCATCCGTTAATAGAACAAGCGTCTCTGGCTCCACCATAGGCATATTGGGCCGATGTATAAAATGCACACATAACTCAATACCAGCACCTGGTTCACCAGTAAATAATAAGGGCGTTTTTAAATTGGCGATCTGCTCTAATCGTTTCTTTAGATCAGCAATTATTGCCCCACGACCCAAACTAGCCAGCGACAATGGAGAGGGCTGTTTACTCTGACCACCACGCAACGCTCTACCGACAGTGCTCAGCAATTTCTGTAAAGGTATCGGTTTTTCCAGATAACCAAATGCACCAATTCGCGTGGCTTCAACAGCGGTATCTATCGTGCCATGCCCCGACATCATAACCACTGGCATGGTTAGCAACCCACCACTAGCCCAGTCTTTTAACAACGTAATACCATCTGTATCAGGCATCCAGATATCCAACAACACTAAGTCAGGTCGCGTTTGACTTCGCCAACTACGTGCTTGCTCAGCATTCTCTGCTAATACCACACGATAACCCTCGTCTCTCAGAATTTCTGATAGCAGTTCACGTATACCAATTTCATCATCAACAACAAGTATCGTATTGTTAGTCATCATTCTAGAACAAGTCTCCGCTGATGAGGTTTAAATAACTTTTCTATCACAACAAACACTATAAAAAATTTCATTCTACCAAGTATTATTGGAGTTAAAGACCCATACATTATGGCAAGTATAAACCACTAATAGCCAACCACGCACTTATGCTATTTTCTGATCGCTCAAAAAGCTATTTTTATCAATCATTGGTAAATTGATGGAAACGATCGCACCATGTGGTTGCGCATTCCTGAGCTGAATCGTTCCCCCATGTTCTTCTACAATTTTTTTCACAATAGACAAACCCAGCCCCGTCCCTTTGGATTTTGTCGTCACATACGGCTCAAAAGCGCGCGTTTTAAATTGCTCAGAAAAGCCACTCCCATTATCACCGACACTAAGCAGCACATTATCATGAAAAATTTCGGTACGAATAACAATCTGTGGTTCAACAACATCAACTAACGCATCCTGGGCATTCTGTAACAAATTATGTAACACTTGACGCAGCCGTGTAGAATCACCATTAACTATCGGTAAATCAGATGCCAATTTTAAATGAATCTGAGTACGTAAATCGCTGTCGGCAGCGATGCTTTCTGTTTCATAAAGTGACACTACTTCACGTACCAATCGATTGAAATCTAACGATCTCAATGCCAATTTTGGCACCCGCGCATATTCGTTAAATTCATTAACCATTCTTTTCAACGCCTCTACCTGGTTAACAATTGTTTCGGTAGAACGCCTCAGAATTCTAGCATCTTGCTCATTTAGTTTTTCTTCAAATTTATGCAGCATACGCTCCGCAGAAAGCTGAATAGGTGTTAATGGGTTTTTAATCTCATGAGCCAAACGACGTGCAACTTCACCGCGGGCAATCGTACGCTGTACTTGCAATAAATTAGTAATGTCGTCAAAAACCACAACGCTACCGCCGCCTGAGATTTGAGGTAAACGTGTACCTCGCAATAATAATACTTGGTTTTCACTCTCACCAGCACGCGTTATCTGACGCTGCCATTCACTCTCTTTTTCCAATTCAAAATGTTCTCGAATTTCAGATACCAAGGCATTTAGCTGTGGCTCTTTTTCCACACAATCATCAATTGCTGTTCCATCTAAACTAATCAATGGAATCTGTAAAATCTGTTCCGCGCTACGATTTGCAATTGACAAACAAAGACGCTCATCAAACACCAATACACCAGAAGAAAGATTAGCTAAAATACTTTCCAAATGCGCACGCGCCCTTTCGATCTTTTGCTGATTCAATTGCGCTGCATCACGTGCCTCTTCTAATTGTTGCGTCATCAAATTAAAAGACTCCGTTAATATGCCTAACTCATCATTACTATGCACCAAATGACGCCGACTGAAGTCACCCTGTGCAACCGCCCGCGTACCTGCAGCCAGCATACCTAACGGCGCACTTAATCGTTCACTGATCAGAAAAGCAGCGGCAAGTGCAGAAAAAAGCGAAAGTAATAATACTAATGTTAACGTAAGGCTATATAACCGAGTCAGCCCCTGACGCGATAACAATAACTCCTGATAATCTCGATACCCCGCATATAATATTTCCGCATCTTCTGCCAATTGCCGTTGCACTGGTTGCAGCAACTGCAACACGCGAATATCTTCATTCAGGCTCAACACATTTACTGGCGCCACCACACGCAAATAAAGCTCACCTTCTGCAACTGACTCGACGACACTATAAGCTTTCTGCACCCGGATATGGCGCATCACAGACGTATTAGGCATCTCTGGAAACAAAGCCATATCATCCATGCTAGCAAATGCAATGACCTTACCATCTTGACTGAATAGCGTGGCTTCGTGTATCTCAGATTGGGCTAACAATTCATTTAAGATATGCAGTGATGAAGCGGCTGGTTCTGATAATGTTAATGCCGTCGCTTGCGCTTTTCGGCGTAATTCTCCCAGCAGATTGTCGAGCATAGTATGACCTAGATTCACACCACCTTCTAACGCTCGATCAACCTTAACATCGAACCATGACTCGATACTTTTCCCTAAAAATTGAACCGATACGGTATAAATCAGCGCACCTGGAAGAGTCGCCATCAACGAGAAAATTAATAATAATCGTAGCGCCAGTTTAGAACCAAATTCACCCGCTTTGAGTCGCCGCGTCAATCGCCATAGCAAATAACCCACAATGGCCATGAGAAACAATACAAAGGCAACATTAAGCGCAATAAGTAATCGATAACGGCGTTCAAAAAACTCTGTATTTGCACCGGCAGTAGCTAATAAGAACAACATCACGGCACCCAAACCCGCGCCAATAATGATGACGTTTCTCACAGGCCACCTGTTTCATATAGATTCCGTGCGGAAAGAGGCAAACGCGTCTGCCATTGCAATGTTTTGGAAGTTAGATTCCATTCACTAGAACCAAATGTTTCAATTTGAAAAGGCTTTGGTAGTCGTGTCAGGTCAAGCCACATGCGCAGCGTAGCAGTATAGTTCACATCAGGCTTTAACGCATACATGATATCAACCGGAGCAGGACGGCCACGTAACTGGCTTAAAACTTCCAGCGCTTCGTCCAAGGTATCAAAATTTTGCGACCACAATCGGCGGGTTAGCCGATATTGACGTGTCAGCGCGGAGTAACGCAATCCAATACGCATTTTGCTCACCGCAACTTCTTTACTAAACCAATACCAACGCGGTTCAAACAAACTAAATTTGGTACGAAAGTAAAGAATCACCCCTTTTTCAAGTGCCTGCTCTAGCAGTGGATTAAGAATAATCTCAGCATCAACATTCAGTTCATAACCCTCCTCCACAACATCTAGTCCAACATATTCTATCTGAATACTACCTTCGGCGTGCGTTACCGTCGGCAAAACCATCATAACAAGCAACAGTAGGATCTTACGCATCCAGCGGGTAATCCACATGGCTAACTTAGACCTTCTGCAACAATGTATAGAAGAAACCGTCATGCTGAGAATCCGGTAATAATTGTCCGTCAATCATACCCGCCTGAGTCAGCGATAATTGACAAGCATCTGAATGTTGATTTAAAAATTTATCGATCTGTTGTCTGTTTTCTTCGGCAAATACTGAACAAGTCACGTACAACAACTTACCATCCTTATTCAAGGTCTGCCATAACGCATCAAGAATCTTATCTTGGATTGAAGCAAATTTAAATAGATCGCTCTCTCGCCGCAACCATTTAATATCAGGGTGACGACGCACCACACCTGAAGCAGAACAAGGCACATCCGCCAAAATACGATCATATAGTTTGCCATTCCACCATTGAGATGGGTTTGCTGCATCACCGCAAATCAATTGATTAACTTCGTTTTTTAACCGCTTAAGGTTTTGCTTAATTCGTACCAACCGATCAGCATCATTATCCAACACGGTTAATGAAATATCCGCCAACTCAAGCAGGTGCGTTGTTTTACCACCCGGAGCAGCGCAAGCATCCAACACGCGCATCCCATCGTGCACATCCAAAAAAGTAGCTGCCAATTGCGCGCCAGCATCTTGTACTGACACTAAACCTTCAGCAAACCCAGGCAATTTCTCCACAGCAACCGGCTGTTTCAATTTAATGGCATTATTCCACAACAACACCGAATCCATTTTTGCACCAGACAGTAATTTACCATAATCTTTTAGACTTACTTTGCGCTGATTAACCCGTAGCGTCATCGGTGGACGTTGATTATCCACATCCAATACTGCTTGATAATTTTCAGGATATTGCTTGTGGAGTTTATCAATCCACCATTGCGGGTGAGAATAATGTCCCACATCATTTTTGGCCGCCTTCACCAAGAGCTCTTCATGCTGACGCATAAAATTACGCAGTATCGCGTTAACTAAACCTTGCGCACCCTTGCCGCTTCCCATGGTCAGTGCAGTTGAGACTGCATGATCAACTACTACATATGGCGGTGTCTTGCTGTATTGCAGCTGATACAAACAAACCAACAACAAGCAACGTAGGTGCTTATCTTGCAATGGCTTTTTCAATAGCAACTGGAGCAACGCATCAAGCTGCCCATAAAAACGCATCACACCATAACTTAAATCCTGAATAGCACCACGTTGTTGTCCCGACAATCCTGGGTTCGCACGCCAACATGACTGCAGCTCAACCGTTAAACTTGCGCCCGCCAACACTTTTCCAATCGTGGTCGCCGCCTCACGCTGCGTTTTAATCATGTGCAATATAGGGGTCAAAGCAATCCCCAGGCTGGAGTGCGTTACCTGCTAAAAATTCTGCTGCCATCAATTTCCGTCCACCAGATTTCTGCAACTTCTCTAATATGATCGCGCCATCACCACATGCCACGGTAACACCCTCACACCCTGAAGACATAATTTCTCCCGGTTGTGTAGAATCTGATTTGATAACTGTCGCTTGCCAAATTTTTAACACACCCCCATTTATACGCGCAAAAGCGCCGGGGCTTGGATTAAAAGCACGCACGACTTGATTGACTTGATTGGCGCTGAGTTGCCAATTAATCTCAGCCTCGGCCTTTTTGATTTTAGGTGCGTAACACGACATGGCATCATCTTGAGCCGTCGCAACAAGCTTATCCTGCGATAAAAATACCAATGCATCCACGATGCATCTCGCACCTAGCGCACAAAGCTTATCGTGCAAACTCAACGTCGTATCATTTTTCTCAATTGGAATACGCTCAATTAAAAGCATCGCACCGGTATCAAGACCAACATCCATTTGCATGATCGTGATGCCCGTTTCTTTGTCACCTGCCAATATTGCCCGTTGAATCGGCGCAGCACCGCGCCAGCGCGGCAACACTGAACCATGAATATTAAGGCAGCCATAGCGTGGAATACTCAACACAGCCGCCGGCAAAATCAAGCCATAAGCAGCAACTACGATGACATCCGCATTCAAGTCTTTTAATTGCGCCTGAATTTCTGGAGGTTTCAACGTTTTTGGTTGCAACAATGAGATATCACGCTTAATCGCCACCTGCTTAACGGCGCTAGCGACCAGCTTCATCCCTCTTCCCGCCCGCCGGTCTGGCTGCGTTAAAACCAATACAATTTCATGATCCGCATTGATTAATGCTTCTAATGCGCCGGCAGCAAACGCGGGTGTTCCGGCAAAAATAATTTTCATTTAGGCTTATTTTGATTGTTTCAAAAAAATAGACGTTCAACTATTACATCGTGGTGCGTTGGCGTTTTTTTAATTTCGCCTGAACACGTGATTGTTTTAACGATGACCAATACTCGACAAAGACCTTACCAATCAAATGATCCATTTCATGTTGTATACAAACAGCAAATAACCCGCTGGCTTCAATCTCGAAAGTCTTTCCATCAGTATTCAACGCTTTAATTGAAACAGTTTCTGCGCGCTGTACTTTGCCATAAATACCTGGCACTGACAGACACCCTTCCTCGCAATCAGACTCACCGCTACTTGCAATAATCTCAGGGTTAATTAAGACAAATAAGTTGTCTTTATTTTTAGACATATCAATCACAATAATGCGTTGATGCACATCCACTTGTGTTGCCGCAAGACCAATACCTGGAGCGGCATACATAGTTTCTGCCATATCTTTAATTAAAGCTTGCGTTTGTTTAGTCACTTTAGGTACTGCAGCTGCAATCGTATGTAACCGCTCGTCCGGGTATTGTAGTATTTTCAGAATAGCCATAAAAAACTTATGTAATTTAATTAAATGGATACAGGATAAAATCGTACTATGCTTATAAATAAGCGGTTAAAAACTCTCATATACCACAAATGCAGCATAAAAATTTACTTTAGAATATTCCGCTCTATTGCAGAAAATAGACTAAAACCAATCTTTACTTGCACACCGCATCAACAGAGGGGTTTTTAACAGTTTATTATTTGCGACATTTTTCCTGACAAATAAAGTTTAGGGTTTTCAATGCGTAAGTCTATTATATCCGCGATTTTACTCGCAGGCCTTCTTTCTACCTTGCCTACACAAGCGAACGACATTGTACTGCGAAGCGACACACCAGATCACCATATTGTTGTTCCTGGCGACACGCTATGGGGAATCGCAGCAAAATTTCTCGAAGACCCTTGGCGTTGGCCTGAAATTTGGGGATTAAATAAAGAACAAGTTAAAAACCCACACAAAATTTATCCTGGCGATATTGTTGAACTTGAGTTAACGTCACATGGCATGCGACTACAGATAGCCGATAATAAAGCATCCGTCAAGCTGTCACCAAAAATACGCACAGAGCAAAACGGCACAAAGGCCATTCCAAGTATTCCCGCCTCTGCTATCGAGCCTTTCTTGAGCCAGCCAGTCGTTATTGATGGCGAAAAACTCGTCTATGCACCCTATATCCTTGGCTCAAGTGACGGACGCGTGGTCTTGGGTAAAAGCCACCCAACATACGTTCAAAACCTGCCAAAAAACCAAGGTGACGCATGGCAAATTTTCCGTCCTGGCAAAGCATTAAGAGACCCAGATGCTGATAATCAAATTTTAGGTTATGAAGCCACTTATCTTGGCGATATTAAAGTTTCCGTATTTGACAAGATCAGCACTGCCAGCATTACCCATGCCAAACAAGAAATACTAAAAGGTGACCGATTGATTACTTCACCTGGCATTATATTTAATAATTACGCGCCTCATGCACCAAGCCACCATATAAACGGGCGTATTATTTCGGTTTATGGTGGCGTAACAGAAATTGGCAAAGGCTCTATCGTCGCGCTCAACAAAGGTGCTCGAGATGGATTAGAAATGGGTCATGTCCTCGGCATACATCGTCGAAGCCACGCAAGAACACTCGAAAGACAACACGTTCAGTTACCAGACGAGCGTACAGGTCTTATTTTTGTCTTTCGTGTCTTTGATAAAGTGGCTTATGCGCTGGTTATGCAAAGTACCAATTCCATAAAAATGTTAGATGCCGTAAAATCACCACAACTCTATAAAGCGACTAATTAACTCTTAAAAAGGTCATCGTATTTTTAATGAAACCCGTGCCAGATGTCGAGTCCTGGCTCAGCCTTAGCTTAATTAATGGCCTTGGTGATGAATCAATTCGTCGATTACTTGTAGCTTTTGGCAACCCTGCTGAGATTTTTTCTGCAAGTACCAACGTACTTGAACGCATTGTCAGAAAAAAAATTGCTCAAAGTATTAAACAAGGTGCGGATAAAGAAAAGCTTGCAACATCGCTTAAATGGCTAGAGGATTCTGCAAATTCAGTTATTACTCTGGCTGACCCAGACTATCCTAGCTTGCTGCTTAATATTCCTGATCCACCGCCTTTGCTATATTTCAAAGGACAGCGTAAGCTTTTGAGTACACCATCGTTGGCCATTGTCGGCAGCCGTAACGCCACACCGCAAGGCCTCGCCAATGCCGAATCATTTGCTGAGGCGGCAAGTAACGCAGGGTTCTGCATTCTAAGTGGCATGGCACTAGGTGTAGACACAGCGGCTCATCATGGTGGCTTACGTGGCGCAGCATCCAGTATTGCAATTGTCGGTACAGGTCTGGATATTGTATACCCATCAAGAAACCATGAGCTGGCGCACCGACTTGCAAAATACGGTGCGCTTATTTCTGAATTTCCACTGGGAACACCCGCCAAAGGTAATAATTTTCCCCGTCGCAATCGTATAATCAGCGGTATGAGTCAAGGTTGTTTAGTAGTAGAGGCCGCATTACGTAGTGGCTCATTAATAACCGCACGTCAAGCACTGGAGCAAGGACGGGAGGTTTTGGCTATTCCAGGCTCTATCCATTCGCCACTATCAAAAGGCTGCCATGCATTAATAAAACAAGGCGCTAAATTAGTAGAAAATACGCAAGATATTCTTGACGAGCTTAATTATCAGCCAGCTAAAAATATTACCCATGAAGTTGAAAAAAATAAGATAGATGATACAAATGAAAACACGCAGTTACTAAAATATCTTGGTTACGATTCTACGAATATCGATACTTTATGTGCACACAGTGGCTTGACTGCGGAAGCTGTATCCGCCATGCTATTAACACTTGAACTCGACGGAGTAATTGCCAGTTTACCAGGGGGGTATTATCAGCGCATCAAAAATTGATACGCTGAAATTCTTATATATCAATAACTTACCAGTATAACTTGAAATAAATCAAAGTAACTATGTTTGATATTCTCATTTATTTATTTGAAAACTATTTTGACTCAGGAAATTACCCTGATCCGGTAACGCTAACGCGCAAATTAACATTAGCAGGGTTTACCAATAATGAGATATCTCATGCACTTGATTGGCTATCTGAACTTGAACAACGTGATATTGGCGATTATCCCGCAGCACTTGCTGACAACGAATCACACCGTTGCTATGCCGCATACGAAATAGAAAAAATTGATGCGGAGGGTCGTGGCTTCATTATGCTCTTAGAACAAACTGGCGTGCTAAATCCATTACAACGTGAGTTACTCATTGATCGCGTTTTGACTATGGAAGAAAACACATCGAGTTTAGAAAAAATAAAGCTGATTGTTTTAACAGAGCTTTGGGTAAAAAAACAGCTAACAGATCACACGATGTTAGAAAAACTACTCATAACTAGTGAGTCATATTACCGACACTAATAAATACGACTCAAACCGTTTCAGTTGCCAACCTCATTAATTGTCGCAATCAAGATTATAGTTTCCGCGAACGGTTTTTTTTAATTCACCTTTATTTACAGGAATTACATGAGTAAGGCCCTGATCATCGCAGAGAAACCTTCTGTTGCCACCGACATAGCAAGGATACTCGGCAATTTTACCAAACACACAGATTATTTTGAGAGCGATGAATATGTTCTGTCATCTGCTGTTGGCCACCTTCTTGAAATTATTGTACCAAAAGAATTTGAGGTTAAACGCGGCAAATGGAGCTTCGCTAATTTACCAGTAATTCCACCGCACTTCGATCTGAACCCTATAGAGAAAACGTCCGCTCGTTTAAAGCTTTTAACAAAACTGATTAAACGTAAAGATGTAGACACAATCATCAACGCATGTGATGCTGGGCGTGAAGGTGAGTTGATTTTTCACTATATTGCGCGTCATTCCAAAACAAAAAAACCAATTAAACGTCTTTGGCTGCAATCGATGACACCCACATCAATCCGCACCGGATTCACAAAACTATTAGATAATTCCGAAGTGCAGTCATTAGCCGAGGCAGCAATGAGCCGTTCAGAATCCGATTGGCTCGTTGGAATCAACGGCACGCGTGCCATGACAGCCTTTA
Organism: Nitrosomonas sp.; assembly: GCA_021774265.1. Taxonomy (GTDB): domain Bacteria; phylum Pseudomonadota; class Gammaproteobacteria; order Burkholderiales; family Nitrosomonadaceae; genus Nitrosomonas. Next base: position 26,448 of record JAJFJG010000110.1, read on the forward strand.
ACTCACAAGAAGGCGGCTTTCATAAGACAACCGTTGGGCGAGTACAAACACCTACCTTAGCCATTCTTGTTGAACGTGAAGAAAGTATCAAGAAATTTGTCACTAAAGACTACTGGGAGATTCATGGCAACTTTGCTACTGAGAATGGTAGTTACAACGGTCGATGGTTCAACGAAGAATTCGCCAAAGATAAAGAAAATAATCATTTAAAAGCTGAGCGGCTATGGAACCAAGAAAAAGCCGAAGCTATTCGCACCAAATGCGAAGGGAAACCTGGCAGTGTTAGTGAGGAAAGTAAGCCCTCCAAAGAAACCTGTCCATTACTTTATGATCTCACTAGCTTACAACGCGATGCCAATAGTCGCTTTGGTTTTTCGGCTAAAGCAACACTGGGCCTTGCTCAAGCATTATATGAAAGACATAAAGTGCTGACTTATCCACGTACAGATGCTCGCGCTTTACCGGAAGATTATATTGAAACGGTTAATGACACATTAAATACCTTAGAAGATTCAAATTATTGTGCATTTGCAACACAAATCAAAAAATCAGATTGGGTAAAACCTAACAAAAGAATTTTTAATAATGCAAAAATTTCAGATCATTTCGCTATTATTCCCACACCACTTGCGCCCAAGAAGCTAAATGAGGCCGAAGCAAAACTCTATGACCTCGTTACCAAGCGTTTTTTGGCCATTTTCTACCCCGCCGCTGAATTCTTAGTTACGACCCGCATTACCACGGTTGAAAACGAGCCTTTCAAGACAGAAGGTAAGGTAATGGTTAATCCAGGCTGGCAAGCTGTTTATGGAAAAGTAGTTACAAGCAAGACCGACGATAACTCAACACTGCTCGCAATAACACCGAATGATCCCGTTGCGACAAAAACAATAGAAGTTGTAGCCAACCAAACCCGACCGCCAGCAAGATATAATGAGGCGACATTATTGTCAGCCATGGAAGGTGCGGGGAAATTAGTTGAGGATGAAGAACTGCGCGAAGCAATGAGTGCAAAAGGACTAGGTACGCCAGCCACACGTGCAGCAATTATTGAAGGCCTTGTTTATGAAAATTATATTCAGCGCTTAGGCAGAGAACTACAACCGACAGCTAAAGCATTTTCCCTCATCACACTACTACGCGGGCTAAAAATACCTGAACTTATCTCACCCGAATTAACCGGTGACTGGGAATTTAAGCTAAAACAAATTGAGCAGGGCAAACTGAAACGCAGCGAATTTATTGAGAAAATTGCTGACATGACGCGCCACATGGTTGAGCAAGCGAAAAACCATCGAGGCGAAACCATCAGCGGTGATTTCTCAACACTTAAATCACCTTGTCCAAAATGTGGTGGTATCGTCCATGAAACGTATAAGAAATTTCAATGCCAATCGTGTGAGTTTGCACTTTGGAAAATTCTTGCTGGACGTCAATTTGAAATAGACGAAATGGAGACGTTGATAACGCAGCGTGAAGTTGGTCCATTAACTGGCTTTCGAAGCAAAATGGGACGCCTATTCAACGCCAACATTAAGCTCACCGATGAGCTAGAAATGAAATTTGACTTTGGGAATGACGATGAAGAAAATGCTGAAGATGTCGATTTCAGTGGCCAAACACCGTTAGGAAAATGCCCTAAATGTAACCATTCAGTTTTTGAGCATAGTATTTTTTACGTTTGTGAGAAATCTGTCGGGAAATTACGCACTTGTGATTTTAAAACTGGAAAAATCATTCTTACTCGCCCAATAGAACCAGAACAGGTTATAAAGTTATTGGAAACTGGCAGAACAGACTTATTGACCAAATTTATCTCGAAGAAAGGACGACCTTTCTCAGCTTATTTAGTCATCGGCGAAGGCGGGAAAATAGGGTTCGAGTTTGAGCAAAAAAAACCTAAGAAGACATCAGAAACTAAAGCAAAAAGCACTAAAAAGGTTACCTCTAAGGCTGAATAAATTTTCGGGCAATTTTTTTACATTTTACTGAAAATGAGTGAAAAATTTGCCCGAAAAAAATTAAGCCATATAAAAATTTAATATATATTTTATGACACCACCGGAAGCAACAATAAGCATAATCAAACCACCAACCATTGCAGTACCTTCTAGAATAATTGACACAAAAGCACCGCTTGTGGTTTCAAATTCCTCATCACCTATTTCATTGCGACGCCTTATTTTTCTATCCCTTACCCAAATCTGTAACCAGATAACAAGTGGAATAATAAGCAAAGATATCATTAACGCAATCTCTGCATCTCCCATCATTAAAAAATCCATTCTTCATTAACCTCTTTCTTTATAGTGTGTAAGCATCGTTCCAACGATTTTTTGGACATGGGGCATCTGTGTTTTATAAAAGACACAAAGACACCCCCCCCCTCAACCAGGATAACGCGATGACATAGAGTACCTTAAACCTATCGTATTGATAAATATATTTATCAATACACAAAGTCTAAGCACGCCCATTAGATTTAAAAATACAATCATAATCTATTGATTTGGAGATTATTTATAAATTTACAATGATAAACTATCTAAATAAGATGGTTTGTAATTAGCATAGAACCGTCAACCCATATCAGAAATCTGTCACCTTGAAATTTTTTTATAGGATATCATCGGCAATTTTATACATTTAAGATACCATGAAATGGCTTGATCTTCCAGCTATCGGCACTGCTCAGGGCACCATCCAACTCCCTGGATCTAAAAGCATCTCTAATCGCATACTTTTGCTTTCCGCATTAGCAAATGGCACAACGCATGTCCATGATTTACTTACTTCTGATGACACAGCGCACATGTTGGGCGCACTCAAAACATTGGGCATTCCGATTTCTCAAACTGATTCAAATGATTATCTTATTGAAGGTCAAAATGGTCAGTTGCCGGTTCACAAAGCTGACTTATTTCTTGGCAATGCTGGAACCGCTTTCCGGCCACTCGTCGCCGTCTTAGCATTAATGAATGGAGATTACCGATTATCCGGCGTACCCCGCATGCATGAACGACCCATCGCTGATCTAGTCAATGCCCTTCGACAGCTAAATGCCGATATTACTTATCTTGAGAATGAAGATTTCCCGCCGCTGCATATTAAATCCATTAATGTGCAAACAAAGGATACCCTTGATCTAACCATCAAAGGTGACCTTTCCAGTCAGTTTTTAACGAGTTTATTAATGGCGCTGCCACTAACAGGGAAAACATCCACAATTAATGTAACTGGCATCTTAATCTCGCGACCATATATTGAACTAACTTTGGCACAAATGAAACTTTTTGGAGTTCAAGTTGAATGCCATGATTGGAAGCAATTTATTATACCGGGCAACCAGTCTTATCAAAGCCCTGGTAAGATTGTTGTCGAAGGTGACGCCTCGTCAGCGTCTTACTTTCTTGCCGCAGGTGCCATAGGTGGCGGGCCAATCCGCGTACAAGGCGTTGGGCGCAACAGTTTCCAAGGTGATATTCGCTTTACAGAAGCGCTTGAACAAATGGGTTCTCACATTACATGGGGTGATAATTGGATAGAATCACGTGCGCCAGATACAAAACGAACCCGACCGGGTAAACATCTTAAGGCCATTGACCTAGATTGCAACCATATCCCTGACGCTGCTATGACGCTGGCTATCGCAGCTTTATTTGCCGATGGTACCACCACATTGAGGAACATTGCCAGTTGGCGAGTAAAAGAAACAGATCGCCTAAGCGCGATGGCCATTGAATTACGCAAACTCGGCGCAGAAGTGGAAGAGGGCTTCGATTTTTTACGTATCAACCCGCCATTAACATCTATAACTCCAGATGCCGCCATTGACACCTACGATGATCATCGCATGGCCATGTGTTTCTCACTGGCATCTTTTGGCGCTCCTATCCGCATTAACAACCCAAATTGTGTATCTAAAACATTTCCTAACTACTTTGAAATATTTAAACAAATAACCCTCATTTAATAAATATGTATTTTTATAAGATAAGATTTCTGAGCAATGGAGCTAATAATGGCAGCTAATACTATTCCAGTTATTACGATCGACGGCCCTTCCGCATCTGGCAAAGGCACGGTCGCGCAATTAATCGCAAAAGAATTAGGATTTCATTATCTTGATAGTGGTGCGCTTTATCGTCTAGTCGCACTTAAGGCGATGCAAAACGAGACAGATTTAGTCAATGAATTAAATTTATCTGATATCGCAAAAAATCTTGATGTCATTTTTATTAACAACAACATTAACCTTGATGGCAACGACGTCACAAGCACTATTCGTGAGGAGCGGTACGGCATAAATGCATCGAAAATAGCATCTTATCAACTGGTTAGAGATTCATTAATGGCACGTCAACGCGCCTTCCGTCAGGATCCAGGGCTTGTCACTGATGGCAGGGATATGGGCTCTGTTGTTTTTCCAGACGCTAATCTAAAGATATTTCTTACCGCCAGCGCAGAAATACGTGCGAAACGGCGTTATAACCAGTTGATAGAGAAAGGAATAAATGCTAGTATCGCGGATCTGTTGAAGGACATACAATTACGCGACGAACGTGACAGCAATCGTAGCTTGGCGCCCTTGCAACACAATACAGATGCACGATTGTTAGATACAACGTCACTCAGTATTTCTCAAGCAGTCAATAAAGTGCTGGGTTGGTATTCTAAAATCTAAATTATTTTTTTTGCGCATAGAACAATACTTTCATCCTAAATGATTTGAAATGAAATTGGTTCTATATTTTTTTAACTTACTCATCCCGTCAAATAATAATTTGAATGGGCTTTTATAATCAGGTAATTTTTAAATGACTACTGCTTCTCTAGCAACTGATACCAACGAAAGCTTTGCCCAACTGTTTGAAGAAAGCCTTACTCGCCAAGAAATGCGTGTAGGTGAAGTGATAACCGCCGAGGTTGTTCGTGTTGACTACAATATCGTCGTCGTCAATGCAGGCCTAAAATCAGAAAGTTTTATCCCCGTGGAAGAATTCAAAAATGACAAAGGTGAAATCGAAGCCACTCCTGGTGATTTCGTCAGTGTCGCAATTGAATCTCTTGAAGATGGTTATGGTGAAACACGCTTATCACGCGACAAAGCAAAACGCCTGACCGCATGGCACGATTTAGAAGCGGCCATGGAAAGTGGCGCTATCGTTAGCGGCATGGTAAATGGCAAAGTTAAAGGTGGTTTAACTGCCATGATTAACGGCATCCGCGCCTTTCTTCCTGGTTCATTGGTTGATATTCGCCCAGTAAAAGACACAACGCCTTACGAAAACAAAGAAATGGAATTTAAGGTCATTAAACTTGACCGTAAGCGTAACAATGTTGTCGTGTCACGTCGTGCCGTCCTGGAAGAAACACAAGGTGCTGATCGCGAAACATTACTAGCAAGCTTGCAAGAAGGTGCAGTGGTGAACGGTATCGTTAAAAATATTACTGATTATGGTGCATTTGTTGATTTAGGCGGTATTGATGGCTTATTGCACATCACCGACCTCGCTTGGAGGCGCGTTAAGCATCCAACGGAAATCATCAATGTGGGTGATGAAGTTGCCGCTAAAGTACTCAAATTTGACAAAGAAAAGAATCGTGTCTCTTTAGGCATGAAACAGCTTAGTGAGGACCCATGGGTCGGCTTATCTCGTCGCTACCCACAAGCCACGCGTCTCTTTGGTAAGGTTACAAACCTAACTGACTACGGCGCATTCATCGAGATCGAGCAAGGTATTGAAGGATTGGTACATGTCTCAGAAATGGACTGGACCAATAAGAATGTCTACCCATCTAAGGTTGTTCAATTGGGTGATGAAGTCGAAATCATGATTCTTGAAATTGACGAAGATCGCCGCCGGATCTCACTTGGTATGAAACAATGCAAGCCAAATCCGTGGGAAGACTTCGCAATGAGTCAAGAAAAGGGCAATAAGGTCAGTGGTCAAATTAAATCCATCACCGACTTTGGTGTGTTTATTGGACTCCCTGGCAATATTGATGGTCTTGTCCACTTATCTGATCTTTCTTGGAGCCAGCCAGGCGAAGAAGCTGTTCGCAATTACAAAAAAGGCGATGAAGTTGAAGCACTCGTCTTGTCTATTGATGTCGAACGAGAAAGAATTTCACTCGGTATCAAACAAATGGAAGGTGATCCATTCAATAGCTTCGTCACCATTCATGATAAAAACAGCATCATGGAAGGCACTGTTAAATCTATTGATGCCAAGGGTGCTGTTATCGCATTGTCTGACGATGTTGAAGGCTATCTACGTGCTTCCGAGATATCTCGTGATCGAGTAGAGGATATTCGCGCTCATCTGAAAGAAGGCGACAAAATTGAAACGATGATCATTAACATTGATCGTAAAAATAGAACTATTAATCTTTCCATTAAAGCAAAAGAAAAATCTGATGAAGCCAGTGCAATGCAGAAAATCACAAGCAAGAACACTCCTGCAAGTACTGGAACAACTAGTTTAGGTGCTTTACTTAAAGCTAAAATGGACAGTAAAAATACAGAGCAATAAGGTTATTCATGACAAAATCTGAATTGATTTCTCGCCTTGCAGCACGTTACCCCCAACTTGTTACAAAAGATGCTGAACTTGCTGTTAAAGTGATACTTGATGCCATGGCAAAAAGCCTATCACAAGGGCAACGCATTGAAATACGTGGATTTGGAAGCTTTGATCTTAACTACCGACCACCGCGTGTTGGACGGAACCCTAAATCAGGCGACAAGGTGCAAGTTCCGGAAAAATATGTACCGCATTTCAAGGCGGGTAAAGAAATGCGTGAACGTGTAGATTTTAAGAAATAATGTAAATCGGTAGTCATTTGATTTATACAATTGACTACCGGTCTTTGCTTTGAGATGCCAAGCATCTCGATAAACTAATTTCTTCTGTAAGAAAATTATGCATTTTCTAATATGGCTTGTACGTATCATTGTTTTTTTGCTACTCTTAACATTTACAGTAAAAAACTCTGATCCAGTAACAATCTACTACTACCTGGGGTTTGAACATCAACTACCCATTAGTGTAGTCTTACTCATATTTTTTGCTATTGGAATGTTTTTTGGATACTTATTCCGTAGGAAGAAATAGTATATAAATGGATGAACCTCGCATAATCGTTGCGCTAGATGTTAGCAGTGCAAACCAAGCACTATCGCTTGCATCCAAACTAGACCCTGCGCTTTGCCGCCTCAAGGTTGGCAAAGAACTTTTCACAGCGGAAGGCCCAGACCTTCTCGGAAAGTTGATGCATCATGAATTTGAAATTTTTCTTGATTTAAAATTTCACGACATACCTAATACTGTCGCAAACGCATGCAAAGTAGCAGCCAGTCTTGGTGTCTGGATGATTAATGTTCATGCATTAGGTGGTAGAAAAATGCTACTTGCTGCTCGTGCAGCACTTCCCAGTAAATCAACCAAGCTCATCGCAGTTACTTTATTAACAAGTATGGAAAATGAAGACCTAAGAGACATTGGTATAAGCACATCTCCCCAAGACACGGTTAAACAACTGGCTTTGCTTGTTAATGATTGCGGCCTTGATGGTGTTGTCTGTTCACCATTAGAAGCAAGCCAACTACGGCAAACTATTCCCAATCATTTTCTTCTTGTCACACCGGGAATCCGCTTCAATGATGGTCAACTAGACGACCAACAACGTGTAGCAACCCCAGTGCAAGCAATTAACAATGGGTCAGACTATCTAGTCATTGGTCGCCCTATTACACAAGCCGATGATCCCATGCTTGCATTACAACGAATTAGTAATGACATTATAAGACTTGAAAGCTGACTAAATTATGCAAGATGACCATGTATCAGCCATCATTTCTAACTGATACAAGACCATATCGCTATAATCAAAAGTTTAGTGGTTCTTCACAAAATCAACTAGACGTTGATACGTAAAAAGATAATCCTGTGCATTGAGTGGCGTATGGCATTGAACACAATTAAGATCATTACTTTTTTCTGACCCATCTGGATTATAAACCGCAAAACCCCAATCACCCGTACGATCCTCTTGCGTAAAACTCTCATCCCAATTGCTTCTCTTTTCCATAACCGCAACGGCAGCTAATGAGTCAATCTCAAAAACACCAGCACTACCAGGAACAGGTTTTCCTTCCGCATTGGTCTTTGGACTATATATTTCCATAATGACGACAGAACCAGATGCAGCTTCCTTGCCTTGTGTATAACTTGTTATTGCTGCTTCGTTAGCATATAACTTAGCAACTTGCTTTTGATTAGCACGATTTGCGGTTGAGTATTTGGTATAAGTTTTCTCGTAACCTTCAGGGAATTTAACGTGCTCTGGATTACCACCTGCATAAGCATAAAGCGGAGAAAAAGCGAATATCAAAGCAATTAATTTCAAAGATGATTTCATGTTTTATTTTCCTTTATAATCATTTGTGTGATTTTTTAATACGGTAATTAACCCTCTACGTTGCTTCCAGTAACATTATATGCGTAGAATTGGAATATTAAAATAGACAGAAACCTTAGTAAGTAAATTTCCTGAACCTCCACCTTACATTATGAGTGACCTTTGCAAAACCTAATTCCTCAAAAAACTCTTACTTGTAAATCAATGTGATGAAAATTTACTTTTGGAGTTTTGCAAAGGTCTCTATGAGTGTAAATGCCTACTGTATATTAGCCTTAATGAGCGTTATAACCTGACCAGCTGGGTTACACCGGCAAATGTCTCGGTTAGCTCTGCTAGTCAAACTACGGTAACTATGCCTGGCAATATTTTTCAAGGCAAGATGTTGGCCAGGTTAAATTAGATAATACGAAGCTACTACCCACACAAAATTTACTTATTTGTGTTTTGTTACCGGTTTTGGTAGTAATAATTGCGACAACACCATCACGATTGCTCGTAGTTCCAATCAGACAAATAGCTATCCAATGATTTCCATTGCTCTGATTGCGTTTAGAAACACAAAACTTTCATTTAGAACGTAGAGCAACGCTATAATGTGCCGTCATGCAGCCATATCAGTGAATACCCTATCGGCTACTTGTCCAATTTGCAATAAAGCTCATCTTTATCAGCTAATTCTTCAGTCTTGCCACAATTTACTCCTCAATCCTTAAATTCAACATTAATATTATGCCGTCATTCGTTTCAGATTAATATATTCTTCAGTTGATAAAGCTTATCCAGCGCTTGTCTTGGACTTAATTCATCAGGTGATATCTCCTGAAGCATGGCGATAGCTGGATGATCTTGAGTTGTTTCTTCGGGTGCTTCTGGTCGTGCTGAAAACAAATCCAATTGTGGTTTTTGTCCAATACTTTCTTGCTCCAGCCTCTTTAAATGCTTTCTAGCCGCTTTAATAACAGATTCAGGCACACCAGCAAGCCTAGCAACTTGTAAACCATAACTTTGACTTGCAGGCCCCTCATTGACCTGATGTAGAAACACAATATGGTGTTTGTGTTCGACAGCTTGCAAATGCACATTCGCCGCCAGATTGAACTCTTCAACTAGGCGTGTTAATTCAAAATAATGCGTCGCAAATAGTGTAAGGCCAAGATTCTGAGTTAAAAGATGACGTGCAATGGCATAAGCTAATGTTAAACCATCAAAAGTTGACGTACCCCGCCCGACCTCGTCCATCAGCACCAGACTTTGCGACGTCGCATTGTGCAGTATGTTTGCTGTTTCTGTCATTTCCACCATGAATGTTGAACGACCACCGGCCAGATCATCTGCAGCACCAATACGCGTGAATATTTGATCTATTGCTCCGATCCGAGCATTTTTTGCAGGCACAAAGCTACCGCAATGTGCGAGTAATACGATCAAAGCGACTTGGCGCATATAAGTTGATTTTCCACCCATATTTGGCCCAGTGATAATAAGCATTTGTCGCTTGACATCATCACCCAAACACACATCGTTAGCGACAAAGTTTTTGACCTGGCTTTCGACTACAGGGTGACGACCAGCCTCAATTTCAATCACTATTTCGTCACTAAATATTGGCGCAACGTATCCTTGTAGATGGGCGCGCTCTGCAAAAGTCGCCAGAACATCCATTTCAGCAATGCTTTGTGCAATGCATTGTAGCTGACTAATATAGTCTGATAATGAATTTAGCAGCGCCTCATACAAATACTTTTCTCTAGCTAGAGCACGATCATTCGCTGCCAACGCCTTGTCTTCAAATGTTTTTAGCTCCGGAGTAACGTAACGTTCGGCATTTTTTAGTGTTTGTCTACGTCGATAATTCTCCGGGATCTTTTCGGTGTGTGCATGGGTAACTTCAATATAAAAACCATGCACTCGATTATATTCAACTTTGAGCGTAGGGATTCCCGTGCGCCCTTTCTCACGTATTTCCAGCTGCAAAAGAAATTCACCGCAATTATTTTGTAACCCTCGAAACTCATCCAGCTCGGCGTCATAACCATCAGCAATCACACCGCCTTCACGTAGTAGCGTACTAGGCTCATCGCGTAGTGCCTGTGTTAGCAAATTAACCAATGCTGCGTCAGGCATCATGTCTTTTTCCAATTGATTAATCCGCTCACTGGTACAGGCGGCAATTGAATGTGCAATATCGGGCAAGCCTTGCAAACTGTTACGTAAGCCGGATAAATCTCTTGGTCGCGCAGAGCGGAGTGCAACTCGTGCCGTGATTCTTTCAATATCGACGATGGGTTTCAAGCATTCACGTACGGCTTGATAGGCGTATGTTCCATTTCTCCCCATTAAATCAGCCACCCCATCGAGGCGACTTTGTATAATGGTATGATTACGTAGTGGATGGTGTAACCAATCACGTAATAGACGACTACCCATGTTCGTCGAACAACCATCAAATAAAGACAATAAGGTAGGTGAACGTTCACCTCGAATCGTTTCAGAAATCTCTAAATTTCGACGTGTCATTGCATCCATACGAATAAATACATCGTCATACTCAACTTGTAGGCCGTTAATATGAGAAACACTAGCGCCTTGCGTCAAACGAGTATATTCAAGTAATGCACCAGCTGCACAAAGTGAACCATATAAGCCATCACAGCCAAACCCTGATAGATCATGTGTTGCTAATTGTTTTGTAAGATTATGCTTAGCACTATCAAAATCAAATTGCCATGATGACAAATGCTTCAATGCCCATTTCCCATTTAAAGCATCAGGTATGATCATTGAATCAGATATGAGAATTTCAGCAGGTTTTAAACGCTCTAATTCACTACTGAGATGATCAGGCAATGTCTCCATCACACGCATTTTTCCCGCAGCCAAATTAAGCCAAGCTAGTCCTAGCGTTTCTTCATGGATAAACAGGGAAAGCAAAATACAATCGTGTTTATCTTCCAATAATGCGGCATCTGTCAGTGTACCAGGGGTAACTATGCGGGAAACCTCGCGAGAAACTGGCCCTTTGCTGGTGGCGGGATCGCCCACTTGTTCGCAAATGACAATCGACTCACCCAATTTAACCAGCTTAGCCAAATATTGTTCCGCCGCATGATATGGCACACCTGCCATTTTAATGGGATTACCACCAGAAGAACCTCGCTGCGTCAATGTAATGCCAAGCAGCTTTGAAGCTTTTACCGCATCATCAAAAAACAACTCATAAAAATCACCCATACGATAAAACATCAACATATCCGGATGCTCCGCCTTGATACCCAAATACTGCTGCATCATAGGAGTATGTTTAGTATTTTTTTTCTCTAAGAGGTTGGTTTTGCTCGTTATTTTATCAGTA
>JAJFJG010000012.1 GCA_021774265.1 Nitrosomonas sp.
TTCACTCAAACCAAGCCGTTTATCCACCTGACGCAACAACAATACACCGCCATCTGAAGTGATATCGCTTCCCTGAAAATTTACTTCAACTGAACGTCTTTTTACATCCGGAAAATCAAATGATTCTTGGGTACACTTTGTCACAGGTAATTCCTTTCTTTTATGCAGCTTAGATAATTGAATTATAAAAGATTATTAGGGAATTGCCACTTCCTCTTGTGCAATATTGGGGCTAAAGGCGAGGGATTTACTAATCCCCTATCGGAGACTTTAAACACGGGACGATTCATGATGCCATTTAGGACTGTGGGCATCCATTGCGTTATTTCAGCTTTAAACGGTTCATGAAATCAAGTTCCCAGCTTTTCTGGCGGAATATAACTAACAAAAACACACGCTAAACTTCATAAGAATTTTGCCGTTAAGCTGTAAAACTAAGGGAGCTTTTGCTATTTAAGTTTCAGTTCACCAGCATTGGATTTTGATATTAATCATTGCTGCTTAGCTAATTAATATAAAAATGAAGCATATTTCTGGAGATTATAATGCCTGACAAAAATTTAAGATTCTTAGTAGTAGATGACTTTTCTACTATGCGTAGGATTGTTCGAAACCTTCTAAAGGAATTAGGTTTTGTCAATGTTGAAGAGGCGGAGGATGGTGCTGTTGGTCTACGCAAGCTTCAAGACGGAAATTTTGACTTTGTCGTTTCTGATTGGAACATGCCTAACATGGACGGATTAACAATGTTACAGAAAATTCGGGCAAATGAAGCTTTAAAAAAGATACCAGTATTAATGGTCACTGCTGAAGCAAAAAAAGAAAATATTGTCGCTGCTGCTCAGGCTGGTGCCAGTGGTTACATTGTCAAACCTTTCACAGCAGCCACACTTGATGAGAAATTAAACAAAATCTTCCAAAATATGGAAAGCAAGGCTTCTGCCTAACTCACTCAGCAATACCATCATAATAAACAGGTGACATTAAATGAATAACACGACCAGTTCTCTGGAACAACCACAGTTATTAGATGAGCAGGTAGCGGCAACCACAAAAGAACCGACTGAATTTTCATTAGCTACTCCAACCATAGACGAAGAAAATATTGAAAAAAACATCGTCTCTACAAAAGCGACAAAGACTACAGTTGTCGATCAAGTTGGCCAACTAACACGTACATTACATAACAGTTTACGTGAATTAGGCTATGATAAACGCTTGGCAGATATCTCCGCAGAGGCTCCTGAAGCACAAGACAAACTCACTTATATTGCCTCAAAGGCTGAACAAGCTGCTGAACGCGCCCTTAATGCAACAGAAATTGCTATGCCAATTCAGGACGAACTTTCATCTGAATCAACGAATTTGTCTGAGCAGTGGAAACAAGCACTTGAGTCAAAAGAACCTTCGCCCGATGACGTCGAGAAATATAAAAATCTGATTATAAATACACTGGCTTATCTAGACAGCGTACCAAAACAAACTAGCGCTACGAACGCCCAGTTAATGGAAATCATGATGGCACAAGATTTCCAAGATCTAACGGGACAAGTAGTAACAAAAGTAACCAAAATGGTCAAAAACTTGGAGTTTGAGTTGCTACAGTTACTAGTTGCAAATGTACCAGAAGGAAAGAGAACTGGTATTGATGAGGGACTGATGAATGGACCGGTAGTCAATCCAGGGAAACGTGAAGATGTGGTTTCAAACCAAGAACAAGTCGATGACTTGTTGGCAAGCATGGGTTTCTAATTCTTTAAAAAACACTATTACATTAGAATTACGTCGTAGTGTTCTTGAGAATAAGATTCCTCAACTTGGAGGCTTATCGGTTTGGCGATAAAATCTCCAAGTTGTGCAAGACTTTGTGATTCTTCATCAAGAAATAAATCAATTACTTGCTGAGAAGCAAGAATACGAAACTCATTAGCATCAAACTGGCGGGATTCACGTAACAATTCTCTCAAAATCTCGTAACAAATAGTCTGTGCTGTTCTGATTTCTCCCCGTCCTTGGCAAGTAGGACAAGGTTCGCACAAAATATGAGCCAGACTTTCACGGGTACGCTTCCGTGTCATTTCGACTAACCCCAACGTCGTAAACCCATTAACCGTCATACGTGTACGGTCTTTCGTTAATGCTTTATTGAACTCGGACAACACTGAATTCTTATGATCTTCATTATCCATATCAATAAAGTCAATAATGATGATACCCCCTAAATTACGCAAACGAAGTTGCCGAGCAATGACCTGCGCAGCTTCTAGGTTCGTTTTAAAAATAGTGTCGTCAAAATTCCGCACACCAATGAATCCACCTGTGTTGACATCCATAGTCGTCAGCGCTTCGGTCTGATCAATGATCAAATAACCACCAGACTTAAGATCCACACGTTTAGCTAACGATTTTTCAATCTCATCCTCAACACCATATAAGTCAAATAGTGGACGCTCGCCACTGTAACGATTCAATCGCTCAACGATATTAGGCATGTAGTTTTTAGAGAACGATTCTAGTTTCAGGTAATTCTCACGAGAATCTATCAAAATACGCGAAGTGTTATCATCAACAAAATCACGCAACACCCTATGACTCAAGTCCAAATCTTGATAAAGCAATGCCGGCGAAACCACAGTTAAAGATTTATTCTGAATATCGCGCCATAATTTATGAAGATATTCGGTATCGGCCCGCAACTCACATTCTTCAGCAGCTTCAGCCATTGTCCGAATAATATAACCACCTGATTCTTCTGCGGGTAGAACATGTTGCAGTTTTTCACGCAACAAATCTCGTTCACAGTCATCTTCTATACGGAGAGAAATGCCAATATGAGATTCCTGCGGGAGATAAACTAACATTCTCCCGGCTAAACTAATTTGTGTCGAAAGCCTTGCGCCTTTGGTACCAATCGAATCCTTAATTACTTGAACCAAGATATTATTGCCTTCGTGCAATATTCTTTCTATAGGCCGAACTGTTTCCTCATTACCATTTGAGTCCCATATATCAGCCACATGTAAAAAAGCCGCCCTATCAAGACCAATATCAATAAAAGCAGACTGCATACCAGGTAACACTCGACTCACGCGGCCATTATAGATATTCCCAACAATACCGCAGCTACTTGATCGCTCTATATGCAGTTCCTGCGTTACACCTTGCTCCAATACAGCGATACGTGTTTCCTGAGGCGTTGTATTGACAAGAATTTCATTACTCATAGGAAGGCAAGTTAAATATTATTATTCTTTTGTATACTGACATCTTATGAAAAAATTTTTATCCCAGACTCTTCTAATAATTGGCTAGTTTCAAATAATGGCAGCCCCATTACACCACTATAACTCCCGGATATCTCGACAATAAAGGCCGCAGCAATACCTTGTATCGCATACGCACCAGCCATATTCAGCAATTTACCATCAGTAAGACAAGCACGAATTTCATGTTGACTTATTTCACGAAACCTTACTGAGGTTGTAGAAAGTCGTACTTGAATATTTTCTTCTATAATAATTGCAATAGCAGTTAAAACCTGGTGCGTTCTACCTGAAAGTGTTGACAACATTTCTTCTGCATGCGAAAAGTTTATTGGCTTACCAAATATAGACCCGTCTATAGTCACAGCGGTATCAGCCACTAACACAGGAAACAAAGGCAAGCTACGCTGAATTAGTCTCTGCCACCCTTCTTCTGCTTTAGTATGCACAATTCGATAAACATAATCGGTTGGCGACTCGTTGGGCAGTGGTGTTTCGTCAATGTCTACTGGACGAGAGAGTGTTTCTCGCATCAGTAATATCTTATAATTCACGCCAATTTGTTTTAATAACTCTCTTCTACGAAGACTGCGTGACGCAAGATATATTCGGTTATCAATATGAATCATACTGAATATTACCTCTATATTTTAAACTAATTCATTATGTAAATTTTACATGCCGAACAATATTTTAAAATCACGATAAAACAAGCTTTTACCCTGAACTTCTCATGTCAAACTGCTATTCTCGATGATAGGGATGGCGCTTTATAATTGAGTTTGCGCGATATAATTGCTCTGCTAGCACAACACGCACTAAACCGTGAGGAAGTGTCATAGCAGACAACGCTAAGATATATTTCGCTAATTTTTTGATATCTCCATGCAAACCATCAGAGCCGCCAATAATAAACGCTGCATTACAACCATCACCCATCCAACCCTCTATACGCTCTGCCAAACTAGTCGTCGACCACTGTTTACCATTCTCATCCAAAACTACTATCTGACAACTAGATGGCAATGCAGCTTTTATACGAAGACCCTCAGCAGCCAATATTTGTTCAGTATTCTTTCCTGCACCTCGCTTCTCAGGCTTAATGTTAATGAACTGGATACTTAATTCAGTTGGCATTCGTTTCGAATATTCATTAAAACCAGAATCGACCCAGGTTGGCATTTTATTTCCAACAGCTACGATATAAAGTTTCATAATTTCCATGGAGTCATGCTTAGATAATGTACACCTCTATTGATACATGAACTATCATCTTCAAACACTAATCGACCATATTTTTCTTTAATGATTTAGTCTCCGCCCATAACGCTTCTAAATCATAGTAGTCACGTACAGCTGGTAACATAATGTGCACAACCACATCACCTAAATCAACAAGCAACCACTCCCCTGTTTCCTGCCCTTCCATGCTAAGCACTGTAACACCAGCAGCTTTTACCTTTTCTTGCACATTATTGGCTAATGCTCTAGTCTGCCGATTGGAATCGGCACTGACCACAATCATATAGTCAAACAGAGCCACCATTTTATCGATTTCCATCACAACAATATCGTACGCTTTAATTTCTTCCAACGCATCAACTGCAATTTTTACTAATTCTTTTGATTTCATTCTTTTCCTGAATACAAACGATTTGTCTTGATATACTCAAGTACTACATCGGGTATTAAATATCGAACACTTTTCTCTGTTGCGATAGATTCACGAATCACCGTTGCAGAAATATCTTGTAGTGTCGTTGGCACTATAAAAATAAAGCCATGAGTTGATTTTTTAAGATCTTCAATCGACGACACCTGTAGGCTCACTAGCGCTTCTGTTAATTCTTGCGGCTTTTTATTATTTAATGTGGACAAGTAACCTGGGCGATCTGCAACAATAATATGGCACAATTCAAACATTTCTCGCCAACAATACCATTTAGTAAGATTTAAAAAAACATCGCTGCCCATAATAAAACATATTACGGCCTCGCTTCCAAATTCCTCGCGGAATTCACGTAGCGTAACAACACTGTAACTCTCTCCATCACGAATAATCTCCCGCTTGTCCAGCATGAATGACTCATTATCCTGAATTGCTGCAGATAGCATTGCCACACGATGATCTTTTGAAACAATGGGTACATTACGTAAACGTGGCGATCCTGAGGGAATAAAAAATAATTTGGAAAAACCGAATATTCCATTAAGCTCTTCTGCTATCCGCAAATGACCATAATGAATCGGATCAAAAGTCCCACCATAGATACCAATAAGAGGACTATTATCTTTAGGCATTAATACTATGTATCAACTAAAACTCATGCTCACAATAAAGCCAAGCGCATGTCAGTCAATACACTAGCCAGATGAGTAGTAAAACGTGCAGCAGATGCGCCATCAATAACTCGGTGATCATAAGATAGTGACAAAGGAAGCATCAAACGCGGAACAAATTGATTGTCCTTGTAAACCGGATGGGTATTAGCGCGCGAAAGGCCCAGGATGGCAACTTCTGGTGCATTAATAATCGGCGTAAAAGCTGTTCCACCGATACCACCTAAACTAGAAACTGTAAAACTAGCCCCTTGCATATCTGTGGGCTTTAACTTCCCTTCTCTTGCCAAAATGGAAAGGCGACTCAATTCTTTAGCAATGTGAATGACACCTTTCTGATCAACATCCTTAATGACAGGCACCACCAATCCTTGTGGCGTATCAACAGCAAACCCCAAATGAAAATAATGCTTCAACACTAGATTAACCTCATTGCCATTATTATCCAAAGAAGCATTAAAAGTCGGAAACTCTTTTAACGTTGCAGTTAGGGCTTTCATCAAAAACGCTAAAAGTGTGAGCTTTACATTATCTTTATCAGTCAATTTATTCGATTCTTTTCGCAAGACTTCCAAATCAGTGATATCCGCCACATCAAACTGTGTAACATGAGGAATCATTACCCAGTTACGGTGTAGATTTGCTCCTGTAATCTGCTGTATACGTGATAACGATTTAAGCTCTACAGGACCAAATTTAGCAAAATCAACCTGTGGCCAGGGCAATAGGTTTAATGTTGCGCCCAAACCATCATTACCTTGTGATTTTGACAATTCCGTTTTGACAAACGCTTGAACATCTTCTTTAAGAATCCGTTGCTTCAATCCACTGCCTGTCACAAGGCCTAGATTAACACCCAGTTCACGAGCAAAACGTCTAACTGAAGGACCTGCGTGTGCCTTAGGTGAAGATACGAAGCTCTCCGACAACGATTTCTCAATTCTTTCAACTACAGATTTTTTAGGATCAACAACAGGCTCGACAGTAGCCTCGCCACTTTCTTCAGTCTTATCCAACACCACAGGAGCATCTGTCGCAGCATTCTCTGCTTTATCGGCAACCTCAATTGACAAAATTAATGTGTCTTCAGAAACCATGTCCCCCGGTTTAACATTAACTTCTTTAATAACGCCAGAAAAAGGTGCGGGTATTTCTATCGTTGCCTTATCTGATTCCAAAGAAATCAATGGATCCTCAGACCTTACCTGATCGCCTGCCTGCACCAGCACTTCAATAACAGGCACGTCTTTGAAGTCACCAATATCTGGAATCAATACCTGCTTAATTTCAACCACACATTTTCCTTAAATTACATTAATACAAGTAGAATATACGCTGTGTAATCAGCAACTGAATTAAAGTGTTACCGGATCAGCCTTATCGGGATCAATACCAAACTTATCTATTGCTTGAGCCACTTGCTTTGTGGTCACTTTCCCTTCCTCAGCTAGCGCCTTTAGCACAGCAACGGTGATATAGTAGCGATCCACCTCAAAAAATTTACGTAATTTTTCTCGTGTATCAGAGCGCCCAAACCCATCAGTCCCAAGCACACGGTAACGACCGTGGACAAACTCACGGATTTGATCCGCATAAATCTTCATATAGTCAGTTGCAGCCACAAATGGACCTTCACGATCTTTAAAACATTTTTCCACGTGGGAAAACTTAGTTTTTTTAGTAGGGTTCAACATATTCCAACGCGCCACGCTTAACGCTTCACGTCGTAGTTCATTAAAACTAGGTACGCTCCAAATATCCGCATTAATTTTAAATTCCTTTTTTAAAATATCCGCTGCAGCAATCACTTCACGCAAAATAGTACCAGAACCTAAAAGCTGCACGCGAAGCTCTTTACTTCGCTTACTATTTTCACTAAACAAATACATACCTTTCAAAATGTCTTGCTCCACCCCTTTTGGCAGCTCTGGCTGCGAATAGTTTTCGTTCATTACCGTGATGTAGTAATAAACATCCTCCTGTTCCTGATACATACGACGCAAACCATCCTGTACAATGACGGCCAATTCATATGAAAACGTTGGATCATAAGAAACGCAATTAGGGATAGTCGAAGCCACAATATGACTGTGGCCATCTTCATGTTGCAGACCTTCACCATTGAGTGTAGTTCGCCCAGCCGTACCACCCAATAAAAAACCACGGCAACGCATATCACCAGCTGCCCAAGCTAAATCTCCAACGCGTTGAAAACCAAACATGGAGTAAAAAATAAAAAAAGGTATCATCTGTACGCCATGCGTACTGTAGGACGTTGCAGCAGCAATCCACGACGACATAGCGCCTGCCTCGTTAATACCTTCTTGCAGAATCTGTCCGCTTTTATCTTCCTTATAATACATCAGCTGCTCAGCATCTTGCGGCGTATAAAGTTGCCCAACAGACGACCAAATACCCAATTGCCGGAACATACCTTCCATACCAAACGTACGCGATTCATCAGCAACAATGGGCACGACATGTTTACCCAGTTCTTTATCCTTGACCAGAATATTAAGAATACGCACAAATGCCATAGTCGTAGAAGACTCACGCCCATCACCACTGGCTTTCAATATAGACTCAAAAGCTGATAACGCGGGAATTTTTAGCGCCTCTGCTTTCTTCTTACGATGATGAAGAAAACCGCCGAGCGCCTTACGCTGCGTTTGCATATAAATATATTCAGGTGAATCTTTAGACAGTGTTAGGTAAGGTACGTCATCAATAACGGCATCAGATATTTCCAGACCAAAGCGATTACGAAATGCCTTTAATGAAGTTGTTCCCATTTTTTTCTGCTGATGAGTAATATTTTGCGCCTCACCCGCTTCACCCATACCATAACCTTTAATAGTCTTGGCAAGTATCACTGTGGGTTGCCCTGTGTGCTTTAGGGCTGAAGCATAAGCCGCATAAACTTTATGTGGGTCATGCCCACCACGGTTTAAACGCCAAATATCATCATCAGACATATTCGCAACCATTTCCAATAACTCTGGATACTTCCCAAAGAAATGCTTACGCACGTAGGCGCCATCTTTAGATTTAATGGTTTGATATTCACCATCAACACATTCCATCATGCGTTGTTGTAATAAACCTTTGGTATCTTTAGCGAGTAAAGGATCCCAGTATGAACCCCATATGACCTTGATAACATTCCAACCTGCGCCGCGAAAATGGCTTTCCAATTCCTGGATAATTTTACCATTGCCGCGTACCGGCCCATCAAGACGTTGCAAGTTACAGTTAATAACAAAAATTAAATTATCTAGTTTTTCACGTGGAGCCAATGATATCGCGCCAAGTGACTCAGGCTCATCCATTTCGCCATCACCCATAAACGCCCAAATTTTACGTCCATCGGTTTTAGCCAACCCACGGCTACCTAAGTATTTCATAAAGCGAGCTTGATAAATCGCCATAAGTGGCCCTAACCCCATTGAGACGGTAGGAAACTGCCAGAAATCAGGCATTAACCATGGGTGCGGATAAGAAGAAAGTCCCTCACCATCAGCCTCCTGGCGAAATTTATCGAGCTGCTCCTCTGTCAGCTCTCCCAGCAAAAATGCATAAGCATAAATACCCGGCGCGGAGTGACCCTGTGTATAGACCAAATCTCCGCCATGATCCCCGCTGGCATTATGCCAAAAATGATTATAACCAACGTCATAAAGTGTCGCCGCCGAAGCAAAAGACGCGATATGACCACCGACATTAGTGTCTTTATTAGCACGCAGCACCATCGCCATAGCATTCCAGCGAACATAAGCACGAATACGCTGTTCTATCGCATGATTACCGGGTGAACGCTCTTCTTTACCTGTTGGTATTGTATTGATATAGGCAGTATTCGCACTATAAGGGAGATAGGCACCGGAGCGACGTGCTTTTTCTACCAACTTTTCCAACAAAAAATGCGCCCGTTCCGCACCTTCATTTAACAATACGGACTCAAGCGCTTCTAACCATTCCTGCGTTTCTTGTGGATCTATATCGGGTAATGATTCCATACGTTATCGTTGAATTAATATGAATGTTACATTTAATGATGACTAACTATCAGCTCGCGTTCGTTCAGTTGCTTCTATGGTATTACTCAGCAACATGGTAATAGTCATCGGACCAACTCCACCGGGAACAGGGGTAATATAACCGACTTTTTCTTTAACCGACTCAAAATCCACATCACCAGTAAGCTTGCCATTTGGCAACCGATTAATACCAACATCTATAATAGTCGCACCGGTCTTAACCATATCAGCAGTAATTAAACCTGGCCTTCCCGTAGCAGCAACAAGAATGTCTGCATTTCTGGTGTGCGCAGCTAGGTCTTTTGTTTTTGAGGTACAGATTGTCACCGTAGCCCCTTTTTCAAGCAACATCAACGACATGGGTTTGCCAACAATATTGCTACGACCAACAATAACCGCCTGCTGACCTTCAATTTGAATGCCATGTTTTTCAAGCATGACCAATATACCATAAGGTGTACAAGGTAAGAGTGCGGCATTCCCCGTAACCAAGGCTCCGACATTATAAAGATGAAAACTATCAACATCTTTTTCAATAGCAATGGATGTAGTTATTTTGTTACTATCAAAATGTGCTGGCAACGGCAGTTGCACGAGTATTCCATGAATCTGCGGACTCTCATTCAAATCTTGAATACATGCTAGGACTTCATCTTGACCAACACTACTTGTGAAACGATGAACTTCTGAATGAATACAAACTTTTCGGCAAGCTTTTACTTTGTTATTTACGTAAATACTTGACGCAGGATCTTCGCCAACAATGATAACCGCCAACCCAGGACGCACCCCCTGCTCAATCAAGCTTTCGGCGCGCGTCTTCAGCCCAGAACGAACTTCCTGCGCGATTAACTTACCATTTATGATTTCAGCGCTCATAATCCCTACCCGCAAAATAAATATTGTGCACTAACACGAATAAACAGCCTTTTCTTTAATCTTATTGCCTTGCTTTTTTCATTTTAGATTTAAAAATCACCAGACCAACCAAGAAAGTTGGGATAACAAAAACTGCCGCTGAAACAAGGCCTGCCGCTAAGATGGAAAGCGAGCTATTTCCGGGCAGGAATAGCGTTACAAACCAAACAGAACTAAAAAACATCACCAAACCGCCGTAAATCATCGTTTTCTTAATGCGCTCAAATAGTCGCCAAAAATCACCTGACACTTGATATTCATTAATATAATCATTAAATAGCTCGACCAAGCTATCATCATTAGGCACTGACAAATAACCCATTTCCACTGCATGTGCATTGCTACCATCTTCAACTTTAGACATTTTCTCTATAAGTTCGATTTGCTTTTGAGCTTTCTTGTCCTGCATACCATCACTTCTAAGCATTGAGTGTATCGCAGACAGAGCATGACTACGTCCATTATTTGGGTCATCGAGCTCTTCTGCAAACTTCCAAATTGCGCCAAATAGATATAGATGAATAGTCAATTCTTGGAATTGTGGTGCAAAGTCATACTCTTTTTCTTTAATCAGAAGAAGCTGCGCATCCATGACTTCCCTACCATATTGAATACATGCTTCATCAGTTGACAATGCCAACTCTTCACTTACTTCAGCTTCTAATTCGTCACTGACTTCTACGCCAGTATCCTTCTTTTTCTTATCCATTGTCACAACCCTTTCTTGTGCGATATTTGTTAATGCTATGTCTAATAATAGGTCATTATATACTGGGTAACGATTCCTAGAAAAAGAATGCTTCTTTATAGAAAATCACAACTCATTTACGAATTGATATCTCATCACTGGTATTCATCGCTTTTCGTTCAGATATAACTTCAAATTCCTAAGCGTTTCCAAATTGCTGTTGTCAGTTTAGCCGTATTCATTGTATAGAAATGTAACCCTGGCGCACCCGCTTTGAGCAAACGTTCACAAAGATCTGTCACTACATCAAGCCCAAACGCCTGGACTGACTCGGCGTCATCACCATAGCCTTCCATTTTTTTTCTAATCCAACGTGGAATCTCTGCACCACAGGCATCAGAAAACCGCACGAGTTGTGAAAATTTATTAATGGGCATAATGCCCGGCACAATGGGAAGGCTTATTCCCGCCGCTTCACAAGAATCGACATAATTAAAATAAGCATCCGCATTATAAAAATACTGAGTAATAGCAGAATCCGCGCCTGCCGCTACTTTTCGCTTAAAATTACTTATGTCCTCGTTTGCAGAGCGAGATCGTGGGTGATATTCCGGATAAGAAGCCACTTCAATATGAAACGTGTCACCAAATTCCTTGCGGATAAAAGTAACTAGTTCATTTGCATAACGAAACTCACCAGCTTGTGCCATCCCTGACGGCAGATCACCTCTTAACGCGATAATATGTTGAATACCGCTGTCGCGATATTTCTCTAGTATGGCGCGAATATTCTGCTCAGTAGAACCAATACAAGAGAGGTGTGGTGCTGCTGCATATCCTTCTCGCTGAACCTCTAGCACAGTCTCTAGCGTATGGTCACGGGTAGACCCGCCGGCTCCAAAAGTGACTGAAAAATACTTTGGATTCAGTAGCGCAAGTTTTTTTCGGGTTTCACGAAGTTTCTCAACACCCTGTAAAGTTTGCGGGGGAAACAACTCGAGACTATAGGTAGGTAAAAATTCTTTTTGTGATTTCATAATTTTTTACAGTAGAAATCCTAGATTGCCATAGCCCCCTTATTTACCATGCAAACTTGGCAAAATTTACATGAACACAATGATCAATATAGACCGCTATCTAACCTCATAAAGGCCAGGCTTGCGAGATCACTCATAATCTAAGGGCAAAAAAACAGAAGGAACAACTTTAAAACGTTGTTCCTTCGTAACTCAACCACTACCAGTAATGCTTAATATCGATACATTTCTGGTTTGTAAGGACCATTTTTATCCAGATGGAGATACTGCGCTTGCTCATCCGTTAACTCTGTAAGTTGAACACCCAGCTTCCCAATATGCAAACGTGCCACTTTCTCATCCAAATGCTTAGGTAGGACATAAACATTTTTCTCATAGTTATCACCACGCTGCCAAAGTTCCATTTGTGCAAGCACTTGGTTGGTAAAGGAACTGGACATTACAAATGATGGATGACCGGTTGCGCAACCCAAATTAACCAATCTGCCTTGCGCCAAGACAATAATCCTCTTTCCATCAGGGAAAATAACATGATCAACTTGTGGCTTAATATTTTCCCACTGATATTTCTGAACGGATGCGATGTCAATTTCAGAATCAAAATGACCAATATTGCAAACAATGGCTTCATTCTTCATTCTGATCATATGATCATGTGCGATCACACGTAAATTACCTGTCGCTGTCACAAAAATGTCTACTTGGTCACAAACCTCTTCCATAGTAACAACGCGATAACCTTCCATTGCAGCCTGTAGCGCACAAATTGGGTCGATTTCTGTAATCCAAACGGTTGCACCTAAACCACGTAATGACTGAGCACAACCTTTACCCACATCACCATAACCGCAAACCAACGCAACCTTACCCGCAATCATCACGTCAGTTGCACGTTTGATACCATCAACCAATGACTCACGGCAGCCATAAAGATTGTCGAACTTAGATTTGGTGACTGAATCATTGACATTAAATGCAGGGAATGGCAACTCACCATCTTTTTGCATTTCATACAAACGGTGGACACCGGTAGTTGTTTCTTCGGTCACACCCTGAATACAGGCAAGATTCTTTGAGTACCAATCAGGATGTGTCGCTAGTTTCTTTTTGATTGAAGCAAATAACGCGACTTCTTCTTCATTGGTTGGGTTAGCAATAGCTGATAAATCTTTTTCTGCTTTAGCGCCAAGAATTAACAGTAATGTAGCATCGCCACCATCATCTAGAATCATGTTTGAATTGCTTCCTGGCCAATCAAAGATCTCATGTGCATATTCCCAATAATCATCTAGAGACTCGCCTTTATAGGCGAATACGGGGATATTTTTGGCTGCGATAGCTGCGGCAGCATGATCTTGTGTCGAGAAAATGTTGCATGAAGCCCAGCGCACTTCAGCACCCAGAGCAACTAGTGTCTCAATGAGTACTGCTGTTTGGATGGTCATATGCAAGGAACCCGCAATACGCGCACCGGACAACGGCTTGGAGTCACCATATTCTTCACGCAACGCCATCAAACCAGGCATTTCGGTCTCGGCGATAGCAAGCTCTTTTCGCCCCCACTCAGCCAAGGACATATCAGCAACTTTGTAGTCTGTAAATTTAGGATCTATAGCATTCATTTATTTTCTCCAATAACTTCAAAGCGCAGTTGTTACAATACCTAGCATGCCGAGCCTAACGGAATAAACCGCTGCAGCGCTCCTCAGCATGCAAGGATAATTCTTCACCAACTTAATTATATTTTAAATACCGGCATCGGCACGAAGCTGCTCGGCCTTATCAGTCGCTTCCCAGGTAAAATCAGCTTCTTCTCTTCCAAAGTGTCCATGAGCGGCTGTTTGCTGATAAATCGGACGTAACAAATTTAGCGTATGAATAATTGCGCGAGGACGCAAGTCAAAATGCTTTTCAATCAACTGAATAATTTTCTCATCAGAGATTTTTCCTGTGCCGTATGTCTCAACCATCATTGAAACTGGACGCGCCACGCCAATCGCATAAGCCACCTGAACTTCGCATTTACTAGCGATACCTGCAGCCACAATGTTTTTAGCCACGTATCTTCCCGCATAAGCAGCAGAGCGATCTACTTTGGATGGATCCTTACCAGAAAAAGCGCCACC
Source organism: Nitrosomonas sp. (assembly GCA_021774265.1). Lineage (GTDB taxonomy): Bacteria > Pseudomonadota > Gammaproteobacteria > Burkholderiales > Nitrosomonadaceae > Nitrosomonas. The sequence goes on from JAJFJG010000012.1 coordinate 14,410, forward strand.
GCCATGGTGTGCTGTTCCGCCATAAGTATCGACAATAATCTTACGACCGGTTAAACCACAATCCCCCATTGGTCCACCAACAACAAAACGACCGGTTGGGTTTACTAGATATTTAGTATCTGCATTTAACATTTCAGTCGGAAGTATCGGTTTGATAATTTCTTCGATAACCGCATCAGTCAGATCCTTATGCGAAACATCAGGATCATGTTGCGTAGAAATCACGACAGTATCAATTCGTTGCGGTTTTCCATCTTGATAGTGCACCGACACTTGTGACTTCGCATCAGGACGCAACCATGGTAAACGCCCAGCTTTTCTTAGCTGCGCTTGTTTTTCTACCAATCGATGCGCATAAAAAATTGGCATTGGCATTAATTGTGACGTTTCATCACACGCATATCCAAACATCAAACCTTGATCACCCGCTCCTTGATCCATTTCTTCCTGGCGGTCAACACCCTGCGCAATATCTGGCGATTGTTTATTAAATGCAGTTAAAACTGCGCATGTTTTTGCATCAAAACCAATATCAGAACTGGTATAGCCAATTCGCTCAACCGTTTCGCGCGCAATAACATTGTAATCAACCGTTGCATGAGTAGTAATCTCACCGGACAAAACGATTAACCCAGTACTGCATAAAGTCTCACAAGCCACACGTGCATTAGGATCTTGGGTTAAAATTGCATCCAACACGGCATCTGAAATTTGATCTGACACCTTATCTGGATGACCCTCTGAAACTGATTCGGACGTAAACAAGCATTCACTCATATTTTAGTCAACTGTATTATTTATAAAGCATACAGTATAACAAATTTCGCCTTAATTAAGAAATCCACATTATAATAAAACTTTTTTTTATCATTACAGTTCAATAAATTATATTTAATTTAAATAAAAAAGAATCACTTTATTTACTGTAAAAATAATCATCTACAAGTCTCATTAAAAAATAAGAAATAAGAAATAAGTTACATATCACATTGATCTAAATCAAACATAGACCAAGCCGTAACGAGCAGCATGTATAAAATACACATTATTAACGTGTGTTTTAAAAAAGTGGGGCTATAAAACTTAAAAATATAATTGCTGCGTTATTTGATTTTGCATTAGTGACTTGTGGTAAGCCGATGCACTAGGTCCACCTGATGTAAGCAGTTACAACAGCCGGATCAAGTTGAGCAACAAGCCACACTACGATGCTATACAATAACTTACTAGAGCTCTTCTCTCCATACTTGCTTCTTTCTGAACAACTCTTTTGAACCTCAAATTCAATATTATTTTGGATTCAACACCAATATCTCTTAGTTAACCCAACTATGTCATTCCCATCCATAATATCGCTCACTTTAGACGACACGGATCTAATCATTGCGCTAGCCAACACTATATGGCACAAACATTATTCGAGCATCATTTCAACGGAGCAAATTGAATACATGCTCAATCAACGATATCACTCAACCTTGATTAGAAGGCAAATATTAAGTCATAACACCTGGTGGAGAAAACTGGTATTGAATAATAAAATTATAGGATTTTCATGCTGCGTACTCACTCGCCATCCCAAGGAGCTCAAACTTGACAAGCTGTATTTGCACCCACACCATCAACGTAAAGGTTATGGCGAAATTTTAGTAGATGATATAAAACAGTTCATGCGCTACCATGCTTTTGAAAAACTCACCCTAACTGTTAATAAAAATAATACGCTAGCAATTGCGGCCTATCTTCACTATGGCTTCAAAAAAAGTGATGATATTGTTATAGACATCGGCAACGGCTTTGTCATGGATGATTACCTCATGACAATGAACATCAAATAATTTATTTTTTCTAATATGAAACTAAAGTTCACCAAAATGCATGGATTGGGCAATGATTTTGTTGTGTTTAATGCTATCCACCAACCCGTTTTACTAAGCACAGAGCAACTACGTTTTATTGCTGATCGGCACTTTGGGATAGGTTGCGATCAAATTTTACTGGTTGAAAACACCTCAGAGAATGCTGATTTTCGTTACCGCATTTTTAATGCAGATGGCAGCGAAGTTGAGCAATGCGGCAATGGCGCACGCTGTTTTGTTCGCTATGTGCATGACCATCATTTAACTAATAAAACTGAAATTCGCGTTGAAACATTGAGTGGATTAATCACACCCAAACTGGAAAACAATGGCGAAGTAACCGTCAACATGGGCATACCAGAATTTGAGCCGACAGAAATCCCTTTTATCGCTGACCAACGTAAAGCCACCTATTCGCTAGATATCAACAACCAGCCAGTTGAAATTAACGTCATCTCTATGGGCAACCCTCACGCAGTCCGTCTTGTTGAAGATATCGACCAAGCCCCGGTACAAAGTGAGGGTGCTTTAATTGAAAGCCACCCACGCTTCCCAAACCGCGTCAACGTTGGGTACATGCAAATCATTGATCGTCACAACATGAAATTACGTGTTTTTGAGCGCGGTAGCGGTGAAACATTAGCCTGTGGGACAGGTGCTTGCGCTGCAGCTGTTGTAGGAATCAATAAAAACATATTAGCGCAAAGCGTAAAAGTCCATACACGTGGCGGTGATTTGTTAATATGCTGGAAAGGTGGCAATCAACCCGTATGGATGACCGGCCCGGCTACAACCGTTTTTGAGGGCGAAATAAACTTGTAACTTAACAAAGGAAGCCACATGAAAGCAGATGATGTCGTGCAATATCTACAAGATAACCCACTATTTTTTGATGAACATGCAGATGTATTAGCGAGCATTCAGGTACCTAACGCCGAAAATGCGGACAAGGTCATATCTTTTAGTAACCGTCAAATCGCGACACTAAGAAACAAGAACCTTAAATTACAAGACAAATTACTGGAACTTATTAGTTTTGGCGAAAGAAATGACGATATCAGTACAAAAATGCACCGCATTTCATTGGCACTATTAACCTGTACCAACCTTGACGATATTTTACACAAAGTAAAATTTAATTTATGTGAAGATTTTTCTGTTCCCCACATTGCCATTCGCCTATGGGACACCTCCGACAATGAAGGTAACTCAGAACAACCTGAATTCACAGCGAGCAGCAAAGACATTCACACCATTGCCGAAAACTTAACACAACCCTACTGTGGACCACATGTCGCCGATGAAATTAAAGACTGGTTTGGTGAGGATGCCGCTCACTTACAATCATTTTCAACCATCACGCTACACACCACCAAGACCATCGGCATGTTAGTTTTAGCCAGCCCTGAGGCACAACGTTTTAACCCAGAAATGGAAACGCTCCACCTGAAACGTTTGGGCGAACTCGTCAGCACCACACTGACACGCTATATCAGTTAATAAAAAAAATGAGTGACACACCGACTTCTCTCGCCACAGCATACATAGCACACCTAAAAAATGAGCGCCGGTTGTCACCACTAACCTGCAAAAGCTACGCAGGCGATATCAACATACTACTTGGATATCAACAACAAACACCGCTTGAAGAACTCCACCCCAATCAGATTAGACATTTTATCGCTTGTCTTCATGGCAGTGGGCTATCTGGCAGAAGCTTAGCGCGTCTCCTCTCTGCATGGCGTGGATTTTATAAATACTTAATCCGCTCACATGGCTACACCCATAACCCATGCATTGACATCCGCGCACCTAAATCACCATCAAAGTTGCCCAACGCACTGTCACCCGATGAAACCGTGCAACTACTTTCATTTTCAGCAGACAGCTTCATCAATGCTCGTGACAGCGCCATGCTTGAATTATTCTATTCATCGGGTTTACGATTAGCCGAACTTGCCAGCTTAAAACCAGTAGCCCTTGATCTTCATGAAGGAACCATACGCGTCATTGGTAAAGGCAACAAAACCAGAATTGTTCCCGTTGGTAGCAAAGCTACGCAAGCCATAATTACTTGGTTGGATCAACGCAAGACATTGATTAAGCCAGAAGTATCCGCCCTCTTCATCTCCAAATATGGCCAAGCCATCAGCGCACGAACAATCAGTCATCGCTTAAAAGTTCGTACTATGCAGCAAGGGATTAATCGTAATGTTCACCCGCATGTGCTACGTCATTCGTTTGCCTCACATTTATTACAGTCCAGCGGTGATTTACGTGCCGTACAAGAAATGCTCGGTCACGCCAACATCAGCACAACCCAAGTCTATACACACCTTGACTTTCAGCATTTATCAAAGGTCTATGACACAGCACACCCACGCGCCAAGCTAAAGAACCAAACCAAGAAATAACAAGATAAAAATACAACGACTGCATTTAAAATTGAAATCAGCGTTATAATTTGTTTTTTTATAACGAACACAAGCTAATTACATGACCACAATAGTTTCTGTAAGACGTGGCAAACAAGTCTCACTCGGTGGCGACGGCCAGGTTACTTTAGGTCACATTGTTGCTAAATCAAGCGCACGTAAAGTTCGCCGCTTTTATCATGACAAAATTCTCGCTGGATTTGCCGGCGGCACAGCTGATGCGTTTACCCTATTTGAACGTTTTGAAGGCAAGTTAGAAAAACACCATGGGCATTTACTACGGTCTGCTGTTGAGCTAGCCAAAGACTGGCGTACTGATCGTGTTTTGCGTCGACTCGAAGCCATGATGGTAGTTGCTGATGCAGAATCAACGCTGATAATTTCTGGTGGCGGTGATGTGATCGAACCCGAATACGGCATTGGTGCCATTGGTAGTGGTGGTGCTTATGCACACTCTGCAGCACGTGCATTACTTGAAAATACCGACTTATCCGCGAAAGAAATCGTCGAAAAATCACTCAATATTGCGGGCGAGTTATGCATTTACACCAATACTGACATCGTCATTGAATCCATCGAATAAATCTCAAAGAAATCCAGCAAACAACTTAATTTAGAGCTTACAACCATGTCTCAAATGACTCCACAGGAAATTGTCCACGAACTGGACAAGCATATCATAGGGCAAAACACTGCCAAGCGTGCTGTCGCCATTGCGCTCAGAAACCGCTGGCGCAGGCAACAAGTGGACGAACCACTTCGTCAAGAAATCACTCCAAAAAATATCTTAATGATAGGCCCAACGGGCGTCGGTAAAACTGAAATTGCCCGGCGTTTAGCAAAGCTGGCCAATGCACCTTTTATCAAAGTAGAAGCCACCAAATTCACCGAAGTTGGCTATGTTGGACGTGATGTAGACTCCATCATTCGCGATCTTACCGAAGCGGCCATTAAACTCGCACGTGAAACTGAAACGAAGAAGATGCGCCCGCACGCAGAAGACCGCGCAGAAGACCGCATCTTGGATGCTCTACTTACACCCGCCAGAGATATTGATGAACATATGGACAGCGAGTCAAACGAAGGCTCTACACGCCAAAAATTCCGTAAAAAACTACGCGAAGGTGATTTAGACGATAAAGAGATCGAAATTGACATCGCAGCGCCACGTGGCAACATGGAAATCTTCGCACCACCGGGAATGGAGGATTTAACCTCACAAATCCAAGGCATGTTTCAAAACATGTCCACAGAAAAGAAAAAAAACCGCAAATTAAAAATTCGCGAAGCAAAAAAACTCCTTATCGAGGAAGAAGCCGCCAAATTGGTTAATGATGAAGACCTAAAATCAAGCGCTATTCAAAATGTCGAACAAAATGGCATTGTGTTTCTCGACGAAATCGACAAAATCACCAGTCGCTCAGAAAACTCTAGCGGTGATGTGTCTCGTCAAGGTGTACAGCGTGACTTGCTACCATTAGTCGAAGGCACCACTGTCTCCACTAAGTTTGGCATGATCAGAACCGATCACATCTTATTCGTTGCCAGCGGCGCATTTCATCTTACCAAGCCGTCTGACTTGATTCCTGAATTGCAAGGACGCTTCCCAATCCGCGTCGAACTCGCCAGTTTGAGCGTCAGTGATTTCGAACAAATCTTAACCAACACCGATGCCTGCCTAACCCGCCAGTATGAAGCTCTGATGAAAACAGAAGGCATCGAGTTGCAATTCTCAGACGACGCCATCAAGCGTCTGGCAGAAATCGCCTTTTCAGTCAATGAAAAAACTGAAAACATTGGCGCAAGACGCTTGCACACCGTCATGGAAAAATTACTCGAGGAAATTTCTTATGACGCATCAAAACACAGTGGTGAAACCGTTGCGATTGATGCTGAATATGTTGACTTACGCCTTAAAGACTTGTCTCAGAGTGAAGATTTGGCGAGGTATGTTTTATAAGGATCAATTTTATTGAATCTTATAAAACGCCTGCCGCACCATTCGCTCATCTCTCTGTCTGTACTGCTTGGCACTATGATTCTTTTTTCCCTTCGAGAATTTTTCTCACGGGAAAGCCAAGCGGCTAATCCTAGAGGCAAGTGAAAGCCAATATTGTCGTCGTCGCTAGTCCGGTTGACTCCAACCCCGATTCGTCTAGCGGCAGCCCAATGAATCGTAGAAGCGACTACCGCTATGGGTTACACAGTTACCCCCTATAGTGACGAACCTATTTATTTACCGCCTATGTTAATAACTCCATTTGCGTTCAATCTGTCGGCTTAAACCTCGCGGCATCAATAATCGCCCACAAATGAAAAAGTCCACCAATAACCGCAGGAATAATCAATACCATGAAAAAATAATTAACACCAACAATCGCAAAAAACAGCAATGCAGCTAATATGCGTCCTTGAACCAACTGCCCCAAACCAGGGATAAAAAAACTACATACTGCTGCAATCACATTACCGCCCGAACCTTGCCCTGTCATAACAAAACTCCAAATTTTAAGAAATTACTAAACCCTTGTATTCTTAGCGCCAAGACATGATAGGAATGGTAGAAATACTGTTTTTTGGCGACCCTTCAATAATTCTGTCGCTGTAAGTCAGGTAAACCAGCACATTTCTTTTGCGGTCATAAAAACGCACGACTTGTAGTGATTTAAACAAGAACGAGGTGCTTTTCTTAAACACTTCATCCCCGTCTGCGTCACCACTTTTAATTTCATTAGACAAAGCAATTGGTCCAGTTTGACGACAAGCAATTGATGCATCAGAAGTATCTTCCGCAATGCCGACTACACCTTTGACACCACCTGTTTTGGCTCGACTCAAATAACAAGTTGCGCCTCTGATGTCTGGATCATCAAACGCTTCGACAACGATTTTGTCATTAGCCCCCAGCATCTTAAATTTGGTTGAAACACTGCCAATTTTCTCAGCCTGCACAACCATTGGATAAAACAATACTGCTGTCAGAGCTAGCATAGAACAAATAGACCCTGAATATTTTGGAAAACTGATTTGATTCTTCATCTTGACCACTCCTATTACGTACTTAAATAAAATTGTTACACGTTTAATATGGCAAGAGACACTGCGCACTTGATGTATTTCAATTTACCATTTCGGTAAAAATCGCCCTGTCTTCTCGCAATAACCCTCATACTCCTTACCAAAAACTTTTCTCATTAGTTTCTCTTCACTTTGAACATTTATGGACCAAACGGGGAATAAAATTAACGCCCAAATTAAGTAAACCCAATTATTAAGTAGAAAGGAGAAACCCATATTAAAAAATAATAAAAATGCAGCATAAAGTGGATGTCGACAATATTTAAACGCGCCGTTTATTACTAGATGCCGTCCTCTGTCTTTTAGAGGTAATGAATACAAACTCCAAACCACTAATACGCTCCCGATCAGAGAAAACACAGCAGATACTGAGAAACGCACAATATCATTACTAAATATACGCGGCAAACTGACAGCATCTTCCAGATAGCGTGCCAACACCAATAAAACTATGGCTATCAACACACCTCTAGGACCTGAACCAAAAATTCTATCGTATGAATTCAATACCTTACTTTTACAAAAGTCACAATATCAGCAAAAATAGTTGTGATAGGGAAATCAAGTGTCTTATTTTTAATAGTAAACTAAACACTGTACAAAAATCAGATTTAAGGAACGTACGACCAAACTAAATCATGTTGAAGTCAGCAAAAGTTGAACTATAATTAAATACAAAATACCATAACTACATTGTTATTCGCGTTTCCAGACCGTTTCATACTAGCCCAGACTGTGTGAAAACTCAAAATCTGTTTTTCGTGGCTAATCCTGCAGCCATAGTAATGTCTAAAAATGATCTAAGCGGTTAGAGTCGATCTTCATTATTATTATGTGGTGATGCAATTTTTGAAAACACTTCGTCAGAAGTCTCTAAAAAGCGTTGAGTGAAGACCTTTTCATACGGCAAATACAGGCATTACGCCTGCATCGCCTTAATTAAGGCGCTGGCACCCAAGATATTCATCACACGCTTCAAATTATAAGCTAGCACATGCAGGCTCATCTCCGCACTGACACGTTTTAGTGTCTTCATCTGAAAGTGTGTGTAGCCCATCCATAATTTTATTGTCTCAAATGGGTGTTCGACGGTGTTTCTTCTTGTCGTCATTCGCTTTGGCTCTTGGTTAATTCTAGCCTCCACGACATCAAGTACAGCCTCATGCTCCCATCGACTAATACGTCGATTTTCCCCTGTTGTACATTGTGATTTCGTCGAACAATTAGTACATGCAAATGACCAATAACGCCTAATCATTTTTCCACCTTCCTGTCGACTAAAACGATAAATGGCGCGTTCACCTGCGGGACACTCGTATTCGTCATTCTCAGGCTTGTAAATAAAGTCACGCTTGCCGAAAAGGCCTTTGGCTTGATTGCCGGATGTCTGGCATTTAGGAAGATAAGTTTTAATGCCAGCGTCTTCGCAGGCCTTTATTTCTTTACCGCTAAAGTAACCCCGATCAGCAACAACGGCTAGTTCATTTGCGGCCAATGCTTCTTTTGCCTGCGCAGCCATGTTAGCCAGCTGCGCACGATCATTACCGACATTGGTTACCTCGTGCGCCACAATTAGATGGTGTTTGGCATCAACAGCCGTTTGCACGTTGTAACCCACTATGCCTGACCCACGGGTGATCATGGAGCGTGCATCTGGGTCGGTCAGTGATATTTGTTTGTCGGGCGTGGCGAGTAACTTGTCTTCAATTTCGTTGAGCCGCTTTATTTCTTCCTTGAGTTTGACTATCTTGCTTTCAAGTCGCTCAGTCTTATCTTTTGCAATACGTGATTCCTGTCGATCAACACTTCTTATCTGAGCTAGATAACGATCAATGCTCTCATCAATCTGTTCTAGGCGGCGCTTTAATTTTGCGCGAGTAAAGTTTCGATCACGGTTGTTGACGGCTTTAAACTTACTGCCATCAACGGCAACAAATGCGTCACTAAATAAATCCAGTTTGCGGCAAACCATCACAAAATCACGGCAGACTAAACGAATTGCTTTGGTATTGTCCTTACGAAAATCAGATATAGTCTTGAAGTCAGGTGCCAAGCGACCAAGTAGCCACATCAGCTCTACATTACGTCCTGCTTCTCGTTCCAGGCGACGGGTTGATTGTATTCGGTTAAGATAGCCGTAGACATAGAGTTTTAGCATGGTTGCAGGATGATAAGCTGGTCGACCAGTATCTTTAGGGGCAGTCTTAAAACCCATGCCCGAAAGATCAATGCCATCAATAAATACATCGATTACTCGAACGGCATTATCTTCTGTGATGTACTCGTCGAGTATTTCTGGGAGCAAGGTAGCTTGAGTCCGGGCTTCGCCCTCAATGAATCCACTCATGAAATACTCCATCT
>JAJFJG010000111.1 GCA_021774265.1 Nitrosomonas sp.
CATTATCTGAGTGATACTAGGAAATAGCAATGCGACAAATTGTCGCACCTCTTTTATTGGAGGGTATTAAATTTTAAATTAGAGACCTATCCGATCTGCTTTTCATTGCAAAAAACAAACCGGATAGCAACACTCAGGAGAATGAATGAAGATATTCATTCGTTTTTGGTGATGTTTTACTGTGGCCAGACTTGTTGGCCATCTACTACGATTGGCATATCACGATTAATTTGTGCTGCAGATGGTTTAATTACAACCGCATCACCCTCCGCACTACATCCTTCCGGTAATGGATTAGTGGCCAAGTCTCGTGTAATCATAAATGTTGCAGGACCATCATCAGTATCACTTACACGATCAAAAGGTGTACCCAAATCATTGTGCGTCCATAGTCGAACGACATCGTCGTTAAAGCCAGCTGTGTCTGTGATTTCACAAATATCAGCGATTGACACTTTAACTGCAACACTGCTGGCACAGGATGTTGGTTCAATGCCTGCTGCTGTGGATCTAAATGAGGTGGCCGCGTATAGATGGTTTGGGTTTCCCGCACCACCACCTGCCCAATAACCAACCACGTTACCACCCACTATTTTTTCATCCATTGCATCATATACAGAGCGGTCCAGTAAAAGTTGAAAATTGTTTCCGTAGTTAGTTAAATAATCAAGCATTTGACCTTCTGAGACTTCGCCATTAACCAAAATAGTTGAATCCACGCCATCTGGAAAAACGACCGATGTTCCGATGGTATGAGAAGTCTCATTGCAAGAATGAGAAATTATAATGTGATTGATTGTACGAGTACCTTCAGTTAGCGTAGCCTCATTCAGGCGAGTATGTGCAAATGTATTTTGTCCTAATCCCATTAACATAACTGTAGTCAATGAAAGTGTTACTAATTTAAATTTATTCAAACTTTTCATGTTTAGCCAATTCCTTATAAGTTTTTTTATATCAAACATCTGTTCTATTATTAAGTGTTATCAGTCTTATGCTGATTACACAAAAAGCATTTATCTTGCCCTCAATTTCAGATTGCAACTTAAGTATGTTTCGTAATTAAGAAAAAAACAATGCGGCAAAATGTCGCACTCATCAAGCTGAGCTTTTAAAAACTCACACAATATTAGAGTCACCACAAAGAAAAAAGGAGTTCGACATTGGCCAACCCAAATCACTGTATGAATTGGCCAATTATTAATCAATTCTTAAGGTAACGGCCAAACCTGTTCACCATCAATTGAAACTGGCATATCACGGTTCATCTGGGCTGCTGAAGGAATGAGACGAACAGCGAAACCTTCTCCACAACTTGCTGGCAATGGATTTGTTTCCAGGTCACGTGTGATATCGAATGATGCTGGGTAGCTCCAGCTAGGAGCGTCATATATGCTGCCAACATCAGGCGCTGTCCAGAAATCAACATTTGGATTATCCGCATCTAAACTATCAATTCCTGCCGTTGTCGTTACATTACAAATATTGGCAATGGCGGGAACTAGCCGAACCGAAGTTGCACAAGAGTCGGGTTGAATAGCGACCGAAGTAATTGTCATTGGAACTTGCCCAATCCAATTATGTGCAGGTATTTCCCCGTCTGCAGCCCAAAATCCGATTGGATTACCCAGTGGGTCATTAATAAATTCTGTCATTGCAAACGCATCGTTTGATTTAACTAAGCGTATAAACGGTGGGTTAACAATATGATCTAATGCTCTAGCACCTTCAGGTGCCTCATAAGGATCAAAGTTGCTGGCTGTAGAAGTATGCACGATGGCATCTGATGTATCAGGTAGAAAGAAAACGTTACCTATAACTGGGTTATCCGTACAACCATGTGGAATATTAACTGCGGTTGCGGTAGAGCCATGTGCTGACGAACTCTCAGGCGTGGACGTAACGGTTAAGCGGGTGTGAGCCATCGCTTGTTGACCGAATAATACGAGTAAAAAACCTGCTGCTATGCTGGCTGGTAACACTTTGCGTTGAAAAGCACTTTTCTTGTTAAAAAATTTCATGACTCATTCCCTGTAAGTTTTAATAGTATTCTATGCGACAGCACCTTCAATACACAGGTGACTACTTGTGCAACAAATTACTTATTTTCTAAAAAATAACTTGACCGTATTCTTACTTGAATACTAGTAATAGGATCAATCAAAATTCATCTAAAATCAATGCGACAAATTGTCGCATAATATGGTTTCTCTCGAGACCTGAACGAAAGTATAGAGAAAGGTTGCAAAAAATCGCAATCAAGATGACAACCGTAACATTCAAAAAGACGGGGATGCTGCTAACCGTGATTAAAATTTGACTTCAATGTCCCATAGCTATCTACAGCTTACCAAAGCAAAATTTTCAGTTAGTCAACATCCCCTGAAGGAGGAGCTACAAAACAACTAATTCACATAAGTTCAAAACTATTCAACATTAAATCAACGAAGGGAAAAATAGATTAAATATCTTTAATTGCATGAACTGTTTGTACTATGACTCAATATAATTAAAGAAACAATGTGGCATATTGCCGCAGCGGATAAATCATGGCTTTAGTGGGTGCGACAATTTGTCGCATTCTCCAAAACCTTGATTGTCATTAAAATAGTGCGCCTCATTGGATGGTTATAGTCGTGCGCTATTTTGTGCAGTTAATGTTATATAAACATCGGCAATAATTAGTTTTTTTACGATGTACAGTGCACAAAGGTAGCGATATGAATAATAACCCCGCATCAAAAGTTTTAGGTAACGCTTGGCTATATGGCACTGTTTTTCTAACAGGCGCGGCCGTGATGGTGATTGAACTTCTGGGTACGCGTTTAATAGCCCCCTTCTACGGCGCCAGCCTATATGTCTGGACATCAGTTATTTCAGTCACGCTAATCGCATTGGCATTGGGTTATTTTGTCGGTGGGCGTTGGGCTGATCGAGCAAAAAAAACGGGGCTGGCGTTAATCATTGCTTTGTCCGGGTTACTAACACTAGTGATACCCTGGATAACCAGCCCTATCTTGCTGGCCACTGATCCGCTTGGTTTACGCATGGGCACTTTTGTGAGCACACTCATCCTGTTTACACCAAGCCTTTTCATGTTGGGAATGATTGGGCCTTTTGCTGTTAAATTAGCCACATCTAGTTTAGATGCCGTAGGAGCGAGTGCAGGCTCAATCTATGCAGTGAGTACGGTGGGCAGTGTCATTGGAACATTATTCTTGGGGTTCTATTTGTTTCCTCAAGTTGGCTCACGTGAAATCTTTATGGGCCTGGGCATTGCTTTGTTGATACTAGCGCTAAGCGTCGCTTATTTCGAACGCAACCGGCTGAAACTCACCATTGCGCTTCCACCTGTTTTGTTGCTGGCTGTCATTGGCGTTATTTTATTACCTTATGTGGCTGGCTCTGGCAATCATCTCCCAAATAATGAAACTCACCAAACCCAATTCGAACAGGAAAGCCTTTACGGTTGGGTACGGGTCATTGACAACCCCACAGCAAATTTTCGTTTCTTAACCGTTGACGCATCAACCATAGGCGCAGCAAGTATTAGTCATGGTGAAAACGTGCTGACTTATCAAAATATTGTGGGTTTAATACCTTCTCTAGCACCCAATATGAAGCGAGCATTATTGGTTGGTCAAGGTGCCGGCCATATGGCAATGACATTGAAAGATCATGGCATTATCACTGACACCTTGGAAATAGACCCGGCAGTTGCCCAAGCCGCCCGCGATTACTTTGATTTCGTCCCAACAGGTAAAACAATCATTGGTGATGCACGCTATGAGATCCGTCAACTTAAAGATATCTATGACTTAATTATCCTTGATGTTTTTACTGGTGGTTCAGAACCGGTGCATTTATTGACCGTTGAAACAATGGCACAGCTACATGCACTGCTTTCAGAGCAGGGAATTCTTGCTTTAAACTTTGTGGGGTTTCTTGATGATGGCAATAACGCGGCCTTAGCTTCCGTGGCTAAAACACTGGCACAGGTATTTCCCCATCAACAAGCTTTTATCTCCGAGCCAGACAATGCATTGAACGACTTTATTTTCCTTGCATCTAACCACGCAATCAATATTGAACAAGAAGCGCTTGGGTATGAACAACGTCATTGGTTGAAACAGAGACAGATCACGCTTAATCAAACAATGGGCACACTCTTAACAGACAATCTTAACCCATTAGAACAGCTGCAAATACGTAAATCTGAAGCGTATCGACGCTTGGTTGTTGATTCAATGGGATTGGGTCATTTTATTCGCTAAAAGTTGCTGTAACACTGCACGTTTGCTATGTGCTTCTTTGGGGTCAATATAGAAGGAGTAACAAATTTACAAAAACTATTTCTAACACTCTTTCAATTTGATATTTCCTTCTCTTCGATCAAATTACGCTCAATCTCAGCTAAAGTACCAAAGGTGGAAAGTTTAATGGATACTTACCTGTTAATCTCACATTAACTTCGCTAATTCATACTTCTAACGAATTGTCATCGAAATAGATTTAATTGTTAACACCCCTAGCCTTCCTCGATATTGGCTTCAATTATATTTTCAGCGTAACTTCTGTAAGCTCCTTGAAATTGTTTTGCCCTCGCATCAGGAAAGACATGAAATTCACCAGCTTCAAGAGCCGCTACGATTTCATCGGCGACTAAGCTTGCCGGCTCAGCAACCTCAGTAAATCCTGCATCATCGCCCATATCCGTAGCAATAGGTCCAGGATGTACACTTATAACAGCAGTACCTTGCTTACCTAAAAGTTCTTTCAAACCCTGTGTTACGGAGTATGCTGCAGCTTTCGATGCAGAATAGGTAGTAAGCGGTAAAAAGTTTTTAATTGATGCAATGGAATTAAGTTGAATAAATGCGCCTCCTCCGTTTGCTTTTAATACTGGGGCAAAAGCTTGTGCCATTCTAATAAGCCCACCAACATTAATTTCCATTTCCAGGTGAAGTGCATCTATAGCGCCACTGTCTAAAGGTGTTGCTTTCTTTAGTACACCTGCATTATTTACCACAATCTCAACATCTTTAACTTGCTCTGCTGCAGAAAAAATTGTTTCAGGTTTTGCCAAATCAATATGTATCGCTTCAACACGATTTCCATATTTTTCAATCAGTGGATTAGCTGTGCTTAAAGTTCTAACACCCAGATATATTTTTGTAGCCCCTTTTTTTAAAAAAGTTTCAACAATGACCTTACCAATGCCTCGATTAGCGCCTGTTACAAGCGCTATCTTATTTTCAATATCAAAATGAATAGTCATAGTTTTTTACTGTTAAGTAGATTAATTAATGTGTATTTTCAATACCCGACAAAGTTATGCAAAATAACGAAGGTTGATTTGGCAGAAATAAGCATAGTACAAGACCATCCAAATAGTTTAAAAACAATTTCTATGGCATGGAGTGCTTTACTTCTGTAAAACCTTCCTAACAAACCCTTCGTCAATATTTAGCTTAGTTGCATTTGCCAAATGATTATAGAAAACACCCATACCTGACATAGCAATAATTTAAAAAATCTCTTCATCATCAAAACCTTGTTCTCTTAAAGCCTGTAAAATGATAAAGAATAAGGACGAATTGCACCTGACTTTGTTGAAACTTACTCAATTTAGGCGTTCTTTTCAGGTTGCAAACCATTGCCAGCAGAATATAGTGAGTATGTGTTTTGGCCAAGCAACGTGCCAGATTGCTAAAAATACGCCCAACAACATATTAAGATTCGATAATTAATTAATTGCACTTCACCGTTTTAGCCCGCACGCCATTATTAATACCTCACGCTTATGAGCTACCTACGTCAGATATGTTTGCTTGTCGCTCACGTGTAGATAAGTGCTTCTCCACATCTTCTTTACTAAATCCAATTTCTACCGCGACTCGATCGGCATGACTGACACGTGATATGCCGGGTATCAACCGATGCGTTGGGCCTTGTGTTGCAAATTCGACCTGTAAATACCGCCCCAAACCGTCACTCTGCAAACGTTCGCATAATTCATGATTATGAGTAACCAGTAAAGTGCTGGCACCCAGCTTATGAAACCCCGTGAGTATATATTCAGAGAGGCTCATTCTTTCTTCAAAAGTGGTACCTTCAGAAAGTTCATCCAGGATAACTAAACTATGAGGTGTTGAGTTAAAAAAGATTTCGCGCGTCCGTTTTAGCTCATGACCGAAGCGCCCTATACCTGCTTCCAAACGGCCTGGATCAGGCACTTGATAATAAATGCGATCAACCGGCATCAACTGAGCTGTTGATGCGGGTATACAACAGCCAACCTGACCTAATAATTGAATTTGAGCCACTGTTTTGCAGAAGGCCGTTTTGCCACCACTATTCGGTCCAGTGATGATCAGTAATCGGCCAACTGCGTCAAGGGTAATATCATTAGGTACAAAATCAGGGTCACTTTTGATAAGCAATGGGTTTTTTGCATTCGTTACATTGAGTAAATGATGTTTGTTGTTAACAATATCGGGTAATACTTTTGCGCCGTCTATTGATTGACCGTAGTGATGCAGAGATAGCAGCTCATCAATCATGCCTAATGCTTCAAGTGCTTTTTCCAACTCTGGACTTTGCCTGAACTGTTTTCGCAACGGGTAAATAACAGTATCACGATCGGAAACACCGATCGCGAATAAAATCACAGGAATAGCCGGCACGGTCAACGCAAGGATGCCGTAACCAATATACGACGCTCCAAACTCTGGTAGAAAATTTTGAAAGAAAGTAAAAATTCCGCCAATTGCCACCATAAATATGAGCATGGGAAGCAGTTTAAACATGGAAGGTTGGAAACTCAGCGTCGGTAAATATTTTGGCTTTTCTTGCTTTGTTTTAAATTTTCCGATTGAGGAGTAAACCGGGCCATGCATCAGTGCATAAGTGCGTGATTGACTAAAGTCACTTATCGCGTTGAACAATTCATTAAGATAGGCGGTTTTTGGCTGTGGCAACAACTTTGCATCTTCAACCAAATCCACTGCAAATTCAGTGCCATCCACATATTGACGATACCCGCAGCCGCCAAACTCCAGTTTTTTAGATCCGTCTTTTGGCTCATCACTAGTAGACAGGCCGCCAAAGAACTCACCATAAAGCAAATGATAGAGCGACTTCTCTCCTGGAATCATTTTCTTTACAAACTTTTGCAAATCACGAGTTAGCTCAGGGTTGGATTCAAGTTCACGCACGGCTTCTTGTTTTTGTTGCAGGATATTGGTATCCGATATAGGACGCGCCAATGAGCGATAAAGGATCAAGTGGCCAACCTGGGTTTGAGTATGATTGATTACATCGAACAATGCATCAACTTCAACAGCATCATAGGTTTTAGGATCAAGCGCGCCATGATCACCGTCTGTCGGCCTAATATCTTCACTATCGGCTTGTTGACTACTACTGGACAAAATAAAAGAATCCCGCCATACCGCGGTTGATTTAATGGATTTATTCATAGGATTCATCTTTTCACAAATTAAGGAATCTGATTCTTATAAGGATTTCTCTGAACAGACAATACTTACTATTTACCTAAAGAAGTATCGATTTGTACTGGACCAAGTGGATGATGAGACAATATCTTTCAAATTGTGACGATAATTTCAGCTAATAGCTAGCTATAGCCAAAGTTTCAACAATAACACGAACGATTTTAACTTTCAGATATTCGTTCATGAACTATTCAATATCTCCCTATCAGAACCTACAGCGATATCCCATTTAGATAACATTAATAGGGATCTTGAAGTATGAAGTACCATTTTCTTCTGCGGGTGGCATTTCACCAGCACGCACATTGGTTTGAATCGAAGGTAATAGCAAAGTGGGCGCTTGCAGTGTCTTATCACGTGCGGTGCGCATAGCAATAAATTCATCTTCACTAATGCCATCATGCACATGTATATTGTATTTACGTTGTTCTGCCACCGTACTTTGCCACTGAACAGAGCGATCTGTCGGTGGGTAATCGTGGCACATAAATAATCTCGTTTCTGGAGGAAATTCAAGTAGCTTACGTATGGATAAAAATAACTGACGCGCATCGCCACCTGGAAAATCTGCACGTGCAGTGCCGACATCTGGCATAAACATCGTATCGCCGATAAATATGGCGTCATCAAATTGATAGGCTAGATCTGCAGGTGTATGACCGGGTGTTGAAATCGCTTTTGCACTTAATTCACCGACCTGAAATATCTCGCCATCTGCGAATAAATGATCAAAGTGACTACCGTTGGGTACGAACTCATCACCTAGATTAAATAATTTCTTGAAAGTTTTCTGCACCGCAGGAATACCATCTCCAATTGCAATTTTCCCGCCCAATTGACTTTTAATATAGTACGCGGATGAGAGGTGATCTGCATGTGCATGTGTCTCAAGAATCCATTCAACATTCAGTTTCTGTTTTTTAATAAATTGGATTATCTGGTCTGAAAACTGTGTGCTTGTTCTGCCAGATTTTGCATCGTAATCGAGAACCGGGTCGATAATGGCGCAGTTTCCACCCACGTCATCAAATATCACATGAGTGACTGTCCATGTAACGGGTTCAAAAAATGTTTTTATATTTGCTTTCATTTTGCTGTCCTTTGTATCAAATTAGTCTTATTGTTATCTTAATGTTGACATTACTATATTTATCAATATAATATTAGTCAACAGTATATTATATATTTAATTAAATGATATGAAAACGCAATCTGATTTTTCAGATATATCAACCATTGGCGAATCTGCTTCGGCAGCGTGTGGAATGCTAAAAGTACCGGCGAATGAAGACCGCCTATTTATTTTATGCCAACTTAACCAGGGAGAAAGAAATGTTGGTGAATTAAAGGAATTGCTAGGAATTCAACAGCCTACGCTTTCGCAACAACTAACAGTATTACGAACAGAAGGTCTTGTAACAACTCAGCGCAAGGGAAAATATATTTACTACAGTCTTGCAAGTGTAGAAGCAAGCGAAATTATAAAAACTTTATTCAGCCTTTATTGTGAAAGTCACTAGGAGATAGCTATGAGCATCAACCTAACTAAATTAGATGAGAAATTATCGGTAACAGGCCAAATCAGCATTGATGATTTACATGAAATTGCAGGCTCTGGTTATAAATCTATAATTTGTAACCGACCAGACTTCGAGGGCGGCGCAGATCAGCCGACCAGTGAACAACTAAAAACGCTAGCAAAAGCGCTGGGAATTGCTTTTGCATACCAGCCTGTAGAAATGGGTTCAGTTTCTACTGAACAAGGCAAAAAATTTAAGGAACTTATAGACACCTTGCCACAACCTATTCTTGCCTATTGCGCTTTGGGTAAACGTGCCACTGCATTATATAGTATTGCAAAACAGGAAGCATCAGTTGAGCAACTATCTAAATTTAACGGATGACCAACCCGACCCAGCAAAACACATTGAACAAATAACTATGATAGAAGTTCAAATTATCACTATTCTACTCGGTTCATTTACAGGCATTGTCCTTGCGCTGACAGGTGCTGGTGGCGCTATTATTGCCGTACCGTTACTTATTTTTGGCCTACACCTCGCTGTTGCAGAAGCCGCACCGATTGCCTTACTTGCCGTCTGCTTGTCAGCAACAACCGGTGCATTGCTTGCACTAAAACAAAGAAAAGTACGGTACCGTGCAGCAGGTTTTATTGCAATCACCGGTGCCATTGCCGCACCTATAGGAGTATGGCTAGCGCAAAAAATACCCAATTCACCCCTAACATTATTATTTGCCACAGTCTTGATGTACGTTGCATTTGATATGTTTCGTCAAAGTAAACGTTGCGATGAAGAAATAACCGCATCAGAGTCTCGCACCATTACAAAACCTTGTTTGCTCGATTCACCCGATGGGCGCCTAGTATGGACTTGGCCATGCGTCGGCGCGTTAACAATATCAGGTTTATCTGCGGGCTCTTTATCTGGCTTATTGGGTGTCGGTGGTGGCTTTGTTGTTGTCCCTGCACTCAAAAAAGTAACCAATCTTCAAATGCAATCCATCTTTGCAACATCACTGGCCGTGATTGCACTTATCTCCGCGACAGGTGTAGCTTCCGCCACATTAATGGGTGCGATGAATTGGTCAGTTGCGATTCCATTTGCTGGTGGCGCAATGGCCGGAATGATAATTGGACGTTTATTTGCTAAGCGTTTTTCAGGTCCAAAACTACAGCAAGGCTTTGCTGTGATGGCAGCTCTTGTATCGATTGGCATGATCATTAAGGCAATGTTAACTGCCAGTCTTTTATGAAACATAAATTAGTTTGGAAAAAAGTAGGTTATTGATCTTGGTTAAGTTTTAATTTACCCAATAATAGATATTGTTTATATGGAGCAACATTCGTATAGAAGCCACTTGACCAGATACTTTCTTCAATTTGAATGAAGTATCTGGATAACTGTAATTAATAAGATAACCTGTCTTCTTTGAAGTAGAATTAGAAGTAGAAGTAGAAGTAGAAGTAGAAGTAGAAGTAGAAGTAGAAGTAGAAAGTAGAATTGGTTTTTATTTTTTCATCAAATACTTAAAAAAATTGGAGAAATTATCATGAAACGTATTTATTTTCTAGTTCCAGATATAGCCACCACTAAAAAAATTGTTGATGACTTATTGCTGTCACGTATTGAAGAACGACACATTCACGTACTTGCCAAACGCGGTACATCTCTTGAAGACCTACCAGAAGCTAGCCTCTTACAAAAGAGTGATTTTGTTCCAGCAGTGGAACATGGCCTGGCACTCGGCGGATCTACCGGTTTACTTGCGGGGTTGGTTGCGGTTGCTCTACCACCCGCTTCGACGGTAATTGCGGGTGGCATTCTATTGGCAACCACAGTCGCTGGCGCAGGTGTGGGTGCGTGGGTAAGCGGCATGGTGGGAATGAGTGTTGGCAATCGACGGACGAAAGAGTTCGAAGATGAAATTGAAGCAGGCAAATTGTTGGTAATGGCCGACGTACCCTCCGGTCGTGTTGATGAGATTAAAGAAAAAGTGACCAAGCATCTCCCCGCAGTTGAAATTGAGGGTACAGAGCCAAACATACCTGAGTTTCCCTGATTATTGAGTTAGCCCCCACGGCTTGCAACGAATAATTACAAATAACCGCACTATGCAAGCTACGGGGTATCAATAAGGATTATCCTCGATACAAGCAGCGAGGAATTAGGAGCTGCGCGGGATAACTCCTTATAAATTTGTATAATTGCATACTAGTTAGTATACAAAAACGACAGTATATCGAAACAAAGCTGGCAAGTAATTTCTGCAAAATTAGCTTATAACTTATCTCAGGGAAAGTTAACACATAGAAAATTAATATGAAGCCATATCTTGGCTTGCTATGTGAGGAGCCAACAATCATCTCCAATGGTCTACGCTATGGAAGCATTAAGAATAAAACGTGCCAGAATCAAGCTGTACCAGCATACGTTTTCTTAAGTTGTTTCTTGCTTGCCTTGTTGTTAAAGGTACAGCTTGCGGCAGCGGAAAATTAAAAAATACAGCATATTACTGAGTTTAATGTGCTCGAAGTATACGTGCGTGATAACTACCCGCATTGTGCCAAGGCTAAAAAATTCCTGCATAAATTTAGTGACAAACGACCATGTCTGCATATTGTTTATTATTCCGTGATTATGATCCGATTGCACGTGAGAAGATGATGCGACACACTAAGGCGGCAAGCATTTGGCCGATTTGGTTGTACAAAGTGAAATAAATTCAACACATGTCGAAACCTCGTTGTTTGGAACGCTGAGCGTTTCTAATTTAGGCTTGCTAGACGGATTTAACCCGTGTGCGATGTGGTAATGCTTTTCTTGCTCTCTTTGCTTGTTCATCTGCAAAATCGTAAAAAAATGGCATGGATTGCCGGCACTTTTGTTCTGGTGAGTGATGCTGTTTACTAAGCATTTATGGCGGCTTGGCTCAATGTATTCCTGCTGATTGGAATCTCAACAGCCTTACAGTGGACACTGGGAGGTATGGCACTAGCTATCGGCGGGCTTAATGTGAAGGATTTTTTCTTTTGGAAACGAGAGTTATCATTATCCATAGCGTACTCAGCTAAGCCTAGTTTTTATACGTGCATGCGAGCAATTTTAACTGCTGACAGGCTGTTACCTTCGCTGACAGCAGTTGCATTGCTTGCCGTCATGGTGAGTTTTATCGAATTGCTATATACCGCGATATTAATTCAGCAAGATTTGAACCCAATAGCTTATTATTGCCTATCTGGGTCTTTATATACTGGGTTATATAACTGATGATGCATTGATGGTCGCAACCGCTGTTATTGCATTGAGCAACCGTAAATTGACTGAACAAGCGGGATGCTGGCTCAAGCTCATAAGTGGTATTGTTATGCTTGGCTTAGGTGGCATTATAATACTGCGTCCAGAATGGCTAACTTGAACATTGCATCAGTTGCTGGAATTTAACTTATTAGTGCAATGTTCAGGCTTATCTAGTTCCTACAAAGCACCAAGTCTAACTTAACTTTAATTAAGATGAATGGATCTAAAATATGACAATCCAAAGTGTCCCGGAACATCTATTGCATTCATTGTTATTACTATTACTTGTCTTTTCACTCTCGGGCTGTTTATCGCCAATTGCTCTCAATCGAGCGGTTGTGGTCTATGACGAAGCCGTAACCAGTGCGATGTCTGAGCAATTATTAATCAATATTGCTCGCGCACAACATCATCAACCCTTGCACTTCACCAGAGTATCAAACATCGCAGCCACCTTTGATTTTAGATTCAGTGCAGGAGCCACTCCCGCACTCACAGGTGATTCCGGAAGCGCACTTGTGCCCATATTTGGTGGGAGTATCGCAGAAAACCCTACGATTAGTATTGTCCCGATCGAAGGAGAAGAATTCACAAAACGGTTGCTTACCCCATTCCATCATAGCAAGCTAGCCCTGCTACTTCGTCAACATTTTGACATTGATCTGATGCTGCGAATGATGGCGCAAGAAGTACGAATACAGCATCAAAAACAGAAAATTACGCATCAGCGTATGCACAATAATAAACCAGATCATCATACTCGTCATCAGCGTCGAAGACTTCAGAATCACGGAACGCCGACCACTTATCGTAATAACCCAGCAGACAAAGTTGGATATGAAATGTTTCGACGCGTCGCACTCCATCTCTCGGCTATTCAAGATCAGAACCAGCTATATGCCGAGCAGTTGACTTTTAAGCGCACCTGGACAATTCCTGCCAATAGTGAATCAACGCCAGATTTCCAATCGTTAGAGAGAGAATTTGATGTTACCCATAATCAAGAAGACAATACTTATACGCTTAGCAAGTATGTAAAAGGTCCCATTCTTGTTACGAATTACAGCCCTCATACGCTGTGTTGTGAAGAACGAGAAAGGTTATATGAAGAAACCAAAACCTGGCATGAAAATGATGTCGCTTTCGATATTCATCACGATTATCCAGGTGGAGCGTGGCCGATGAAGGGTGCTTTCCGCCTGAGAAGTTTTCATACTATTATTCACTTTCTCAGTCACACGCTTGGAGAGATTCCTGAGTACCATGTTGACAAGGATAAACGCACCCCGCCCATTACCAGAGATGAGAATCCCATAAATACAATGGAATTGATAGTATCTGATAAGTCACCGGTAAATAATTTATCAGCCTACTCGCATGGACAATACTATGCCGTAAATACTATGGGACCAAATGCCCATTGGAATAAAAATACTTTTCAATTATTATCCATCCTGTTCCGAATGACCATTACCGACCCCTCGTCCGTCGGCGTGCCTAGCATTACGATTGCAAAATAGTTATTCAGGCATTCCAATTGGTGAGTACGCAATGTGCCTCATATTGTTTCTATTTTGATCGTCGTTCGACACAGCGTTGAAAAGCTGCCAGATGTCGTTGTTGAGAGGCCTCCTGCAAATTACGAAATACCGTAAGAATATCTGTTCTATCAGTGCTTCTTAACAAACGCTCATACATCTGCCCATTTTCAATTTCTGCGGCAACACTGGCCTCACGAGCTTCATGTATGGTTTTGTACTGCATAATCTGCCCCGGCCAAGTATTCTTGGGTACTGTTATTCCATAGGAAATAAAAAGTGAACACAGTGCCTGAATGTGTCGTGCCTCGGCTTCTCGAATATTTATAAAGGGGCGAACCTCGCCAAAGTCACTGATAACCTGGTCATAAGTAGCCCATGATCGGTACTCGTCATCGAGTGCTTCGTGCAATGCATCTAGTTCAGTTTTTTTCAATTCAGTCATGAAATTATTGTCCTATATGAAAAAATTTAACCTCTAGTAGAAATCCATTATTCTGCCATCGTATAGGCGTTAGCTGTTCAATTTTTTAATTTTATTGCCAGGAGAAAGAATTAATGAATACCTTAGCATGGATTATTGGTAGCAGCCTTTTAATGTGCGTAATCGCTTTAGTTGGCAGTGTTACGCTATTGCTTGAGAAATCAACACTGGATCGACTTATCTTACCCTTGGTCTCACTTGCTGCCGGCTCATTAATCGGCGGGGCCTTCTTTCACATGATTCCTGCGGGCATTGACGAGATGGGGAACACTACCCTATTTTACTGTTGGATTCTGACAGGTTTCACTGTTTTTATGGCGCTTGAACAACTTCTGCATTGGCATCACTGTCATCGGGCCAGTGCTAATTGCAAAAAACCACTCACTTATCTGATACTCATCGGGGATGGTCTGCACAATTTCATCGGTGGACTCGCTATTGCAGGGACATTTTTAATTGATATCCGGCTGGGTATCATGGCTTGGCTTGCAGCAGCAGCCCATGAAATTCCGCAGGAACTTGGGGATTTTGCTGTCTTAATTCACGGCGGATGGAGTAAAGGTAAGGCATTGCTTTTTAATGTCCTATCGGCACTGACATTTCTATTGGGCGGACTGGTGGCTTATGTAGTCTCATTTAATATTAATATCGCATTTCTGATTCCTTTCGCTGCCGGCAATTTTCTCTATATTGGTGCATCGGATCTTGTCCCGGAAGTCAGCAAGCACGGAGATTTAAATACCAATGCTGTTAACTTGATTTCGTTTGTCTTTGGTGTCGGACTTATGTTGATCATCAAAATCTTACTTGAGTAACGGGTTACCAGAGATTATTGCTTGAACTCAAGAAAGACAATAATTAGTCGTCCCTGAAAAAGTCTGATCAGAAGATATTTGAAAAAAACGTATGCACAAGAATTAAACTGGATATTTATCTGCGCTATTTTCTATTTTTTTTATTCGCACGCATGTCTTTTTTTCCATGGGGAAAAAAAGACAAAAATTGACCATCAGCCATTCGTTTAGACTCCATGCAGCGGCTGCCATCAGTAGGTTTATTTGATCACCTATCGCGCCTTTTAGGTGATTTCTCGCCATCCCATCCTGTAGTCTGATTTTAATTGGTCAATGATGGATTCTATTACTGCTCGCCTTTTGCATTGTTTTCGCTTTTTTACCTTTTGGTAGCGGGTGGCTTTCTTTAGTGCTTTTTTCGGCAACATAATCAGAGTTCTGTTGATGCAACTTTTGCCGCGATGCCTCGGTCACACACGCCTTCTTTGGCTGCATTGCCACGTGATATTTCAACATGGGTGAGAATTTCTGGCAGGGTGAGACTGTCATATAGATTCTGTTCATGATTGACAACGCCAACAATGATATTGCTGTTTGCCGTACTGGCAATAGATGCTTTGCTGCCATATTCGTAGGCTTTGTGATCTTTACCTTTGGCGATGCAATATGCCTTGGGTTTGTGCAGCGAATAGATTTTATTCTTGTCCTTGGGCTGCTGGTTTAACACCCTTTCATACAACAAAAAATTCTGTTGATAACAATCAAACAGATCATGCTGCGGCAGCTCTCTTCTGAGTTCTCGAATCAACGATCGAGCGATTGTTCTAAGGCGCTTCAGTACTTTTCTAGCATCCTCTTCTTCACATTTTGATAGTGGCGTATGCTTAAACGCAATGACTTTACTTCTTTGACATAGGTGCGTCGTTGCTGAAACCCATGTGCTTTGGCAAGCTTGTTCAGCCGGTTAATAATCTTGATCGTCAACTTACTGTCCGTCGGATAGGTGATGTTCTTCTCGTGAAATGTGGTGTCGATATTGACTGCACCTTCTTGAGCCAAATCTCCGTGCAAGCTAACGCTCATCTAAAATATCTGCTCAAAAACAGCTTTGCCAATACGTTTACGAAAATGCACTAACTCTGTACTGTGACTAGTCTTGACCGATAATTTAACGTCGATGCCCAAAATCAAGTTTGGGCAACAAATATCACTTATGTTTGGACACTTGAAGGCTGATTCTAAATGATAGTTATCATTGATTTATTTCCAGACATGTTCATAAAAAAGCTGACGAACCTTGGCCTCAAGCACTTCTCTTTTCTTGATCCTATCAACATTTCCAGATTTCTTTACCCACGCATAAAAAACACAGGGGCTAACCGCGATCACGCAACATAACACGATAACCGGATACGTCTACTGTTGCTCTCGAATAAACCCGCACATTATTCGACTTCCTTGGCCTCGATACCAGCCATCTTTTAATTATTTCACGCTCCATACGTAACTGCTCGTTTTCTAGGCGCAATCGAATCAATTCATCTTCACCTCTAGTGACATTATAAATCTGCCTCTAGAAGTGTCCTGTTGTATTAAACTATTTCACTATTGTCACCTTGAGTCAGTATTATGAATACCGAACAATCAATAAGTTAAAAATTCGTATTTTGACTAGTTTATATGCATTTGGCAACACCTCAGAAATGCATCGGCTGGAAAAAACTTTTAAGTTGGCGTTCCAAGCTTGAGACCAACAATACCTATCACTATAAGTCCAAGGCAAAATAATCGAAAAACATTCGCTGACTCGTCAAACAAGACAATACTGAATATTACTGTGCCAACTATACCTATACCAACCCAAACAGCATATGCTGTTCCTACCGGTAGTGATTTCATCGCTAAGCTAAGCAAGGTAACGCTAATCACTATTGCGAGTGCAGTCCATAAGGTTGGCCATAGTTGAGTGAAACCCTCGGTGTATTTAAGTCCGATCGCCCATCCAATTTCGAATAATCCGGCAAGAATAAGAATATACCAACTAGAATTCATTGAAACCTCTCTAATTATTGGAGCCGTCTCCGATTGAAATAGAGAGGTAAGGTCGTCCTCACTTCTAAAGGCCTAATATAGTTAGTAATTATAGCAATATTTTTCTGTCATATACTAAGAAGAAATGCTGAAGATTCTCTTGAAAATCTTATACAGACCCAAATTTAAAGTATCTTCAATAATAAAAACACCAATAGTTGAGCTAAGATTTGAGTAATTTAATTTTTTGCACGTTATTGCCCTTCCATATCACGATGGCTTAGTTTAAATCGATAATAAAGCCAAGTATATTGAGAGACTTTTGCAAAAGCCCTGGCTAAAGATTTTTGAAGATTGATTACAAAGGATTAATTATTCAACTATCAGGGTTTTGCAAAAGTCTCATTGAATGAATTCTGTTTAATTGAGCCCACATATCCGACTCAAGCCCCAGCATTATAAAGCCGTCATATCTCATTCTCTTCCTATACTTCACAACTGAATCAAATTGATAAATATAAAGACAAATCGTTCCCACTGAAAGCAAACCCTTTTTCAAATGCAGGTGATTCACCTCAAAAGCATATCGATGAAATAACTAATGGCAATAAACTATTCCCATTAGAAACTGCGTTTATGCTTTTTTGTGTAGCCGCATCGCAATAGCTTTATTTTTTTACAGAATCACCTCTCAATCCAATTCTTTGGACAATATTCACGCTTATTGTAATCGGTTATACTTTTTTTCATATATTGAAGGCAAATCGTAAACTTATAAATCTTCGTCTCGGAATAGATGGTAAGAAGGCTGTTGGTCAATATCTTGAACTGCTTCGTAAAAAAGACGCAAAGGTTTTCCATGTCTGATCTGCCGGAAATTTTAATATTGATCATATTGTTTTTTACTCAAATGGTATTTATGTGATTGAGACCAAGACTTTTACCTTTCCTCGTAAGAGTAAGCCAGTTATTAAATTTGATGGAGGCGGTATTTTAATAAATGGAACGAAGCCTGATCGTAATGCACTAGTACAGGCTAGTTCAGCAACTGCGTGACTAAGTGAGTTATTACGTGATATGACAGGCAAGCAATTTCCTAATCGGCCAGTTGTTCTTTTCCCTGAATGGTTTCTCGAGCAAACGAATAATTCAGTAAAAAAAAGTGTGGGTTCTGAACCCTAGTGCGGCCTAAATATATTGAGAATAAACAACCTAAGATGAGCGCATCGGGTATCCATCTCGTTTTAATTAGTCTTTCAGGATATGTCAGGACACAACAACTAACAACAAAATAATAGATTTGAAGCAACAAGGGGTTCCCACAACCAAAATTCATCACCAATCAATATTCAAAAGTTTTCAGTGACAAGAATTAAAGAATTGTACCCTATACCTACTATAGAATTTAATGGAAATGTTCAGTGTTAATCCTGGTTTTTTCTGGCGGTTTTTGAATGTTAATTAGCAGCACAGAACATTTAAACGCTACAAATAATTACCTGTATTAGCTCATTACTTAATTCTAAAGCCTCAATATTTCGTGCCGCTATAACAAATCCAAAGTAAAGTGCGAACGGATTGGGGCCAGGCGTCCCTTTTTGGCTTTCTCATTGTAGCTATTCATAAGCAAAATCTCATTAATATTTAACTGTTACTTCACGGTGTTGTAATAAATTATCTTTATCCTGACACCATCCCTAGTTCATTTAAAAAGGTGTTTATAGTGAATAAAATAATTCCTATTAAGGATAATATCAATAATTACTTAAGTAGCCATAAAGCTAATAATCATTTCTACGAAATAGCACAATTAAAACGTGCAAAAATGCAAGCGGCAAGCTATATCAATACTATTGATGGCAAGAAAATATTATCCCCTGCTTTACATATGCTATTAGAAGCAAGTCTTGTTCTGCAAACAACGAACTCTAAAATCCTTGCTGGTTACTTAAAACGGACGCCTGCCACTATTCGTATGGAGTTTGAAAGAATTGGCGCTATCCTTGAGATAAACCAGGGGAACACTGATCACTTAAACCAGACTTAAAGACAAGTTGCGGCTAATTCAGGAGTATCGTCAAGCTAACTTTTAAACGGCATAAAATTCCGGAATTACCGCCTTTATATTAACGCAATATTTTTCCAAGTCGCAAAAGCTCCCTG
The DNA here is from genome assembly GCA_021774265.1 of Nitrosomonas sp. Lineage (GTDB taxonomy): Bacteria > Pseudomonadota > Gammaproteobacteria > Burkholderiales > Nitrosomonadaceae > Nitrosomonas. Next base: position 19,348 of record JAJFJG010000111.1, read on the forward strand.
CCTCAGATTCCGGTAATAGGTAGCAGATATTAGATGACGGCCAATATTAACCTCAATATTGCACATGAGGTAGTAGCAGTTACCTAATAATCTTTTATAATTCAGCTATATAATCTGCATAAAGAAAGTAGTTACCAGCGACAAAGCGCACCCAAAAAATAATTTAATTTTCCAGCTGTATATGACGTTCAGTTGATGTAAATTTTCAGGGAGATGGCATCACTTCAAATGACGGTGTATAGTTATTGCGTCAGGTTGATAAATAACTTGATTTGAGTGATTCTGTTTCAAAAAAATTGACAGATTCTCGCCTCATTCAAAAACACTCCAAATGAATTAATTCTGAATTTTGATTCGACCGATAATATCGGTACATGGCAAACAAGAAAGCCGTTCTTTTAATAGCTACTATGACCCTCACATCATTAGATGCTGAGCCGAATTGCGAGTGCTGCAAGCGTTGTCAACAATACGGGTACAGTCAGTACAATGCCTACTTTGAAATAGTAGCCCCAAGTGATAGTCATACCTTTTCGTGCCAGCACATGTAACCACAACAAAGTCGCTAGACTACCGATTGGTGTAATCTTTGGTCCCAGATCACAGCCAATTATATTGGCATAGATCATCGCTTCCTTTACCGCGCCGGTCGCGCTAGTTGCGTCGATCGACAAGGCACCGATCAATACTGTGGGCATATTGTTCATGGCAGATGACAAAAAAGCGGCTAAAAAACCAGTGCCGAGAGCGGCACCCCACACGCCATAGTCAGCAAAAATATCCAAAAGACTTGTGATATATCCGGTCAGACCTTCGTTGCGTAGGCCGTACACCACCAGATACATTCCCAATGAGAAAACGACAATTTGCCAAGGTGCTTCACGAATTACCTTACGTGCGCTGATGATGCGACCACGCGCAGCCACCATAAGCAGGATTAATGCGCCGAAGGCTGCTATAGCACTGACTGGCACTCCTAAAGGTTCGAGGCCAAAGAAGCCGATGAGCAACAGCACCAGTACTACCCAACCCGTACGGAACGTTGCCGGATCCCGTATTGCGTCATTTGGCGACTTGAGTCGAGTTATGTCGTAGCTTACTGGAATAGCGCGACGGAAGTAAATCATGAGCACCGCCAGACTACTTGCGACCGCTGCCATGTTGACTGGAATCATTACAGCGGCATATTCATTGAACCCAATCTTAAAAAAATCAGCTGAAACGATATTGACCAAGTTGGATACTAGCAGCGGCAAACTAGCCGTGTCGGCAATAAAACCAGCCGCCATGACAAATGCCAGTGTCGCCGCTGGACTAAATCCGAGTGCTAGTAGCATCGCCATCACAATCGGAGTCAAGATCAATGCCGTTCCATCATTGGCAAATAATGCTGAAACAGCTGCGCCCAGTAACACTGTAAATGCAAAAAGTAAACGCCCGTTCCCGTCACCCCAACGGCCCACATGCAGCGCAGCCCATTCAAAGAATCCAGATTCATCAAGTATCAAACTGATAATAATGATGGCGATGAATGCCGCAGTTGCGTTCCAAACAATATTCCAAACAATCGGTATATCGCTGAGATTTATCACGCCTAGAAGCAGCGCGAAAATAGCACCAAGCATAGCACTCCAACCGATACCGAGGCCGCGCGGCTGCCAAATGACTAGCGCGAGCGTAATGATAAAAATGAGTAAGGCAATCAGCATGTCAATATGAACCTATTATTATCTTGTGGCTATCGCTTTGTATTTGGCTTTTAAACTTCAGGATTTCAATGTAGTCTAGCTTTGTCTTGAAAACGGAAGAATTTTGGCGCAAATCATCTAGTGGCAGTGCTAAAAAAACTTCAATACTTTCACGTAAGGTACGATAAGCTTGTGTGAATGCCGCATTGATCTCTTCCTCGGTTCCAGTAGCTTCTGCGAGAATAGAGCGACATGAATTCCCAGTGCAAAGAAACAGTACATTCATGATTCGACCCCGCAGCAGGATTCCGTTTTGACTGGAATTGCCGTATCCTGACCAAATATCGGAATTGTCGTCAGCGAATGGAACACTTCCCACGCGATGCCTTGCGGGTCAACCGTCCAGTATTTATTAGACGTGGCGTAGCAGCATTGTGCATTCTTTTGCACAGCAGCAGGCAAATCGGCTTTAGCTAAACAGCGATTCATTTCATCTAACGTTTCTTCCGAATCAACCTGGATTCCTACATGATCCAAGCCAGGTTTTGCACCCCGAGAAGATATAGAAAAATTAATTAACGGATCATTCAGCATCCATTTAGCATAATCCGATTTACTTGCAGTGGGTTTAACACCGAATAATGCAGAATAAAAACGGATATTATCTTGAAGATTATCGACCGCAATATGTACATGAAAACGTTTCACAATGTTGTCTCCTTAGTTAAATGAAAGGGAACTATATTTCAACTGTTTTTTCATCACGGAAAAGTTCTATCGAGCTTCACGAAATACCGGCCAGTAAGTATTACATAGGAAATGTTTAGCTCCTTTACTAGTTTATCCGTCGAAAGCTTTGATTCTTCAGCTTGAACTAATACTTGGTATACCGTTAAACGAGCTCCTTTAATCAATGCAACCAGCGCTTTTATAGCAATATTTAATTCCATATTTCCAATATAATAGAAATAATTATTACTGTCAATCTTCTTTCCATGAAAATGCTCACTTCTTCTTGTGCGCCTAAACTACTTGAGTCTAATCGGACTAGCGGAAGCAACATCAGAAAAAAGAGGCCTCCAGCATAGACGATGCAATTGGTCGTCGCCCCAACCAAAAGTGACATGGATAATCTGGTAAAAATCCACTAAAATTTGAGCCTCTCCCAGAGAATACTAATAGTAATGGATAAGGTAAAATACCTTCGCCCTTTTACGTTTACGCTCACCCTTTCTGGGTATTGAGAGTGACTACATTCCTCAATCTATAGCAGTTGATCTGTTGGTTACTTTAGCTATTTATAGCTGATATTTAAAAGTTGAAAATCAAATTACAGAAAATTTAAATTGAGATCGGCCCTTAGTAGGGACTCCTGCACAATTTCCTGAAATTCCATCAGTCTATAACTGTCGTTAGCTTCAAATCTCAATGTCAGAGCAGGTTGGGTGTTTGATGCACGAATCAGAGCCCAGCCGTCCCCAAAATCTAAGCGGATACCATCGATATCTACCAAAGGAAATTTATTTCCAAGATCTTTTTTTATTGCTTGAACAATGCCAAATTTCTTCTCATCATCACAAAAAATCCTGATCTCAGGAGTTGAAACCGCCTTGGGAAGTTGGTCGACCATATCTCCCAAACTTTGGTTCGATGCAGAGACAATTTGTACCAATCGACAAGCAGCAAACATGGCGTCATCGTAACCAAAATAATTATCCGCAAAACATATGTGGCCACTCATTTCTCCCGCCAGCAAGGCTCCGGTTTCAAACATCTTTTTCTTGATTGTCAATCAGCGTTGAAAACTTTCCAGTGTCAGCGTCGAAAAGTTTCCACTTTATTCGGTAGGCAAATCAATATTTATACTCTTTTTCCGATGCTTGAATCGGTAAGAATCATTACCTGTTTCTAGGATGTCACAATG
>JAJFJG010000112.1 GCA_021774265.1 Nitrosomonas sp.
TGGTGGCATCCTCAATATATTGTCTTAAGAGAAAATAAAATGCAAACAGAGAGCCGCCTTAGTTCATGGCAGGTAGAAGAGGAATTAACTGTAGAAGGCGAACGTCATATCTATATCAGAGTGCCAGGCGCAGCCAAGGTCAGTAATCATCTATCTGTACTTATTCAGCGTGAGATGGAACCACCGTTTCTCAGTGCCGAAGGTTGGGGTTTTGAAGCGCGGCCATTTGCACCTGAACACTTGAGCCGTGATGGTCAGGATTTATTAATTCAGTTAGGTGATGATTATACTGATCATATTAATGATTTTGATCCAATTAATTTACAGATTGAAGGGACAGATTTTCAAGGTGTTTTTCCCTGGGACTTGAAACCACATCACAAACTTTATCCTGATGAACCTGTTGTTGATCCTGTGGGAGGAATATCATCTTTGCCGTATCCGCATGTTTCTTTCCGTGTCAATCGAAAGACAGTTCAAATAGGACAGGCAATTGAACTGGAATGGGAATCACAGCATACCGATTCATTGCGGGCCAACGGAGATTGGCAAGGAGTCAAGGCATTAAAAGGCAAAGAGGTGGTGACACTTTCTGATGCAGGGAAAAAAGAGTTTATTTTAGATGCCGTAGGCGAGGGGGGTGATTCCACTGTATCAGTGGTAGTACATGTTAGTGCAGAGCCTACTAGACCACCTTGGTTAATTCCATTAATCATTGGGATAGTCATTTTATTACTGGTTGTCTTGTTCTGGTTTTGGCAGAGTAGTCAAGATCCAGAACAAGAACAAGAACTAGGTCCAACAAATCCGCAAGAGTTTGATCCAAAGCCAACTAATACACGGCAAAGCCCCGCTTCTTATGGTGATGGGAATGGTGGCGCTTCGCCAACAGCGATACCGATACAAGACCCTTTTGAACAATTAAAAATTTTGATTGCCAACAGGCAATATAATAAAGCAAGAGAAATATTAGATGAGCTTACGAAGGCAGATAGTCATCCAGGAGCGGCACTGATCGCTGCTGAGAATTTGGGTAATTCAAATTTTACTCCAGGTTTGTTTGACGAAAGAAACGATAATTTCACTTTGAAATATTATCGTCTTGCCTGTGAGGGTGGCGTAGGTGCCCGTTCATCGATGGAAGCTTGGCAGCAAAATTTGATGGCTGAAAATCAACAATTACACTCCGCAGCGTTAAAATCAATGATTGAAGATAAAATACCGGCGGCACTCCAAAACTGTAAAAATTAGTTTAAACCTTATGTATTTATTTTTCTTACATGCATTATTGTTCGTTGTTTTATTGAATGGAGCCAATGTCTTAGCTCAAAATAGTAGTGCACCGAGACCGCTAACCGATGAAAATGGTAATTCCATCGGACTATTTGAACGAGTGGTAAATCTCAAGGACGCTCAAGTTGTCAGTTTTACCGGTAGCTCAGTTCAAGTCGTTGAACAGCCAGCCCCCTTCAATAGTTATTACGTATTTGATGAAAAAATGCTTAATAACAAACAGTATTTTCAGGTGGGCCCCAATGCGGCGTTACCGCCAATTGGTTGGATAGCAGCTGATAATGTGTTTCAGTGGTCCAATAATCTGGTCGTGGTTTACAATGAGCCAATCGATCGTCATCGTGTACTATTTTTTGAGAATTCCTTAGACTTGAGCTGGTTGTTAGCCGATTCAGCGCAGATAAATTCCCGTTCCCTGTCTTTAATTAATGGGCAAGTCAGTTCTGATAATGGTTTGGTTGCCATGGAACCAGAAAAATTTGTTCACTGGTCCAATCAACATTATCTAACGCCAGTATTGGATTTTATCCAGAGAGGTAAGCCTAATCAACGTGATTCTTCTTTATTAGTAAAAACTGCCGCTTTACCACTTGAAACTGATTCAATGCTCAATAATCAAGTTTGTAATGAAGAACAAAGAATCGGAATTGTATTTGTGATCGATACGACCTTGTCGATGCAAAAATATATTGATCGAACCAGAGAGATGGTTGAACAGCTCTCCGCTAATTTACTGATGCAAAAAGATTTTGCAGGTCGTGTTCAATTTGGTCTGGTAGGTTATCGTGATGAACTTGGTAACAATCAAAATTTGGAATATCGCGTAAAAACCTACCAAGCGTTAAGTCTTAGTAATGATCCTAAAATTTTTGGAACGGTATTAGACAAAATGAAATCGGCCGATTATTCGACCCGTGGTTTTGAAGAAGACGGTTTAATCGGTGTGTTTGAAGCTACTCGAATGGATTGGGATCCTTTTCGGAGTAAATGGATAGTATTGATTACTGATGCACCTTTAAGAGATGCTGTTAAAGGAACCGATAATAGAACTCTCTCGGTGCAATCTGTGGCGAACATATTATGGGACGAGAAACAAATTGGTTTATTAGCGATACATCTACAAACTCCAGAAGCTAAAAAATTGCACCAAATATCCCGTGCAGAGGAACAACTAAAAATTTTATCTAAGTGGCCCAGCTCTAGTATCACAGAGCCTAGTTACTTTGCAGTTGAGAACGGTGCTGTGGATCTCTTTGGTAGACAGGTTGAATCTAAAATTATTGAAGTAATGAATAATCTTAATCGTACTCTTCCACAACTTATTGCAGAAGCGAAAAAAGGGGGGGCGATTCCTCAACATGACTTAGCACAACGCTTACATTGGCTTGGAAAATGTGAAAATAATAGTATGCCGAGAATGATCCAAGGCTGGTCCACTGATAAAGCACTAGGCACTTCTAATCCTCAACTTAACCGAAAGTCCTTTGAGCCACACTTATTATTAAACCGACGGCAAATGCGTGATCTGGCGGCTGTATTATCAGATTTACTTGATACAGCTAAAGTTGAAGCAATTTCCGGTGAAACATTTTTCGCTAACTTGGCCAAAGCTTTGGGTACTGCATCAATAGATCCCTCACAAATAAATACTACAAATGTGCAGGGTAGACTTGGAGGTGCGAATCTGAGTCAAGCACAGCTAGGAGATTTTCTCCCTGGTTACTTAGCCCAATTACCTTATTTGTCCAACTTTCTAACTATACAGCAACAAGATTGGAGTGGTATGACAGGCCGTGAAATTTCCGATTGGTTAAATAAAGTTGAAGTAGCTATCAATAACCTTGAGCGCCACAGCAATAGAGTTGAAAGTGATTATATGAAGCTACATCCGAATGCCACGTCGGATGAATGGACCTATCCGGTCTTATTAACTGATTTGCCTTAACAAACTATTGGCTGAATTTTGCAATTTGCTCTTAAACAGGTAAATATCATTCTTCGTGATGATGAGCGCGAATTTGGTCTGCGCGTTAAGGATTTAATCATCAATAGTGGGGACAAAATTGCGATTGTTGGTCCAAGTGGATGTGGTAAAACCACATTATTGAGAATAATTGCCTTGTTACAATCTAGCTCCTCGCCTGATTCGCTTCGTTTTCAGGTTAATTTATCTCACCAAAGTAGTGGTATCGATGATATTTCTAGGCTATGGCAGCAACGACTGTATGCGAGACTACGTGAAATTCGAGCCAAGTATATTGGCTACTTAGCTTCAGAAGGTGGTTTGTATCCATCGATGAGTATTCTGGAAAATGCAAAGTTGAGATTAGAAATTGCAGGGGGTAATGATGCAAATGTAACACAAGCTTGTAGTCGATTAGCACGGTCCTTAGATATGTCTCCTGGTTTATTGAACTCTCCACTCGATAAATTATCTCGGGGACAAAGAATCAGGGGGGCGATGATCCAAACCTATATTCATCAACCAGTACTAGTTGTGGCTGATGAGCCAACTTCTGCTTTGCATCCTGCACTTGCCGAAACCGCCATGAAATTTATGATTGGGCATGTTGAACAAAATAACAAAGTTAACGCCCTGGTGATTGCTACTCATGATATTGTTTTAGCCAGACAGCTTGGTTTTAAAATTTTGATTGGTCAATACTCTCAGCATGGAAATCAAATCACAACGGAATTTATCCCTGAATGAGAAGCGCTGTTAAATTATCAACACTGATTACAGTTGTGCTTGCGGACATCAAGAAATATCGCATACAGGGTATTCTAGACACAGCAATTATTATAGGTGTGCTGACCTTGGTATACGTGTTGTGGGGGCTGAAACTGGGTATTGTTTCAGGGTTCGCGACCGAACAACTTAATACCCCTGAAAGTTTACGTATCTTTGTCAAACCCAATACTCCGCTTACAACAGACCATATTCACTATTTTGAAAGTTTGCCTGAAGTAGGATTTGTAGTGCCTTCCATAGGTTTTTTCAATGACAGAATGCCAGTTAATCTTGCGAGAAACCCATCAACTCACTCGATTGCTCAGATTTTTCCTAGTGGAAACAACGACCCTCACTTGCTTGAAAAACAACTAACAATTGATAATACCTCCGCAGTTATTGGTGTGGATCTGGCCAAAGCCTTGGGTGCAAAGCTTGGCGACATTATAGCTTTACATTATCAAATTGAATCTAAACCGACATACAGCTTTGAGTTTGAGATAACGGGTATCGTTGATACAGCGGGGTGGGTTGAACGGGCTATACTTATTGACTATTCATTAGCAGTAGCATTGAGTCTCACCGCTTACGATGAACATGGTCGTATCGTGTTTGATGGCTCAAAACCAAATTATGGTGTCGATGCTCGAGACAATTTTGCTGCGATCAGATTGTATGCTGCCAATCTTGAAGTTGTCGCCCCCTTAGTCGAAAAGATAAATACTTTGGGGTGGCGCGCTCAATCCAGAGAGGCCTTAATTGGCGAACGATTTGCATTAGAAAACAGTGCGCAAGCAATTTTTCTTGTGATTTTGTTTTGTGCGGGGCGTGCGGTAACAATTGCTCTAGTATTATCCAATATGAATCGATTTGCTCGCCTAAAATCTGGCTTGTTGCAATTGGAATGGCATGGTATGACAAGGCTCGACACCATAAAAATTTTTACCTTGCAATCATTATTGGTTACGGCGCTGGGCTGGTTTTGTTCTTTATTATTAACCCTTTTGGTGTCTAAAGTAATGAATGTTACTTTAGAGCCTTGGTTTTCTGAATTAGGTTTATCTGGAGAAGCCTGTATTGTTCCTTTCGGTTTTTTAATTATTACAGGAATATTACTATTACTAGTTGATATTATGGTATCAATCAGCAGTGCCAGCTTTTTATTTATAAGTGATTAACTCAGAGAATAAAAATTATGATGTTAGTTAATAACAAGCGCACTGTTTGGTGTGTCTTTTTTCAGGGACTATTATGGCTGTGTTTGAATAATTATGCCGCTGCAGATTCAACAATTCTACGTTGGCCGATGCCTTGCGGGGAAGAGATGCAACTCAAGAAAATCCATACCCAAACTGATAACAACTGGTTATCTGACAAAGAATTGAAGCTCGGTTTTTCTGGTTCCCTGAGTCCTTGGTTTGAATATACCCGAGATGTTCCTCTGGTTGGTTCCTTGGCTGACAATAATCGGCCTGACCGGCGTTATTTTCTGATGGGTGTTTATGAATTAACGCAATCTCAGTACGATGCTGTGATGAATCCTAATGCTTGTAACGAAAAGGATAAAGGTAAACTGCCAGCCCGAAACGTATCGTGGTTTGATGCGATTGACTTCACCCGGCGATATACAGAATGGCTATCCAAAAACCATTGGGACTTAGTCACTAAACAAGTCCAAAATAGAAGTATCTTTGTTCGCTTACCTACTGAGGCGGAATGGGAGTTTGCTGCTCGGGGCGGTGAAGCTGTACCGGATCGTGAAACCTTTGAGGCACCATTACCTCCAATGAAGGGAAGTATTAGCAATTATGCATGGCATATCGGTCAACAATCTTGTAATGGTGAGATTCAAGATGTAGGTCTAAAACAACCCAATCCTCTTGGTTTATACGATATGATTGGTAACGTTCAGGAAATTGTCCTGGAGCCATTCCGCTTTAATGTAGCAGGGCGTTTGTTGGGACAAGCTGGTGGTTTTATAGCAAGAGGCGGGTCTTGTACGACTCCCAAGGATTTGTTAACTTCGGCCTATCGTACCGAGCTCGACTACTACGCCACCACACCCAGAATCGCTAATAAAAATAACATGACTGGCTTTAGAATTGTAGTTGCGTCCAAGTCCTATAACCCCATGCGTGAAGATGAGTTAAAAAGGGATTTTGATGCTCTAAGAAATTTTGAGAGAAGAGAGCATTTGGAACAAAATTTTCAACAAATAAACGAAGCAAAAATACAGGAAGATATAAAAAGTAAGGTGGCAAAAATTAAAGAGGAGTTTGATCTGGAAATCGCCCAGCGCAATCGTAGTGAAAAAAGAAGCATACGAACAATGTTGCGTTCTGCAGCTTTAACCATAAGAAATTATCGAGATGATAATCATAAAGTTAAAACTTTTAATAAAGTCTGTCATTCAGGGAAGAATGATACAAATGATCCCAATCGGCGATCGTGTTTAGCAATTCCAGATGCTCAAGCCAGGTTAGCGATTACTCGTTCACTTTATGGTGAATTGCTATTTCAAGTTTCGGAAGATTTTAGTTACCAGGAACTTGTAGCACAACGGGAAATTGCCTTAAAACCCATCTCGGCTTCTCCAAAGTCTGTTGATTTTATCGATTTATTTCTTTGTCATGTAAATCGGTATCAGAAGCAAAAACCCCCTAATCTAGATCGCTATTTTGAGGAAATTATTGGATTTGATAAACGACCAGAAATGAAGTGCGGTTAAAAGGAAAAGGCAGATATTCGGTGCTATTTGTTATTCAACCAGTGTATAGGTCAGGGCATCTAATTTTTCACGATATTGTTTTACAGTCTTGCTTAGCTCATATACTTCTTTCCTAGATACGGGGTTTGTGTTTTTTTCTTGTTTGAGTTTAGCTTTCATGGAAGCGAGTTCCTTCTCTAGTGAGAGTTTTTTCTCTTGCATTACAAGATTGATTGGTCTGATTTCATCAAGCACTGCCTCATCTTCCTGAATCTTTTCCAGGTTGCGTGCTAAATAGTCTTGATACAAATTGATATCTTGTGATAACTCTATGGATTGTTGTTGCAACGCATGAGTTTCGTCTTCCGTCAACTCTACTTCTGAGTTTAATTCTTCTAGGGATAATTCCAAGGCTTTAACGTTTTCCTCCATCCCGCCGCCGCCTAAGCAGCGAAGGGATGTAATAACATTATCAACTTCACTAGGCTTACATTTGCTTGGTGAAGTGATACAAGCACTAAGACTGAATAAAGCCATAACCAAGATCACTTTAAGACAGCGCAGCCTGATTACAGTGTTTTGAGAGGAATAGGGCACTGTAAAACTTATCCCAATAATTCGGTTTCTAACATATTGATTTCTTTTTTCAGTAACTCTTTCTCTTCAAGTATCTTGCTTTTAACACTAGCTAATTCCTCTTTCGCGGCTGGATCCATTTCTTTGGCCAATGATGCTTCCATTGCAGCTATCTCGCTTTTCATACGCTCAATTGATTTGTTTAATATTTCGTTGGTTTCTTCCATGGTTTTAATTTGTTTTTCCAAAGCCTTTTTATTGGCATGATCTTGCAAATTCTTAGCACGTAAAGTGGAAAGTTCTTGAGTTTGCCTTGCAACCAAGCGTTGTGCTGTCTCACGGTTTAGCTTGGCTTGCTCTAATTCTAAGCGCGCGGCATTAAGCTCTTGTTCTAGAGTGAGTGACTTGTTTTCTAGTTTATTTTGTTGTGATGCTGCATACCAACCACCAGCCGCCCCAAGGCCACCACCGACTGCAGCAGCTATCCCAACATTATCCAAACATCCACCGCCTTTCGTAATGTTATAAACACAGTTTGAACCTGCACCTACCAGAATGCCGCTTAAAACACCACTCCAAAAATATTCCTTGGTGCGTGAGTAATTTCGTACAGATGACATATCGTCGTCGGTTGTAACAAAACTACTGAAGCTACTTGACACCCCATCTATCATATCTTTAACCGCATTGTTTTCTGGTGCACCTGAAGATTTCATGCTCTGAACAGGTAAGCTTGGAATGTTTATACCCTGGTTAGATAATTCATTTCCTATCTGGTTCATTTGGGCACAGCCAGATATGATCAAAATGAGGGTAAAAACGAAAAATACATTGTAGTTAAGATTAAAACTTTTTTTTAAAGTTGCTTTATTTAAGTTGATTATTGGCATTGTTTTAATTTATTTTGCTTGAGTTTTGAGTAAAAAGTTACATTTCTTATACAGTTTCAATGCAATGATAATACCAAGATTCACCTTGGATTAGGTTGTTTTTTCCCTAATGGGTCAAGCAATTGCCATTATCGCTGACGGTACCTTGAAAGCTCGTAATCAAGTTATATGGGGTAGTGATACCATAATTTATGTATCCGGAGCTATGATTATTATTTCTTTTTCTTGAATTGAACAATTTCACCTGGCTTTGTTAACCCACCTGCTGCAAGCATTGCGCTTGTGGCTGTATTAACTGAGTCTCTAACCGGATCAAGATCAAGCCGCGCATAAATCGCCGTTGTATTTTGGTTCTTATGATTAAGCGATTTACCTATAATCGCCAGGGATGCGCCGGTCTTTGCTTGCCAGCTTCCCAATGTGCGTCTTAGATCATGAAGTCGCAAATCTTTTATTCCTGCGCTTTTAAGTATGCGTTCCCAGCCTTTTCTCGGTTCCTGAATATGTCCTGATTTGCCGATGCCAGGAAAAACAAATTCACTATCATCTAACTTTCGGTTTAGCAAAACCTCAATCGCTTCTGGTGAAAGCGTTACTGTTTGAGGTGTATCATTTTTTGTTTCTTCTATACGCCATTCAGCACGTTCGAAATTAATATCCTGCCATTTCATGCTACATACATTTGATCTGCGTGCGCCGGTCAATAGCGAGATTAAAACATAATCTCTAATCGTTCCATTTGGCTCTTTTGAGAGTGCCTGAAAGAATCTTGGTAGCTCATCACTTTGAATGAACCGGTCCCGGCTCTTTTCTTTGTTACGCCTGATCCCAATAGCCGGGTTGTTTTCACAAAGCCCTGCTGATATTGCCCATCCAAACACGCTTGAAATTAAGGCCAGTATTCTGTTAGCAGCAATTGGTCCTGATTTAGTTGTTATATTGTTATGAAGTAGCGATACTGTTGCCCGATTTATTTCTGATAACTTTTTTTTGCCCAACTGTTTTTCAACATGTTTTTTATAATTATCCAGATCATCTGCCCATGTTTTTTTCTTTGGTTTAGAGTGTCTCTCTACATATTCGGCAAATAAATTACTGAAGAGAAATTCTGATTTCAATTTGCGTTTAGCTTCGGCTGGGCTTTTTCCCTCAGCTATAACCAGATTGATTTCCATGGTTTTTCGCCTTGCCTGATCAATCGTCATGTTAGGGTGGCGCTCTAGTGTTATGCGCTCAGGATTGCCGCCTTTGATGCGTTTAAAAACACTAAATGTTTTGACCCCGGTTGATGATATACGCAAGTGTAAACCGCTCACCTTTGTGTCATGATACGTGTCGCGCTTGCCTTTTTGTGGCAAGGGGAGGGCGTCAATCTCCGCTTTTGTAAAGTTGAATTTTTTGGCCATAGCAAGTTGGGGTTACGCCGGGGTTACATTCCGGGTACATTTTAGTGTATTTCTATCAATGTACGCAAATGCTAAATATACCCTTAATGCCTTGCTGTGTAAAGGTATACGTATTCATATCAATTTTCATAAATACGGATAAATATACAGAATTTGTGATTCGTAATCAGAAGGTCCCGAGTTCGATACGTGTTAACGGGACAGTAGTGTCTTTAATTGAAACAGATAAACCGAAAATCCTCTTTTAATCACAAAAATATGTTGCCCAAAATGTTGCCCATACTATGCCAAAACATGCCCATTTATGCTTATTCTTGGGCAACATAGCAATTGTAACTAATTGATAAATATTATATTATTTATTTAGACTGCGGGTTCGAATCCCGCCTTCTCCGCCAATTGCTGTCCCATACCAGTCCAATAAAGTACATAAGTCATTGCAATTAAACTAATTTTAATTTTATTTTGTTCGTAGTGGTCCTCAGAAATCCATTCGCATCCGATAAAAAAGTGTGGTAACTTATGTGGTAACTATTTTTAACTAATAAAAGTTACCACATTTTGACTACTCGTCATGCCCTTGATAACGTTACTTGTAAGAACGCCACCAGTGAAGGTAAGAAAATTCGTAAGCTTCATGATGGT